>NZ_AKWZ02000001.1 GCF_000306235.2 Leptospira fainei serovar Hurstbridge str. BUT 6
TTCACGCGGCGTCGCTGCTTCAGGGTTTCCCCCATTGAGCAAGATTCTTAACTGCTGCCTCCCGTAGGAGTATGGACCGTGTCTCAGTTCCATTGTGGCCGGACACCCTCTCAGGCCGGCTACCGATCGTCGCCTTGGTGAGCCATTACCTCACCAACTAGCTAATCGGCCGCGGGCTCATCTCCAAGCAATAAATCTTTACCTATCAAATCTTGTGATCCAACAGGACTATCCGGTATTAGCTTTCCTTTCGGAAAGTTATCCCAGACTCGGAGGAAGATTACCCACGTGTTACTCACCCGTTCGCCGCTAGGTATTGCTACCCCGCTCGACTTGCATGTTTAAGACGCGCCGCCAGCGTTAGTTCTGAGCCAGGATCAAACTCTCCGTGTTGATATCACCCTTGCGGGCAATATTAAATTAGAGCGTCTATCTGGTGACCGGGTATCAAACCGGTCTATTCCGGAACTGAAAACCTTATTTCAGGTTTCGCTGGAATTGTGTTTTTTCGGGTTCAGAATGATTCAGGTCGAATCATCCTAAATGCGATCAATCTCTTTCAAGATCAATCGCGGGTCACGCTACTCTATTCGTTTTCAAAGAACTTCTACTTCCCTCAAGCACTCTCCCTCTCGGGCGCCTCTCTCAGGTGCGTTATCCACAATAATTACGTCTCCACACCGGTCAATACCTTTTTATATTTTTTAACCAACAACCACGCTGAAATTCTACGTAAATAGTGAAAATTATTCTGATTAAATGTAAGTCTCGCTGTGACTATTATTTATCCATTACGGCCGTCCACACGCGTCTCGAACGCCTTGGATTGCTAATGTATAATAAAATAATAATATTCTATCGGAATTTTTCCTAGGATTCAGGGGGCCAAACTTGCGAATCGACGACTAATTCGTCGATTGGCGGAAGCTATAAATATTTTGTATAACCTATCGAGAAGTAGTAGATCGCTCGAACAATAGATTGACTCTGATAGGAATCTATGATCACTTTCTGAGCGATCGGATCATGAACGTTATTATAGACGGCTTGCTTAAAGGCGTTATTATACATCCCGTATTGTTTGGACGGGTCGACCGTAAGCCCATCCTCATTTTGATAACGGCCTCTAATATTATCGAAATAGTAACTGTTGTCGTAAATCTCCAAATCCGGTCGGTAAGCGACATTCGCCGAAAGAAAAAAAGACCCGATCGAATATTTCGCCGTAGTGGTTATATCCGAAAATCCGGATCGATTATCCGCAGGATTATTCCTGATGATGTATCCGATCGAAGTTGAAAGAGAAAGCTTCATCGATTCGCGAAACTTAAATTCATGACTTAATTCGAATGGAATATACCCCCAACCTTTGTTAATTCCAGTCGTTGCCGAAAGATTATCGGGGTCGGTCGTTTTATAAAAGGAAAGTTTCGGATTTAAAAATTTAGCGACCGGAATTTCCCAATTCACAAAGAATTGCGTCCAGGAAAATCGATCTTTCGCGAGAAACGTATTATAGGAAAAGAACCCTACGTTTATATTTCCGAATTTCGATTTGCTAAGCTCATAAGTGACCTCGATTTCCCCTCCGTTATCCCACTTTAGGCCGTTATCCTCCTTATAAGGATGAACATACCTTGGGTCGAAAGGAAGCTGCCCTTGCATTAACGCAGGTTGATAATAACCTAACAGCTCAGGTCCTCCGGGACCGTTTTGCAAAAACCTTTGATCCGAATCGCGATTTCCCAGGTGGTTTAGGAACAAGTTAAACCAAAATTCAACGGTAAGCCGATCCGTTACGGGAATTTCGATCGAAGGTTGAAAGGTATAAGCCGGCAAGAACGATTTGTAAGCGATGTTATCCCTTTGACTGATGGATTCGCTCCCGAACGTATTCCCTCTAAAAACAAAGTCAGTGGCAAATTCTACGTTAACTTCGATCTTATCATCTTCTTCGTCGTCTTCTTCCTTGTCCGATTGTTTCGCAAGGAGAGGAGGATGATTCTCTTCTTCGTCGTCATCGCCCTCTTGCTCTTCCGCAGCTTTGGCATCGAGCTTCGTTTGTTTCTTTATGTCCTTACCATTCGAACCCGGGTTGGCCTTTCCGTTTTGAACCTTTTGAGCTGAACTCGGTTTTTCCCGTTTTGAATTTTTGGGACCGAAAGGAGAAGAGGAGTTTTGTGCGGTCAGCACGTATAATGCGGAAGTCACGCAAAAAAAAAGTAAGACGAACGCAACTTTTGCACGAGACCTATGTGAACAAAGTTGCATTCGATACCTTATTTAAGTATGTAGGTAGTCCATTATCCCTATCACTAGTTCTAGAAGGATGAGAACTACGATCATGTATTCGGCGAGCATTTCCCAGAATAAAAACTTCTTTTCGGAAACTCTTTCCAAAAGTAGTTCCAAAGCTTCCTGGATGGATTCCCAAGATCCCATCAAGGATTCCAACTCTTCTACGGTCGGTCCTTGCTTTCCCGCTCCGAATTCTCGTAACTCTTTCCAGTTTGTGTTGAATGGTTCCGTAAGTAAAGAACAAGTTGATTCTAACTTAACAAGTAACGTTAGACTGCGGTCATGTTTTTCCCGAATTTCGTCCGCGGTTAGTAATTGTAACGTGGTCACTTTAGAATATTTCGATAAACTTCGAACCACCCACTCTTTGGACTGCTCCAAAAAAGAACCTGCATTTTCAAAAAAAGCGATAAGCGCGGCCCTAGCCGCAAAAAGGGTGGTCGTTTCCTTTTGTCGCGAATTTCCTCTTTCTTTATCTAATCGAATCCATCTGGACATCTCGGCGATCGAATATCCGTAACCGCTTTTTTTAAGCCAGTCTTCGACAAAAAGAATATCGCCTTCCTCGCCCGAGCCATTCCCTTCAATCACAACGCAATCAAAAGGAAAGCCGAGAGTCCATGCCCGTTTTGTTGGAGATGAAATGGAGCCGATTCCAGCAGGTAGCCCGGAGTCGGTTTTGCTTCGAGATAAGAAATACACCCTAAAGAGCATTTGGCTCTGGGTCACTTTTTATCCCCCTTTCTGAATTCTCTGTCTCTAGGAAAGAATTTTAAAGGCTGTCCGTCTTCCAAGATGGAACCGTCCAGAGTTAGATATTTACGTAGATCCTTTGATAAGGAAAAAATTCCCTTATAAGTAATTTCGTCGAACGCAAATAGTTTCGAAGGTAGATTTCTTTTTTCCAGTTTTTGTACCAAAACTTCGGTGGAAAGAATCGGATTTCCCGTATTGGAAGCGATGATAAATCCCCAAGTTGAAGTAAATGATGGAACATATATACTATAACTTTCCACGGATGAGAAAGATTGGCGAATCGTTCTCCGTAGAGTAGCATGCTGTTCCCATACCGAAGGCGAAAGTTCCAGCGCTTGGAGAGCCAGATATCCGTCCTTATTTAATTTCTTAGCGCAAAGTGCATAGAATTCACGGGTATACAATCGGATCGCAGGTCCGTCCAAAAGAATGTCGGTGATGTCCGTGATGATAACGTCGAAAGTTTCATTCGTTTCTTCCAGATACTTCCGGCCATCCATATGCAATAACTTTGTACGCGAATCGGAAAACGCTGCCGAATTCCAATCCGGTAGTTTGTCTTTGCAAAAATCCACGAATTGCCCGTCAATATCCACCATTACAGCCAATTCTACGCTCGGGTGTTTAAGAACTTCCCGAAGAGTCGCTCCTTCGCCGCCCCCCAAAATCAGAACTTTCTTAGGTTCGGGATGAGCTAACATCGCCGGCTGAACCAAGCACTCATGAAACAAATGCTCGTCAGCCTCGGCAGATTGTACCGCTCCATCCAGCACCATTGTTCTTCCAAAAGCAGTAAGATTGTGCAGCTCAACTTGTTGGAACTCCGTCCGGAAGCTCGTTGAGTTCTTCTCTTTTAAGAACTGGTGCATTTCTCGATAGTCTACCTGCTCGGTAAACCACGACTTTGTAGTCGAATCCATTTTACTTTCCTTTAGCCTCTGTCTTAGGCAGAGCGCTCCTCATAACGATTGATTACCTTTGTAGGTTTCCATAAATTTTGCAGATAAGCGCCGAAAGGAATCACATCGATCGTTTTACCGCAAGTAAATATATCTAAAAAGCAGGAGTTGAATTCTGGATACGTGTGGATACTTGCATGCGATTCCGAAAGCAAGAATAGAATCGTTACTCCGTGCGGGTCAAACCGATGTTCCACCTTATTCAGAATCGTAGCTCCGATCGAAACGATCGCTTCTTCCATATCCTTAGCAATCTGCTCGGCATCGTCTAAATCGATTTGGCATCCGACAAAATCGGTCATTAAATGCCTTCCGTAAAATTCGTATCCGAGTTCCTTTTCTAGCTCCATTTTACCATTTTCGATTGGCTTTACCAGATCTTTAGTATGAATAATTGACATAAAAATAATATTTCCTCTTTTTCTAACAAAGAAGTAGAGCGGCGTAGTACACCCGCACCCTTCCATCCGCCGAATCCGGGTATATAGTTTTTTCCCAAATTCGAAACTGATCAATGTTCTAGGTTAAGTTGATATTGGAGGCGGGAGTGAGAGAAGAATATAGAGTAGAAGAGGGAAGATTTTTAATCCTCCCGAGATATCGATAAAAAAGCTAGTCGATCCGGATTGGACTAATCGGAAACCGTGGAGAGGTAGATATTCCCCCTCGGATTCACTTTTGGTTTGAGCTTCGAAATAAGACCCGGTGTAAAGGCCTTCCCGCTCATGAACATTATGCCTTTGCGTCTTTAGAATTAAAACTTCTCGGCTAACCCCGGACCAATCGCCATCCAAGATATCGATCGTATCTATTACGGCGTCCATCGCAAGGCAATACAGCAGGGTACTCAGAATCGCAGATTGGAAAATCTTAAATCTTCCCCCATTCCGTTCCCCAGTATTTACAACGGCGAATTGCATATGCTTCTTAGACGATTGTTAGGAAGAATCCCTAAGTCAATTCTTAAAAGAATAAATTCCCACTTTTTGCACACTAATTATGCCATTTGTGTTACTTACGAACAAGAAAATGGGACATATAAGGTTGCAAAAAAGAGGGGAAATTGTCGAAAAATCGATACGAGTTTTGAACGAAGTGCCGCGCATCCTGCTTGCGAAACCGGCTCTTCCTCAAATCATAGAATTCAATGAGTTCTTATTTTTCGCCCGGGAAATTTGATAAATCCACAGGTTCAAACGGCCTTCCCCACGCAAAAAAACAGTCTAGAGCCCTGGTAGTTGCAGGGGGCGGTATGAAAGGATCGTTCGCAGGGGGAGCCTTATACGCCTTAAATCAGTATGTACCCTCGACATTCTTCGATTTAATCGTAGGAGTGTCATCGGGATCCTGTGCGGCAGCCTATTATACTACCGGTTACGAGGCGGGCCAAGAAGAAAGTCTCCGAATTCTGGATATTTGGAGAAAAGAATTAGTTGGAAATAAGCTCATCAACCTACTGAACCCGTTTAAAGGTAAAACAATTCTGGATCAGGAATATTTGATCGATTATTTATTCGGCGCCAAGTATCGCCTTCCTTCCGAATATCTGGAGAAAAAAGAGACAACTCCTTTCTACGTCGTCGTAACCAATTTAGCTAAAATCAGGGCCGAATATGTCCGAGCTACGACTTCGAATGTATTGAACTTATTGAAAGCCGCCACCTCCCTGCCGATCGCCACCCGAGGAAAATGGAAATTGGAGGAGGAATACTTCGGAGACGGAGGTATTTCCGATCCGATTCCCTTAGAGAAAGTAATCGAAGCCGGCTATAAGGATATAACGGTCGTGCTGAATTCTCCGAAAGAAGATCTCTCGGATCCGATTCCTAACTTCCAAGGATGGCTTTCGTATCCGTCGGATAAAAAACTCTATCATATGATTACGAAGGTCCACCACACGATGTACAATCGCGCGGTGAAAATCATGCAATCGCCGCCTAAGGGAATTAAGATTCGAGTCATTGCCCCGAAGATCTCCGAGTTAAGCATGGTGAGCACGAGTGCAAGATTATTAAATCGCTCCGTTACCCGAGGAATGGAAGCCGGCCATCGAGCCGTTACCAATCTGCTCGCAGAACTTTCATCCTTACGAAATAAATCCAAAATTTTTCAAAAACTTTGGATACCGACCGTCAAACCGGACCTATGACCGATCGCTACGCAACTTTGGAAATTCCGATCTCCTTCCAATAACCGCGCTCCCGAATCGTTCGAATCGCATCGTAATAAATTCGGCGAACACTATGTTCGCTAAAACTCAAATAAGCGCTAATTCGCCGAAAACTTTTTTCGTCGCTGATGCGATCCATTTTTCCGAGTCGATCATTCTTCCTTTGCCTCCATTTAGTTACTTCATCTTGATCGGCCGAGTGGATCCGTCCAAAAAGTACCAATAACTGATCCGAAATCGCTTTCCTCCTCAGTCTTTGAGTTCTGATCTCCTCTTCATCCTCCCTTAAATATGTCCGAAGCTCGAAGTCTATCAGATCCAACCTGGATCTTAATAACCGGATATCCCTCAAGTTTAATCGAATTTGATGCCTCATCTTTACGATCAGGCATGCTATCGGAGAAAGTTCGGACAAAGTTTTCCGTACCAGAGCGCTGACGTTTTCCTCTTCCAAAACGATCTTCCCTTCGAAGTCGTCGCCTTCATCATATCCGCGCTCTTCGGATATCAGGATTAACTTCTCTCGTCTTCCTTTGGAAATTTCCTTTTTCCT
Organism: Leptospira fainei serovar Hurstbridge str. BUT 6; assembly: GCF_000306235.2. NCBI lineage: Bacteria > Pseudomonadati > Spirochaetota > Leptospiria > Leptospirales > Leptospiraceae > Leptospira > Leptospira fainei. Next base: position 6,737 of record NZ_AKWZ02000001.1, read on the forward strand.
TTGATTTAAAATCAAATTCTTAATGAAAACCGTTAGGTACGCCGGGAAATTACTATAGTTTCTTGTTTGAAAAATCTCCAAACATCGATCCGCATTTTGGATCAGATGTAAAGTCACTTCGGAACTAGCATCCTCGTCCAATTGAAATCGACCTAGGCAAATCTCCCTAACCCATACCCAGGCTTCTTTCAGAAACGCGTCCTTCCTGCCCGTATTAAAATATTCTTGAACTGATAAGTTTAATCTTTGATCTCGATTCAGCATGAACTCATTCAAAAGAACCGAAGATTTTTATCCAGCAATTCAGAAATGCGGAGTGTGCACGTTATCCGCCATTCCTTAGCTAACGCGTAATTTTCCGATTTTTTTCTCGGCTGAAGAACTCGCACGACTACTCCGATGCGCTTCAAATCGGTTCGCAAAAGAAAAAATCTTATGCGGGAAGAATTCCCGGATCAAAATCCTCCGAAGGAATCGGAGTGCAACCCGGTAATTTTGTCCAATCCGGATGATCTCCTATATGACGATACGTATGCTTCCAAAGGATCCTATCTTTTAAAACGAGAAAGGCGCCCGGCATTTGTAATAAGTGCTGCCCCTGCACTCCGTAAAAATTCCCTTTTGTAACGGCACGCAATGCACTGACCCAAACCTCCGGTCCTGCGAGTTCGAGAAATCCCCCGTCATGAAGTTCGGCCAATCGGAAAAGAATCGTTTTCGGATCAGCAATCGCGCTCGCTTCGGGCCAAAATCGTTGAAAGAATTCCTCCCCGTCGCGGGCCATATCGGGATAAATGAATAACACAGGAGGAAAAGCCGGCATCGATTCCGCCATTAATCTCAGATCGGCTACTGTTTCCCTGCAAAAAATACAACCAAGGTGGCGAAGAAAGATTAATAAACTGGGTTTAGCCGGAAGATTTTCTCCCAGAACGGTTCCGACCAATCGCCGACCTTCTACCGGATGAGACAAAAATTCTTTCGGAAGGAATTTCATTTTGCACGACCAAAATCAGCCATTTCCGTGCTGTCGGAAATCGATTGTATTTCTAGGTTTCTATACAATTTTCTTCTCCGAATGGAATCACAAATATTAGACTCTCTCATAGCCTTGTTTTCTCTCACTGCTATGGAAGTCGTTCTCGGAATCGATAATATCGTTTTCCTATCCATCATCGTGGGCAAACTACCGAAAAATCGCCGGGCACAAGGTCGGAGCGTCGGATTGATAGCCGCGCTTGGATTAAGAATCGTTCTATTATTCGCAGTTAGCTGGTTGGCAAATCTTACGAATGAATTAATTGCTATCTCCAACTTTAGCGTTTCCGGAAGAGATTTAATCATGTTATCGGGAGGCCTTTTCTTAATCGCCAAAAGCACAAGCGAGATCCACCATAAGATCGAACTAGGAGAAAAAAGTTCCCAGTCGGAGCCGAAAAAAGCATCTTTTGCGAATGTGGTAACACAGATAATAATACTAGATATCATCTTTTCAGTCGATTCCATTATCACTGCCGTCGGTCTATCCGGAGATTTTTATATAATGGTAATCGCAGTAATACTTTCATTAGTTATCATGTTGATTTTTTCGGGAACGGTTAGCGATTTTATAAATAATCACCCTACCATGAAAATTTTGGCCTTATCATTTCTGATAATGATCGGAGTCATGTTATTTGCCGATGGACTTCATTTTCATATCCCCAAGGGTTACATCTACTTCGCAATGGCATTCTCACTTTTGGTGGAATTCATAAATATGCGGGCTCGAAAGGTAGATCCTTCCCAGTAAGCACCGAATCGGTAATTCTGGCTTTTTTATTCCATAAAAACCAACTAACTCTGTAAAGAGGATCGAACCATGGACGCGCGAAGAGCCTTCCCTTAACGGCCAATTCGGCGACCTGCATTCTCCATTTTTGATACGACCGTACGGCTCCGACGATCGCATCCTCCGATAAAGTATCCAAAGATGCACCCTTCCCTTTTTTAGAGAGAATGCTTTGGCTTTTTCTCAAAAGGGATTCCTGCACATCTTTTAATTCCGCTCCGAAAACGGAAATGGCGTCCGAATAATTTCTGAGACAAAGTCTATACAAAGTTTCGTGACTCCACCAAAGCGAAGTATCAGGGGTAGCGCCGGGTTGAACGATCGTACCTTCTAATGCCGCCTTTCCAGGAATGGAGAAAGGGAGAAAAATGGAAATCGCCGGAATGGATGCCCCTGTCGCCCAAAACTGGGAACGTTCGGAGTCGGCATCGATTTCCGCGACAAAGGATCCGTTCGTTTGATTCGGAGCAATAAATCCCGTCGCGTGCAAGCATACTGAACCCATCCCGGAGTTAGCCGGGGAAAATCCGGAATCCTTAGGTGGAAAACCGCCAGGTCCACCACCTACTTTCGATTTTGGGCCCCCTTGCCCTTCTAATCGCAGTATTTCCATCGCTCTGCGGACGCTCATTTTCTCACCGACGGAGTTTCCTTCTCGCATAGTTATGCCCCTTCGTACTTTACATTTACTGAATGTAGTGTAAAAGGAATCCGAGAAGGATTCTCGAAAAGAAAAAGTCGCCCCTTTTGCAAGCCAGCCTTGACTACGCGCATAATCGATCGCGTCGGAATGTAAATCATCGTAATCGGATTCCAACGTTAATCCGTTGGAAATGGAGTAGAATCCTTTAATTTTTTTCCACGCCCAAAAACGTCCCGCCGTTTCCAGGACGTATGCTTCTTTGGCGTCGGCGATAATAAAGCTATTATGATAAAAGAATTTCTTATTTAAATATCCGCCGCACGCGTCTTGGCCGAATTGCTCGATAAGATCGACGATTAATTCAAGAGCATCCTTGGAATTCTGAGATCGCTCCAGTGCGACGCGAATCATATCCATTCCGGTAAGACCTTTATTCTTTCCCTCTATGCGGATCTTCGTAAAAACGGCTTCATTACCGATGACGACTCCTTTTGAATTGGCGCCCATTTCGGCTCCCCACATATGAAAGGGTTTAGAAACCAATATTTCATAGGTCTCCTTTACCTGAGGAATATCGCGATAAGTGATTCTGACCGTATGTGAGGAATTTTTTCTCGCCGGGTAGCGAACCAGACATTGTGCCTCATTCGGCTCCCTGTCCGAATTCTTTCCGAAAATCATTTTCCCGGAAGCCGTAATATCCGGAGTAGCGACAAATGTATCACACATAGGCCGGAATCTTACTCGGTTTCGGAGTTAGGGCAAGCGGTTTTTAATTCTAAGTTCCCGTTGGTTTATAGATCTAAACCACTTCGATAAGAAGCATGGTCATATCGTCCAGCATAGCTGACCGATGAAGAGAAGCGATATCCTCGCCTAACTCGTTCAACAATTGCTTCCCTCGCATCGCAGAATTCTTTTTAACTAAAGAAACGAACGCGTCGTAGCCGAAAAATTCTCGTCCCTCCCCGAAGAATTCAAATAAGCCGTCCGAAAAGAGGAGAATGCGATCTCCCGATTTTAAGATCCTACTATAATCTTTATTTCGAAGTTGCGGTAAGGCCAACAAAACCGTTCCCCGCCCTTCCAACTGAGAGACATTTCCGTTATCTTCGATCAGTACCGCCGGATGATGTCCCGCATAAGCGTAAACTAGCTCTTTCGTTTCAGGATCCAACCGCAGATACACTGCTGTTATAAAAAAACCGCCGATCATAGTCATTAGAGATTCGTGAATTAGGGATAATGCTCTGGCAGGCGAATCCGTTTGAGGAGCTGTCATCTTAAATGCCATGACCGCCATAGCCGAGACCATCGCCGCGGAAATTCCATGGCCGGCAGCGTCCGCAAAAAAGAAATTCAATTTTCCATCCGCGCCGGCCTCAGATTTTATCAAATCACCGCCTACGCTTACTAAGGGTCTAAAGTAGGAATGAATTCTAAAGGAGCCGGTTTCCGGAAATTCCAAATCTACCAAACTTTTTTGAGTCGATTGTGCGAGTTGGAGTTCCTCCTCTATATTCGCCTGGAATTTCTCCAATTGTGCGTCTGCCTGTACCAGCGTATCGAATGTCTTGAGTCGAAATCCCAATATAAGAACCGCCAAGATGGAAGAGGATAGAATTCCAAAATAATACATTCCGACTTCGATTCTAGGATTAACGCAGTTAATCCCCACAAAAATAGCAACCGAAAGAAAAACCAATAGATAAGGGATGAGTAACTTTCTGTTATTAAACGAAACTCCTGCGCTTAGGCTTACTAAAATCAATCCGAACAAATAGCCTAGATAGAGACCGTTCGAATATAAAAGATAATAGGAATGGATACTCATTAATCCGAAGTGAAACAGCAGAATATATTCGCTGATATTTCGAAACGTGCGTATCCAATAGCTGCAAAAAAAGGAAAGTATTATCAGCGAAACGTGAAGGATCCTAATCCAGCGGGGGTCATTTAATCCGTTTTGTGAAGGATCGCCGAATAGTAATCCGAATCCGGCAAAAAAGGCGAATAAGGAAAGTGCAAAGCGAAATCTAGAAAGAGATTCTTGATATAGAAATCCCTTTAAACCGGTTAACGCGAGCTCATCCTCCCGCTTGTTGAAAAAAATGCTCCTTGTAGACATCAGGAATCGCTGTTGGCCGTCCGGTTAAGAAGTTAAACCATAGAAAATCCGCATGACCCGTCAAGACGCATTCCCCTGCCGCATTCCACATCGTACAGAGCATTGAAAAGGAACGATTTCCCGCGGATTCCACTTTTATCGTTATTTCAATCGTTTCGGGAAAACGAACCTGCTTGCGATAATCCATCTCGATGTGAGTTATCACCGGACCTCCCTCATTCGGCTTCTGGGGAGATTCCCAAAGCTTCCTTTCTTCGAAAAAAGAGGCGCGTGCAGTCTCAAAATACTTCGCATAAACCACGTTATTTACATGTCCGAAGGCATCCATATCCCCCCAGGCCACTTTTTGAAATAAGCTATACGGATATTTTTCAGGCTTAGACATATAGACCAAAAAACTTCGATTCCGGTTTAAGGAAAAGTGAATAATTCTTGAATCAGAAGAGTTAGATATGGTTTGAAATCAAAATCTTTCACGCGGACTGCGATCAAAAGAATACGAACATATTTAGAATTAAAGAAGTCGTCTGGCTGATCTAATTCTTTATAATCTTCGAATACCCATTTTCCGTATAACGGACCGTTAGCGAATTCTTCGTGTATTGTTATTATTGTCCCCGGAAACATATGGATGAATTCCATCGAAGGTGATCCCGTACGGTTTGGAAAATCTTGCATTCGGGCCTATGCCGCCTCCGTATCTCCCGGGTTACATATAACTCGCGATCTTGCAATAAAGACCGAAAAAGAAAACGATACCGATAGAAAATTTCCGCATAGAAATTATGAACCGTATCGGACGTGTTATTAGGGATAAAAAACAAAATTCAACAAGAGTAAAATACGGATCTATTGTTTCCGACTGCATACTCTCGGCAAAATCAAAGTATATACCAAGAAACGTTAAGTGAATCGCATCTAACGACTTACTGTGCCGAGAAAACAAGAAGAAAAGATCAATAAATTATGGAATAAAAAAGCTCTTTTTACGGATTTCTCGACCGATCAAGGGTTTACGCGAGCCTCTTCATTGTTCGCCCAAACCTGCACAATAAGGAAAATAAAAATAGGGGCCTGCCTATAAGCCGGATTCTGTATCGAAAGGCTTCTTTCGAAGCGCTCCGACGATGATCATTTATCTTGGTTCGACAGTTACCGATCAAACTCTTTGCTCCCTACCCACGACCTTGCGGAATCCGCAACTGACGGTCGCCTATTCGGGATTGCACCGGGGAGGGTTTACCTTGCCCATTCTTTCACAAGAATGGCGGTGGGCTCTTACCCCGCCGTTTCACCCTTACCTCAAACGAATTCGAGGCGGTCTATTCTCTGCTGCACTTTCCATACCCTTCCCTTCTTTCGAAAGAGAAGAATTCCGGGGATTACCCGGTCCCGCGATTCCATGGTGTCCGGACTTTCCTCACACTCTACCCAGGGAAGGCAGATAGCCATTCCATAGAGTAAGAGAAGCGCGACCATCCGGCAGGCCCCTAAAATCGATTCTCCCGGATGCGATTAATACGGCGAACTGTTTTCCCGCGCAGTTTCGGCGAATCTACCCGATTTTTAACGCATTCTTAATTCGCCCGCTCTGATCCCTAACGGCCTTGCCAATTGCGCTAATTTCCAGACGTGCTACGCTTTCTTCAGTTATGAAAGCATCTCAGTTCCTTCCAAAAGCAGCGTTACCGGCCAATCAAAAAAGGGTGCGGATTTTTAGAACAAACTCCCTTTTTTTCCAATTCACAACCAGAAGATGGCACAAGACTTGCACTATTATAGACGAACCCTCGGAAAAGGAGATAAAAAGATGAACAAAATTATTAAAATTGCCCTGGTTTTAAGCATCTCCACTGCTCTTTACGCAGATCCCGAGACCTCAACGGTCGAAGCTTCGCTCAAAAACTATGCTCCTGAGTCAGATATTCAGCTCGCTAACAAGCTTACTGCTCTCGGGAGCCTAAGACAGAAGACCCGAGACTATGAATCAGCAATCGCCTTTTACAATCAATCTTTAGCCGTTCGGACGAAAATCGGGGACACCGAAAGCCAAGGATTTGCATTGGTTCTCTATCTGAAGTCAATCTCAGAATTCCGCTTAGGTCGTTCTTGCCAAGCCTTGGAGAACATTAAAGAAGTAATCCAAATCTACCAAAAAATGGGAGACCTAGATTCCGCCCTCCAAGCAGAAGAAGAGGGCTTAAAAAAATACCAGGAGGCGTGTAGCCTGGCTTTCAAACAGCCAAGCCTAACGTTGAACAAGGAACTAGCTACTTCCAAAGATTAAATCATCCCATCTCTAGTTCTAACTTCCCTGGTCCGCCCCTTCCGGGGCGGGCGCTTTTTTTGATTTGACGAGGGGCTTTTGTCCCATACTTTTACTCCGAGTTTTCCGGGTGAGGAAGAATCCTCCCCGTTTTCCTGTCCAGATAAACCGCTCCCAAACGAATTCCGACTCAACTCGACGGATTCTTTAATACGTTTGGAAGTTTGCAAGACCGCGGAGGAATATACCAATATGAAAATCGTTTTTACTTGGAAGAATTTAGATCGTTCGGCAGCCGCAGAAGACTATGCAAGCAAGAAGCTGGAACGAATCGCAAAATATGTCCAGAAAGTTGTTTCGTTAGAAATATCGTTCGAACAAATCCACGGCGTGATAAACGCCAATTTGAACTTAGCGGCGGACGGAAACAAATTCAATGCCCATAAAGAGGACAAAGACATATACGCTTGCATCGACGGGCTTGAAGATAAAATTGTAAAGCAGGCAAGTAAGCACCACGACAAAAAAGCCGCTCATTGATGGATTCCGACAGGAAATACGAAGAAGCAATCAGACATTTATCAGAGGGGGAATTCGATCATGCCAAGAAGGTGTTCGATTTCCTCTTGGAAGCGGATCCGGAGAACCCCGATTTTGCGGCAGGGTTCTACGTCACATCTTACTGGGATCATCGAATCGACCGAATCCACCATTCTCGAGAAGGAAGAGAACGTGCCGCTCTTTTATTAGAATTTCTGAAAGAATTCGAAATCATATACGAAAAAAAAGCTTACCCTAAGTCCCTGGCCTACCTTTCCGCGAAAGATTCCATTCTAAAAGAATCGACGGACCAGTTGAGAATCGCTATGCGTAAAGAAGGACTCCAATCTTTACCCGCATCCACAATCTCGGAATTGGCATATCGTTTATTATTAGCCGGAGAAACGGAACTTGCGTCGGAAGTCTTACGCGATTCAGCCGGACTAGAACGATTTTCTCCGGAGCTACTCTTCTTTCGCGCTGAATGTACTTACTTATCCGGAAACGAATCCCAGGGCTTACTCTTATATCGAGAGGCTTTTTTAAAAGATGCTAGCGCCGTTCGATTGGATTGCATAAAAGCCGAGCCTATCTTACGAGCGATTGAAACTTTAAACGGTGATTTTTCGGATAAAAACGATCTTAAGGAAGCTATACCGGTATTCTGCCTTGAAACGGGAATTTTCAGGGATATTCGAAAACTTGGAGAAAAGGAGATCGAACAACTTCGATCGGAATTGAATTGTCTGAAGGATTCCCTCGCTCTTCGAAAAGGAAGCTACGAATTAAAAGTTAAATGTAGAATGATCCAGCTCTGTTGCGCTCTATTGGATTCTCGGACTTCGGCTTACTATGCGGAGACGGCCCAGGAAGCGAAGCGAATTCTGGACTCTCTGGATCCTAATTTTTACCAGAAACGTCTAGGTAGAACGAGATAGCGCTCTTCGGAATAAATTGTACAATAAAAAGCCCGAGTTCCCGGGCTTTTTTCGTTAGTCAGGAGTTCGAGAATTACAAATTTTATTTTGCTGCGGTCAATTCCATGATTGCCCGAATTTCTTCCGCCGTCCGCGAATCACCTTTTTCGATAAAATAAAGATGAAGAGATTCTAAAACCTTGCGGCTTTCAGGATTTTTAGCGACTTCCAACAAGCGAACGGAATCCGTATTTTGGCCGATTTTTGCCGATGAAGGTAAATCTATAAATTCTCGATCGTTACCCAAAGAAAGGGTTCCTGATCTTTCTGCGGAGAGAGTATTGGAAGGAGAAGAGAATCGGCCCACAGCGACGGCCAGGACCAATACGGCTAAGCTGGCAGTTAACGAATATTGAAATGAACGATTCCAGATCAAGTTGCGGGTGATTTTATCCCAGAGGTTCTCTTCGTCCACTTTGACATCCTTCAGCATATTCTGAAGGCGAACTTCAAAGTTATCCGGCAACCGAATTTGATTCAATTCCTTATCCCTTAGTTCCGATATGGCCCTCACGAGGGAGTTTTCTAAGCGAATCAATTCCTGATCTTCGTTTCCAAAAATGCCGGACAATATGCGCGTGGAACGCGTCCTTACGCGTATACTTTGAATTTCTTTTTCCATACCCTTCTACCTGAAATAACCCTCACCCTTTCCATCTTGCTGGATCAGGTGTTTAAGGAATTCTTTTGCCTTAAATAGACGACTCTTAACCGTTCCGATATTACAGCCAAGGACTTCTGCTATTTGTGAATAGGACATTTCCTCGAAATACCGGAGTTCGATCACTTCTTTATATATATCTTCGAGTTCGTTTATCTTTTTAATTAGATAGTCAGACTCGTCCGAAAGTTCTATTTTTTTTTCGAAGCCAAGTCGATTGTCAGTGACCTGAAATTCCGAATCGTCCATCGAGTTTTCTCGAGCTCTCTTTCTTTTTGCAAGTAAGTCCTTGGACTTATTCACGACGATCCGATAGAGCCAAGTGTAGACGCCGGATTCTGCCCGAAAATTCTTTATGGAACGATATCCTGAAATTAAGGCATCTTGAACGATATCTTCGGCATCGTCCCCGTCTTTGACCATCGAAACAGCCTTCCGATACAGACGTTCTCTATACGGTCCGGTCAGCTCGATGTAAGCCTTATCGTCGCCTTCTCGAATGAGTTTTAGGAGTTGGATTTCTTTTTCGCGGACGGTGAGCTTGCGATGGGGAGTTTCCTTTTCGACCATGAGAATCCTTTCCCGACATCGAAACCTTTTCCCTCCGGTCTTGCAATAAAAATAACCCCGAAAGTGCGGGGCAAATCAAAGTGAAACGAAAGAACGGAAAGGAATTTTTAGCCTTCCAAGGAAAGATTGATTAAGATTAGGGACTCGGTAAGTTCCATAGGAAATCGGAATCGAATTCCGTATAAGAATTTCTCCTTCGTCCCGATCTGTTTGCTGATGCACCAAACTACGTCGCCCAAAAATTCGAGCCGCTTCCCTGTCTTCCTTTCGATCACGGAACCTTCGATAGCAACGGTAGTCGGTAGGTCTTCACCGGGCATGAGAACGCATATCCCGGATTCGGAAATATTTCCCAGTTTACCCTCTAGGGTGATCAACCCGGATTCCACATGAACGATATATTCATCGAAATCTTTAGGATAAAATCGCGGACTTCTCGGTTTTTGACCCGGGTCATTCATCAATTAGGAAATCAAAATACGGCCAAAGTAACCATCTGTCCAGCGTTTTACTCGTTTAAAACTGGAAGTAGATAAACGGCACCTCGGCATCCGGACTCAGTAAGGCGAATAGTACAGCTCCGAAAGGATACATAGAAAATTCCAACCATGCCGGAATCTGAACCTTCTTCCCTTTTTCGAATATTAGCCAACCTAGATAATGTCCGACAATCACGCATAAGATGGCGGGCAGACCGAACTTGAACATATATGGCCGAAGTTCCCCGATTCGGTAGGAATACATTCCCGATATCATGATAAATGCCTTACTCAAAGTTTCCGACCGGAAGATGACCCCAAACGTAATTGCAACCAAGCTTGTATAGACGATTCGGATCGGAACAAACGCGTTATCCCAAGCGGGGCGAGGCGATAAATTCGGGAATAAGCGGGATTTCAAATCCTTTAACAAAGATTCGATCAATAGGAAACTGCCTTGGATGGATCCCCAAAGGACAAAAGTCCAATTGGCTCCGTGCCAAAACCCGGCTACAAACATCGTAAACCAAATATTGAATCGATGACGGAGAGCTCCGGCTCTGCTTCCGCCTAGAGAAATGTATACGTAATCTCGGAGCCAGCTGGATAGAGTGATATGCCATCTCCTCCAATGCTCGGTGACGCTTTGAGAGAGGTACGGCATGCGAAAGTTTTCCGGCAATTCGTATCCTAATAATAGCGCGCAGCTATACGCCATGTCCGTATAGCCGCTGAAATCGCAATAAACCTGAACCCAAAAAAGGAAGGCCGCGAGCCAAAGAGCTTCGGTGGAATACGATTCCGGACTCTTAAAAATCAAATCCGAAATTGGAGATATATTATCCGACAAAATTACCTTTTTAAAATATCCTAAAAAGAAATACCGTATTGCCTTTCTAAACGGAATGGACTCCAGCTTTTTTTCCGTTTCCAATTGAGGGAGAAACGTCTTAGCCGTAACGATCGGCCCGGCCACCAACTGCGGGAAAAAGGATACGAATAAGGCGAATCTTAAGAAGCTTTTTTCGGAAGGAATCGTACCTCGATAGACGTCGATCGTGTAACTCAGGGATTGAAACGTGTAAAACGAAACTCCGACGGGAAGAACGATTTTTAGAATCGGGAATATTTCGGTAAAACCGAGAACGATCAAGAGCTCGTTCAAACTTCCGCATAAAAAATTGTAATATTTGAAAAAGCCTAGAATGAACACCAAGTTCAACACTAAGCTTAAGGTGATCATCGATTTGCGGAACACAGGGTCGTTAGATTCGTGAATCTTATCCGCAAGCACGAAATCGATCACAGTGGAAAGAAGAATCAATCCTCCGAATCTCCAATCCCAGCTCATATAGAACGCATAGCTTGTGATTAATAGAAATACGTGGACGAAGAATTTGCGAATATGGTGATTCGGAAATAGGAACGGAAGAATATACCAGTGAACTAAGAATACGAAAGAAAAAAAGAGGAAAAATTCGAGCGTGGGGAAAAGCAAAATCCGTGCTCCCTTTTAAGTCAAAAACCCGATCTCAAACCGAGCTTTCTACTGGTCGGTAGACCAACCGTAGATCCAGAAATAACGAAGCCGTAAGACGGTCAAGGGATTCTCGAGCCCCCGCGAGTACCGATTCGTATGTATGAGAAAGCGAAACGGAATAAATTTCGATTTCGGTCTTATATACAATTGGAATTATCTTGCAAGATTTTAACTTTCAAAGAGAACTTCTGGTATTAAATTCCAAGAAACGGAGTCCAATTCGACATGGTAAAAAAAATCCTTAAAAAAACCCTCCTGCTACTCGTAGTTGCGATGGTCTCGCTTGCTTCGCTAGCAAATTGTTTCGGCAGGTTTGCCGTGACTCATAAATTCTTTAGTGCGCATGACGGAATTAATATAGGAAGCGGGTTCTTTAACAAGTTTGTAAAAACTTTACTATTGTATTTTCCCTTCGCAATTCTGTACGGCATAGGAATTTTCGTAGACGTAGTATTGTTTAATCTAATCGAATTCTGGAGCGGCAGCAATCCGGTAGGCTTAAACGAATTCGATAAAGAAGGTAAATTCGCAAAAACATTCGAACAAGACGGCGTGAACATTACCCTTTCGTTTACCGGCTTCGGTTCTCGGCTGGATCTTAGCGTGGAAAAGGACGGCAAATTCGAAACTTTGACAGCACTAAGAAATCAACCCGGTAAGTTCTTTAAGTCGGAAGGAAATAAATTGGTAGAAGTCGAAGTCACTTCCGAAACGATCGGATCGCAAGTAATCCTGAAACTAGTAGAGCAAGGAAAACTTAAATCGTCTAAGGTAATCGAAGCTAAGACTTTGGCTGATTTACAGTCCCAGGTCGTCGAAGCTCTTTAATTACCGCTTCGCCTAAAAAAAGGATTCTCGATCGGGAATCCTTTTTCGTTTAATAATTTGTCTAAGATCACTTGCCGATGAAACGCGGGTCTAATTTAAGTACGGCAAATCGCCCAAGTCCCTTTTTTGCAAACCATCCCTTGTTTGCTTCCAACGCATACAGTACTTTCTCGGTCGAATGATATAGAACCTTCGTTTGATTCGGCTCCATCTCATAGGAATCCACCATTCTTTTATCCTTATTAAAGTACCCGATACTTAACGGAATCAGCGTATTCTTCATCCAAAAGGTCAAATAATCTTCGGAAGGAAAAATGAAAAGCATTCCTTCGTTGTCCAGAAGCTTCCTTCTAAACATCAAGCCTTTTTGTCTCGCAGCCTCCGTATTCGCAATTTCAACGACCAAGGGATGCTCGTTAACGTAAATAGTGGTTTTTTCTAGATAAATGGGAGATTGATATTCTCCCCAACCTGCGGCAGGAAACAGAAGTAGAAAGAAAATAACTGCGAATACGCTCGGCTTCATCTTCCCTCCAAGTTTTAAAAATTCGGTTGCCGTTTCTCCAGAAACGCGGCCATTCCTTCTTTAGATTCCTTTCCTGCAAACAAGCCGCCGAACGCTTTGCATTCCGCTTCAATTCCTTTGGACAACGGACCATCCAATCCTTCTTGAACGATTTTTTTAGCCGTCTTAACCGCGATAGGACCTTTTTTCAAGAGGGATTGAGCGATTTGCTTCGCAACCGAAATCAGATCCTCTCCGTCCTTTACAAATTTATTAAGCAGTCCGATTCTGTATGCTTCTTCCGCTGAAATCATATCGCCCGTAAGTACGAGTTCGATGGCTCGACCGTAACCGATCAAGCGGGCAAGTCTTTGCGTCCCACCGAATCCAGGAATCAATCCGAGGGAGACTTCAGGCAAACCCAACTTTGCCTTTTCGGCTCCAACTCGAATATCGCAGGCCAACGCTAATTCCAATCCGCCACCCAACGCAAAACCGTTAACGGCTGCGATGGAAACGATTCCACTGTTCTGAATCGTATCGAATGCTTCCTGTCCGGTTCTAGAAAAAATTTCCGCGGCTTTCGCGTCAAGATCTCGCATTTTTGCAATGTCCGCACCCGCAACGAAGGCTTTTCCCTGGCCGGTAACAATGGCGACCCTGACGGTTCCGTCCTTTTCTAAAGCTTGGAACGACTCTTTAATCTGAATTAATAATTCTTCATTCAAAGCGTTCAGTGCGGAAGGTCGATTTATTTCTAAAAGCGCGACCGCGCCTTCTTTCGTCACATTGATTAAAATTTCGCTCATGGTATTTGATTCCTATTCCATTTCTATTATCAAAAAAAGAGTATCGTCTTCGAATTCGACGTCTCCGAAAAACTTAGCGAGATCCGCTTGAATGGATTCTTTAAAGGTTTTTAGATTCTCGGCGACTCTATTCTTATTCAATATTTCCAAAAGCCCTTCCGTACCAAGCTGTTTTCCTTCCTTATTTCGATTCTCGATCAGCCCGTCGGTATATAGAAAAAGACGTTCTCCCGAACGAATCGGTAAACTTACAAGTTCCGCAATGGGTCGTTTTATTCCGAAACCCATTATGCTACCTGTAGTCTCGATTTCCCTAAATTCGCTCCCGTTTTGCGAATGAATTAGATATGGATGTCCCCCATTCGCAAAATGGATCTCCTTTGAGATAAAATCGAAGAAAATGTAAACGCCCGAAGCATGATGTGACTTGAACTGTCGTAGTAACGTGTCGTCTATGTATTCCAAAAGACGAACCGGGTGAAGCTTCAATCGATACGGCATCGTCGCTACCATAATCTTAATAAACGACGCAACAAGAGCCGATGCGATTCCGTGGCCCGCGATATCGGTCAAAAAAACGCCGGTATTTCCTTCCCGTAATTGTATAAAATCGTAGAAATCGCCGCCAATTTCGTTGGGAGTAGATCGATATACTTCGTATCTAAATCCTTTAATACTGATTTCTTCGGGAAATAGGGTCTCCTGCACTTTTCTAGCAATTTGAAGTTCGTGTTGCAGAAACCGATAATCCGAATCGAGTTCCGAGGATATTCTCACGAGTCTTCTAACGATAATCACGATAGCGGTCCCGATTATGCTAAGAATAATATAGACGACATCAGGAACCAACAGTATCAAAGGGGCAAGGCTCAAATTCATCCCTTTAACTTTTACGAATACGAAACCGAGATGAAGCGCGATCGAATATGCTCCGGTAATCAGGCAACCTTCCACCCTAAGTCTAAACATCTGAAATAAGACTAGGAACCCGACTAATAGAAAATAATTATTATATAATTGAAGGCTGTGTAGATCGTGGAAAATATAAAACGACTCGTTTAAAATCAGCATCACGAGGAATACTATGGAAAAATTCGTTCCATGTATGATCGCCGATAGATAGCGCCTTTGAAAAGAGAGAACGAAACTAAGTAGATTTAAACTTAATATGATCCCGAAGTAGACGACCCCTCTATGAGATTGGCGAACGTCCGGGATAAGCAATAGAAAATAGACAAGAAAATGCAGTAGGAAAGCGATCCTGATAAACGATTGATCGATCCGTATCAGATCTTTCCACGCACCGATTTCTTTATAATTGAACTCCCGCTCTAAGAAGCTCCAAGGATTTAATATTCCGCCGGTTTTACTATTTAATAGATTCATCAAGTTCGTATTCAATGATCTCAGACCCGTTCAAATGAACTCGAAGGCTATAACCTCGATCCAAGTATTTATCCAATTTTTCAGCCAATTCCAAACCGGCTTTAGCATCTCTCACCCGAACGAAAAACGGAGCGGATTTAGATTTATAGTTATATGGAAATCTTTCGTTTACTAAAAGAGTAATCCTATACCCTCCCGGTCTTGTTTCAAGTATGATATGCGAAATGTGTTTACGATTCAAAATCCTTTCCGTAATGGGAAGATCCCAGGGATTGATAACATCCGCAAATTGTGAAGAGTTAGAAATTAGTAGACCGGCCAGTAAAAAAGCCCCCGGCCATGGCCAGCAATCGACAAGAAAAGTGGAAGAATGCGAAACAGCTCCGAACTTCATAACGAATAGGCACAAATCTCGCATTCCGTCGATTGATTGCAAACCTTAAACCCGTGAAAGAAGCCTTTCATTTTTTGCAGTGCAAAGAAAAATACTTTCCTATCTAACTAAAGTTTACATAATCCGAGATTCGGT
The DNA here is from genome assembly GCF_000306235.2 of Leptospira fainei serovar Hurstbridge str. BUT 6. Classification (NCBI taxonomy): domain Bacteria; kingdom Pseudomonadati; phylum Spirochaetota; class Leptospiria; order Leptospirales; family Leptospiraceae; genus Leptospira; species Leptospira fainei. The sequence goes on from NZ_AKWZ02000001.1 coordinate 22,429, forward strand.
ATCACAATGAGTTCGATAAAACATGCGGTAGAAGTGTGTCGACTTTTAGTCTTGCTTGTTTTGGTAGTTTTAGGCTCCACTTGCAAACATGAATCGGAAGAGATCAATCCATACATGGATCTCTTTAATAATAGTACTCTGACCAGGAGCGAGTTTTATAAGGATCAGGTTCCGTCTTGGGAGTTCAGAGTTTTTCCTTTGGACGTCGAAGCCAAGGACTTTGTCACTTCCTTAAATCGAATCGACGGGTTCGACGATATTCCTTCCTCTTCGGGGTCCTGGAAAATCGTCGCGGAAGAAATTAAATCGGTAAAAGCAAAACTTCCTAAGTCAATTAACAAATTGTTAACCGAATTCTTATTTAGAATATACGTTTGCGAAAATTTGGGGGGCAGCGCAGTTAGCGGTTTCGTTTACCGGAATGGACGTGCAACGGGAGGATTCGTGATCCTAGACTCGCAGATTTTAAATAAAAATGCAAACGATTGGATCAGCTATAAGGAAAACTCCGCCTTTAAACCGGGTAATATCAGTATCAAAATCAAAATTGAAGAGGAAAATTCGAATACCAAAGTCAACGCACTAATGTACATTCTTCTCCACGAATTCGGGCATATCATTTCCGTATCTTCGGGAATCGGTCCGGATTTCAGGGGAAAAACCAGGAAATTCGAGAATCTCCCGTTCTATCAAGGAATTTGGAAATCGGAAAAAAAATCGATCTATGATGATTCGCAGTTTAGACTTCGACCCGCGATAAAATTCTACTCTTCGTCTCTTGCGTTGGAGGAAAACTGGAATAGTATCTATCCTGTTTTAGAAACGACTCCTTTTCCGACCTTATATTCCGCCACGAATGCGGACGATTTCTTTGCGGAATCATTCGTATCTTACGTTCATGTAATTATGCAAAAGCGCCCTTGGGAGCTCGCGCTATTCGAGAAAGGAAAAAAGATCTATCAAACGAAAAACGGAATCGAAAAGAAGGCTCTTGAAAAACAAAGGAGAATAATCGAGAATATCATAAATCGTCCGAATCCTTAAATTTCTCCCATTGAAAATGGATCAAAATTGTTTCAGTTCTTTCGGCAAACGAAACTAGAATCCGATTCAGTATAGTATTTTTATTTAATATACCAGAAATTCTGGGAAAATCCGATACTGAACCAAAATAAATTAGCCGGAATCCTTTGCAGCAGATAAGATTCCCGTAAAACTTGACGCACCGGATCGGAAAAAGCCGAATTACCGTTTATATAATCGAGCACAATCTGGTTTGCGGGGCCGTTTACTTTGGAAGGATCCACGATTTTCCCGTCCCGATTGTTCCTATTTACGTAACCTCCCGTTGCTCCGAAATAATTATCCGTGTCGTATAGATACAAATTCGGTCGCCAAACATTTGCGGCTTTAAAGAAGAATTTTCCGAAAAAGAAAGTAAAAGTGGACGTAACATCCTGAACTCCGTTTCTGTTATCGACGATATTATTACTCATAGCGTATCCTACATTCACCTGAGGAAGGATTCGAAAGAACTTACCGCGAAAGAATTCGTGGCCGACGGTCAAAGACAGATAATTTTTTCCAGCCATTAAACCGGCATTCTCCGTCGAAAACTGAGTATAGAAAGAAATCGTAGGATTAGCCCATTGGAGAAATGGTAATTTCCAAAAAAAGAAGTATTCCTGCCATGCCAGCCTCGTGATCTGAGTGGACGTGTTGTTTGCTCCCGAAACTCCTTGAGCCGCAAGAGAATTACTGGCCCCCAAAGGAGGGGATACGTAAGAAGTACTTTTGTTAAACGTATTATAAAACCATAGACCAGCAGTGAACGTCCCCCAATTCGTCTTATCGAAATTATAATAGAAGGCGTAGAATAAACCGTCCGATCGCTTCATCCCGTTTTGTTCTTTCTTAAAACCGGGGATCTGACCTCCGCATGTCGATCCGGTCTGAGGGTGACCGTTCATGATATTAGTTTGAGTATCGTAAACACATTCTGTGTTCAGCGAATCCGGAGAAGGCGCGGAAAACGGACTTATAGAACCTGCAGAACCTTGTCCTGGATAAGCGGGGCCCGGTCCACCGGGATATAATTGCAATCTTCCGTCGCTATCTTTGTCATTTCTCTCGGTCAATTGAAAATTTCCCCAGAACTGAACTTGGAATCCTTTCAAAGGAGTGTTAAACGTCACAGTGGGTTGATAGGATGGAACGAAGTTGAAGGCTCGATATCGTTCGTTGTTTCTACGATCATAATCCTCGCCGGAAAAACTTAATCCTCTCCAAATAAAGTCCGTTACAATTTCGTGAATTACCTCGATCGAAGTATCCGGCGTTCCGCTTCCGGAACGTTGAGACGGACTAGGACCGTACATCGGCGGCCTGACTTCTACAGGGCCGACCGGAATATCCGATGGACCCGTTGAAACGGATTCGGAACTCGACTTCTTTTCGAATCGGGACGACGCAGGTCGCCCTTTCTCATAATTTATTTCAGCCACTAAATTCTTATCTACGTAGCGGATAAAATCCTCATTTTCAGCGATCAGAATTTTTTCATCATCTTCATACGCGATTTTTCCTTGAATAGTGGAACCGTCTTTTAAACGAATAAAGTCCGAAGCATCCAAAGAAAAAAAGAAGACAAGAAAAATCAGTCCAAAACGTATTATGATTCCGGAACCGCGAAGCCCCTCGATCAGAGTATGGAACATAATAGATTACTCCTAAACCATTGAGCGGGCAATCTCAATTCCCGAGCCGTTACGATTAATCGGATGATTTGGGCAAATCATCAACGGGAACGGACTTAAGCGGGGACGCCGAGTCTATAAATGTCTCAATTTTCGGAAATTTATTTTTAGGGAGCATTGCAAAAAGTAACGACCATTGCCGGATAAACATTTCACGAAGTCGATCAGTTATCATGTCCGAAACGGTTTGCATTTGGGGAAATCGTGTATTCACTTAACATTACAACTAGGGTTTCTTCGTTCTGTCGATGATTCCAAGACTTTTAATCGTAAGCTGCAATACCCTTAGCATCTTTCCGGTTTCAAAATGGTTTTTTTGATTTTCAAGGTAATCTTTATTCGGTTAAGTTAGTGAAAAGTCCGTGAATCGTTCGCCCAAAAAAGAAAAAACCAAAGACGCATCCGTAGACCTACGCGACGCGAAACGACGCATTAAAGCGTTGGAGAAACAATTAAAGGACCAAACTGGAAACGGATCATTCTTCGAAGAACTTTTAGATTATTCACCTTATCCTACCGCTATTATAGATTCCTCCTCCGGAAAATTCATGGAGATAAACCCGGCAATGCTTCCGTTGTTCGGCTATTCCAGAAAAGAACTGCTGAAAAAAACAATGATGGAACTTTCTCCCGCGCTCCAACCGGATCGACAAAATTCTCTCGAATTACTTCGCTCTAAATTCGAAGCATGTAAAAAAAACAAAGAAGTATCTTTTAATTGGGAGTATCTAAATTCGACAGGCGGCGCTTTTCCATGCAAAGTCCGATTTTCAAGATTAAAAAATTTCGAATCGATGCTCAGTGTGCAGATAGAAGACATTCGCAGACGAAAGGCTATCGATTCTCTTCTTCATGGAACTCATGAAAGATTCGACCTATTGATTAAGAATTTATCGGAAGACGTCTGGCTTTGGGATATTGCCTCGAATCCGATTCTTCCCGGCGAGAAACTCGACGATATATTAGGATATTCTCCTAAAGAGTTAATTAGAAACCTCGAATTCTGGAAAGTATTGATACATCCCGACGACGCACGCAAAACTTTAACGCTTTTGCAGCAGACCTTGAGCGGAAAGAAAGATCTTTTCGATGCAGACTATAGAATGCGCGGAAAAGACGGAACTTACAAATGGATTATAACTAGAGGACAGGTTATCGAAAAAAACCGAGCGGGTGAAGCCGCGAAGATGCTCGGCTTTCACGCGGACATTTCCAAACAAAAAAAAGCCGAAGAATCCGATCGGATCAAAAGAAATTTAGAAGCTCTGACGACTTCCATTTCGACCGAGCTGATCAATCTACCTAGTCACGAAATCGGTGAAGCGATTCGTAATACGATGGATAAGATTTGCAAATTTTTTCAGATGGATAGGGTCAATTTAGTTCTGTACGATTTGGAACGACTAAAAAGGACCTTATTCTATGAATATATAAGTCCGAAAGCGAAAAACAAGTCCCCTTCTTGGCCCGAACTATCCGATATCAACCCTGAAAGTTTTTTAACTAAAAACCTTTTATATAATAAAATCATAACCTTGGATATACTGGAAATCCCGGATACCTCCATCGACTTAAAGACATTATTGGATAGAGTTGGAATCAAATTTTTAGTAGGAATCCCGCTCACTCTTGCAGGCACCGTCGTCGGTGCAATCGGATTAAACGCCGAACGGCACAGAAATGAAGTGCGGCACAGATTCGAAGAGTTCGAGATTTTCCATCTGCGAACGATCGGAGAAGTGATTTCAAACGCGTTGGAAAGAAAAAAGAAGGAGGAAGAACTTCATTCCGAACGCGACCTTCTTGCCGGAATCATGGATACTTCCGTCGCTGCGATCACTGTTCTTACACCCGATGGAAGAATTTCGTACGCTAACTCATCCGCGGAAAGAATTCTAGGTCTTAGTGCGGAAGATCTAAAGGAAAGAACTTACAATTCCCCCGAGTGGAAATCCAGTTCGATCGATGGGGGGCCATGGCAACCGGAGGATCAACCCTTTCTCCGCGTAATTAACTCCGGAGAACCGGTATTTGACGTGCGACATGCCATCGAAGACGACAGGGGAGTTAAGAAATATCTTTCCATCAACGGTTCACCGATAAAGAATGATCTAGGAGAAATAACTAGTTTAGTCTTTTTAGTCACGGATATCACCGATTCCCTTTTGGCCGAAAGAGCGTTGAAAGAAAGCGAGGAGCGGCTCCGACTTGCTCTGAATGCCGCCAACATGGGAACATGGAGCTGGAACTTGGAAGAAGATTCCCTCCATTGGTCCGCGAACACGGCACATCTTTTCGGGATCTCACTTGAGGAATTCGGCGGGAAATCGGAACATTTTTTCGGATTAATACATCCCGATGATATGGAAAAAGTTCAATTCACGGTAGAACAATCCATATCGGGCAAAAGCGACGACTTTCATATCGAGCACAGGATCTTTCATAAAGATGGAACCGTCCATTGGATGGAAGGGAAAGGACGAGTTTATAGGGATATCGACGGAAATCCGATCCGAATGGCGGGAACGATCACCGATATTACGGATCGCAAAAATGCCGAAAACGAATTGAAGGCGAGTCAACTTAGATTTCAAGCATTCTATCGATTCGCAAACGAGGCGATTTTATTCCTGAATCCTCGTACTGAGAGAATCTTAGATACCAATCCTGCCTTTTTGAATATTTTCGGATTCGTGAATGAGAAGGAAATACAAGGCATTCCCGCAAAATCATTGTTTACCGTCGAATCTTGGGCTACGGTGCATACTCGTTTGCGATCCTTCGAAAGCGCCGATAATCTGGAGCTAAGAACCATTCGAGTCGACGGAACGATCTTCCCTGCTATCGGAAGTATCCATTTTTATAATGAAAAAGATTCTTATATAGCTGCGGTTAGCTTGTTGGATACTTCCGCAATCCAGGAAATCGAAGAGCTAAAGATGATCAATAACGAGATTTCCGTCAGAAATAAATTGATAGAAATGCAGAAAAATGAATTGGAAGAGACTCTAGAGGATTTGAAACGAACTCAAGCTCAACTAATTCAATCCGAAAAAATGGCGGCCTTAGGACAACTGATCGCAGGTATCGCTCATGAAATCAATAATCCGATCGGGGCAGTTCAGGCATCCAATCAAAATTTGCAGGAATGTCTATTACGCTTTCAGACTCTGCTTCCCGAAGTACAGTCTATTATCGCGCAGATGCCTCATGACGAAGTCGAATCATTCCGTCACTTCCTGAACCAAGTGAGACAAATACGCGAACATTTGGCGGGAATAGAAGAGCGGCGCGTAAAAAAAGAATTAATTATAGAATTTGAAGCGCTCGGTTTTCAATCTCCGTACATGTTCGCCGACAGTTTGGCCGATATGGGATTTCGTACGATTCCGAAAGAAGCCATTCCGTTCCTTAAAAGCTCGAAAGCGACCACTTTATTGGAATATTCTTCCATCGAATCGTTCTTTTTTACGAATACGAATACGATTCAAATCGCGGTGGATCGGGTGTCTAAAATTCTATACGCGTTAAAGAATTTTTCCCACTTCGACACGGCTTCTACGAAAATACCCGCCTCCTTGCAAGACAGCATCGAAACCGTATTGACGATCTATCAAAATCAATTAAAGAAAGGCATCCAAGTCACGAAGGAATACAACGATATCCCGAAGATTTTATGCTATCCGGATGACCTATTGCACGTTTGGACGAATTTAATTTATAACTCGTTGCAAGCCATGGATTTCAGGGGAAGAATACGCATTCGAACGTACACTCAGAACGAAGAAGTGGCGGTGGAAATAAACGATAGCGGCCCCGGAATTCCCGAAAGCATAAGGGGAAAAATCTTTCAGCCATTCTTCACTACTAAGCCCCCAGGAGAAGGTAGCGGGTTAGGACTGGATATCGTTCATAAAATCATCGTGAAGCACGGGGGCAGAATCGAAGTCGAAAGCGTTCCCGGCTCCACGACGTTTAGGGTTTTTCTTCCCCTTTTGCCGGCGGAATAATCTATATCAAGAAGAAGCTTAAGTTTAAAAACTACGTTTTTTTCCGGTTTAATCTTCGTTATTTCAACGCGGAAGTGATAGTAGTGACGAGTTCTTTTTCATCCCAAGGTTTTTTTAGATAACTATAGAGGTTGATTTCTTTCTTAAGAGCTTCCACCGAGGCGATGTCTGCGTGCCCAGTTATGATAATTTTCTGTATCTCGGGATACCTTTGATGAACGCTACGTAGAAACTCATCCCCTTTTATATTCGGCATTAACCAATCCGAAATAACTATCAATATTTTCACACCCTCGGTTACCAGTTCTTCGATAATTTGCATCGCCTCCGAAGCATCCAAGGCAGTTTCATAGCGGTAGGTATCTCCCAAGTGTCTTTTTACTTGAGATTTCATGCTCATTAGAATGAGTGCCTCGTCATCGACGAAGAGTATCGCTTTCTCCACCGTTCCCCCGAAATGAACCTTAATAATTAGACGAATAAAAAAACATCTCTCCCCAGGAAAAAACCGAGTCGAGAAAAGAGATCCTATGATTTTCCTCTCGCCTTGCAACTCATTTTCAAGAAAATATCAACCTTCCAGCAACGACAAGATAGGGCGACCGCTGTGCATTAATACTTGTAGCAGCGGCAGCGACATTTCCTACATAGAGCGCTAATTGAGGTATCGGATGATAGCTCGCGGGATCGAACTAGTCAATAAATTTTGTTCTAATTTGCGGGATCTCCGGGCTCGGTTCCATAATAAAGTATCCTTGAGAATATTCGATACCGAGAGATTTAACCGCCTCGAACTCCTCCCTCGTGCCTACAAATTCGGCGATCACTTCCGCCCCGATCCTGTGGGCAAGTTCAGTAATCGCCGACGTTAAAATGAAAGCGGTGCGGTTTCTTTCAAGCGACTGGATAAATTTTCCGTCGATTTTGATATAATCCGGCTGAATTTCCAGCAGACGAGAGAAATTCGAATGTTCGACTCCGAAATCATCGATCGCAATCGAACAACCGATTTCCTTTAACCCGGTTATTACCTTAAAGTGATTCGGATTCCCTTTCAAGCTTGCAGTTTCTAAAATCTCGAATGCGACTCGAGAGGGGTGAATTTTATAATGATCCAAACGACTTGCAACCCATTTCGGAAAACTTCCGCTTTCTAACTCCGTTTCGGAAAGATTAATGGAGAAGGAAAATTCGGAGCCTACAAAAGTTTTTAACGCTTTTTCGAATAGGATCGGAGTAATCATTCTTAGAAGTCCGGTTGACTTTGCCAAATAAATAAAGGAAGCGGGCGTATACACGCGTCCATCTTCCACAATTCTAGCAAGACATTCGAATTTCTCGATTCTCCCGGTCCTGTTATTCAAAATGCCTTGGAAATAAGGCAATATATTTCCAGTGCGAATCGCGTTATTTAATCTCTTCCCCAAATTTATATTGATCTGATAAAGGTCTTGGTCGTCCATTTTTTCGGAATATTGTAATATTCCTGCGCCCAAATTTTCCTCCGGATCTTGACTAGCTCTAACCAACGCAAGTCTAGCTTTATAATAGAGATCTTTAAAACCTTTAGCAGTAGCGATGGTAGCATTGATTCGAAAGGAGATCCCTTCGGTGGTCAAATAGTCCGAACGAAGTAAAATTTTAAATGCGATCAAATGCGGAAGAAATCGCTCCTCCGAAACGTTGGATAAAATCGCAACTTCGTCTTCGTAAACGTGGAATATTTCTCCGTAATTTCCTAAAATCGAATTCATCGAATCCAAAAACTTTCTCAAGAGGTCTTTATAGAGAGAAACACCGAAATGCTTCGTCGTCAAAGATGTGGACTCTATGCGCACCAAAGCGAGAATCGATTCATCCGTTTCGGTTTCCTTCTCTTCTAGTCTTCTTCGAAGATATTCCAAATTCGGTAATCCTGAGTCCCGATTATAAAGTAAGGCGTGCTCCAACTTTCGATTCAACTCCGAGAGAGAAAGCTCCGCTTCGAAAGAACGAATCGCTTCTTTCACGGTCAGAATCAAATCTCTAGAATCCCAAGGTTTTGAAAGATAGCGATATAGTTTGGCATGGTTCAACGCGTTCCCGACAGAATCGGCGGTTGCCTGCCCTGTTAACATGATTTTGCGAGTATTAGGATTGGATTTTTGGATATGAATTAAGAATTCATCACCCCGGATTCCCGGCATCACTTGATCGCTGATAACGACCGGCACATGTATGCCGGCTTTGTTCGCTTCCTCTATGATGCTTAAGGCCAGTTCGGCATTATCGGCGGCTTCGACCTGGTATTCCTTTCCGAAAGCCAGTTTCAATTGCTCCTTCAATCCCCTGAGAATGATCAATTCATCATCAACGCATAAAATAATCGACTTAGATATCTCGGGAATATTGGGAATTAAACTTACATTATTTTCCATACTTCGGAAGTACTGATCTAGGCATGCAATTAGACGTAAAAAAGGATTTCCTCACCCATCATTGCATTATTTTTTAACAAGCAAGCAGGATATTTTCGGAAAAAGGCGGCGCGATGCGTATAATTTTTGAAAACGATAAAGAAATCCAAATCGAGGAGCCTGAAGGACTCCGCTCTTTGTTACAAATTTCATTAGCGGAAGGAATTCCCCATATACATGCCTGCGGTGGAAACGCGAGATGCTCCACCTGTAGAGTATTGGTATTAGAAGGAGCCGACAATTTATCCTCCCGAGATGAAAAGGAATCCGCTTTAGCAGAAAGGAAAGGCTTTCCTGAGAACGTGCGATTGGCCTGCCAATCGCGAGTTTTAGGGGATATTAAAGTTAGAAGGCTAATCATCGATGATTCCGATCAGACTCTCGCCTCCACATTTTCGCATAACGTTTCAGGAAAAGAAAAAGCGATTACCATTCTTTTTAGCGATATTCGAGGATTTACCACTTTCTCCGAATCCCATTTACCGTACGACGTGATACATATACTAAACCGGTATTTCTACCGAATGAGTGATAAGATTCTAAAATACGGCGGGACAATCGATAAGTATATCGGCGACGGTTTAATGGCCGTTTTCGGGTTGGAGGAATCCGATCCTCTCAAAACCAATTTAGCGGCGATTCGCAGCGCTCTCGAAATGAAAACCGAGCTCGACAACTTAAACTCCTATCTAAAGGAACATTTTAACACTCAATTCGAAATCGGAGTCGGAATACATTATGGAACTGCGATATTAGGACAACTAGGACATCCGCTGTTCATGTCATCCACCGCGATCGGAGATTCCGTGAATCAAGCCAGCAGAATCGAATCCACTACAAAAAAAGCAGGCGCAAGATTGCTAATTTCCGAAAGCGTTCTTCAGCTCGTTAAAGGTAGGGTAAAAAAAGGAAGAACTTTTGAAACTACCTTAAAGGGAAAAACAGGAAAATATAAATTACATGAAATCGTAGGAATCACCCGGGACTGTCGGGAGGAAATTACCCAGGAAGCCAAGTATAGAATCTGGGATTCCATAGATCTTTCGGAAACGGGGAATTGGCTGACACTCGCCTTTCATTCGTCGTTTATTTTTGCGGCGGACGGGTCTTGGTTAGGACTGGACGGATCGATTCGCTTTCCAAGTTTGTTAACCGACGAACTAAATTCCAAAATTCAGTCCCATTTGAATGTATTGATCCGAATTCATGAAGAATTACAGGGGGAATCGGACGGGCCACGAGGAAACCGAATCCCTTCCTTATCCGATTTGATCGCGTTTGCCGGCGCTCTTGCCGTCCAAAAATCCGGAGGACCTAAAATCTCTGAATTTTCCCGGAGACAAGATTCCGAATATCCAATCGGACGCATGGAACTTCCGCCTAATAATCCGAATCTTACGGACAGTATCGATTATTACGCAAGGATGAACTTCGATACGAAAGAAATGGTCGCTTTATTCGGAGCGAAAACGATCGGAAGACACGAAAGAGGGTTTTATACGGACACTCCGAACATATTCGATAACCGTTACTTTAAGGATCTGCTTTACGACGGCGGGACAAAAATGACCGCGGCAGATCGCGCCCTCTTGAGTTCGGAGGAAACAAAGAGGTTCATTACCGAATATGCCTTAAAAGAAGATAAATTCTTTCGGGCATTTGAACAAGCGTTCGCGAAACTCGTAAGAGGCACGGAAATTTCCTAGATCTCTTGACGCCTAAAATTTCCGCGAGCGTAAGATCGATTTTACCGAGCAAACGATAAAACGATTGGAAGAAAGCTAAGTCGTTTTTTATCTGGAGGATAGATGCGCTTCCAATCAGTTTTAGATACTCTTCCCATCTATGAGGCCGGAAAACCGATCGAATTAGTCGTCCGAGAATACGGAATTTCTCCGGATAAAGTCATAAAACTAGCCTCTAACGAAAATCCCTTCGGAGTCTCGTCGAAAGTCAAAGAAAAGGTGGCTCGATCGCTGGATAAAATGCCTTTGTATCCGGATGATACATATAGAGAATTAAAGGAAGCTTTGTCCCAAGCCTACGGCGTGCAGCCTTCCAACGTCATCCAAGGAAATGGAAGCGATCAGATTTTCGACTTCGCCACTCGATCCGTTCTGGGCCCCGGCGATTGCGTATTGCAGAACGGGAAAACATTCTCCATGTATTCGATATATTCGGAGCAATGTGGCGCAAAAGTCGTTTCCACCGATTCGATCGAACACGATCTAAATCAACTGCTGGATTTATACAAACGATACCGACCTAAATTGATATTCATCTGCACGCCCTGCAATCCCATCGGAGACGCCCTCAAAAAGAACGATGTCTATTCTTTCCTGGATAAAATTTCCAATGAAACATTGGTCGTTATAGACGGTGCGTATATGGATTTCGGCAGAACTCGGGATCGAGAAACCGATATTCCGCCTGCAGAAGTAATATCAAAATATCCGAATGTAGTTTATACGGGAACCTTTTCGAAAGTCCATGGTTTGGGGGGAATGCGGATCGGATACGGCATAGCAAGCGAGGAAATCATTCGCGCTTTTTACAAACTTCGTCCGCCGTTTAACGTATCTCAACTTTCGCAACTAGCTGCGATCGAAGCGTTAAAGGATACGGATTTTGTGGATTCGTATCTCCGATCGAATTTAGACGAGCTACCGAATTACGAATCCTTTGCCGATTCCAAAGGACTTCCCTACTTTAAATCTTATACCAATTTCATTACGATTCGCTTGGAGGACGCAAAACTTTCCTCTCGGGAACTTTTTGAAACGTTATTGCGGGAAGGAATTATTTTAAGAAATCTTAAAAGCTACGGATTAAATGCGATTCGAATTACAATCGGGCGTTCCGATCAAAACCGAATACTGCTGGATCGCCTGAAGGCATTACTTTAAGTTTTACTAATTCTTGAGCCGCCTAAGACGACTTCAAAACGAAAAATTCATATCCCCGATGAATTCGGGAAATATGAGTTTCTTTTATTTATCGTAAAGATCCGGCCGAAGACGAACGACTTTTGCGTCCGAAACCCGAGCGATATCGGAATATGAAGGCCGATTCAAATTGTATTCGTTGCGAACCGCTTCCAGTTTTTTAATGAGTTTCGCTTCTTCTTTTTTTATTCTTTCAGATTCGAACATTCGAAACCTCCCTTTTTCATTTAGATTCTTAGGACCCTCAATCTTCCTTCTAAGTTTCGTCAGAAAGAGTCGGATTCATGACACTAATTATGTCAAAAAATTAGCGTCCTAAAGGTACCCTAACAATATAAAACAGTTTTAATACGATTAAATTACGTTTATAAGGGAAAAAAGTGAAAATTTCGGGCTTTGAGCGAATTTCAGCGTAAATTTTGTCGGAGTTCGAAAAAAGAAGCTTTTGGTATGCGAGAAGTTGAATATTCCAAAGGTTATAAGAAGGGCGCAGTAAAAAGGTCCACCAAATTCTCAATCATATTGTTTCCCTTTAAACTTTCTCCAAACCGATGCCAGATGTTCGCGGATTTTAGCTTCCATTCCGTTCCTAGTCGGCAAATAGAATTGAGGCGGATCGCCTTTGAGATCGTCCGGAAAATATTCGAATTCCGTAAATCCTCCAAAATCGTGCGGGTATTTATAACCTTGACCGGCACCCTCTTTCTTATGCAAAAATGTCGGTGCGTTTTTCAACCGATTCGGAATATTCAAACTGGTCCCTCTTTCTTTTACGAACGAAGAAGCCGAAGAAATTCCCTTGTATGAAGCGTTCGATTTAGGGCAAGAAGCGAGGAAGGTCGTGACTTGCGCCAATACGATTCTCCCTTCCGGCATTCCGATTGCTTCTAACGCTTGCAAACCGGATACGGCGAGGGATAATCCGTGAACGGAAGCGTTTCCGATATCTTCCGAAGCAAGCACAATCAGTCTTCTAGCGATAAAGATCGGGTCTTCCCCGCCTTCTAACATCAACGCCAAATAAAAGAGTGCGGCATCCGGGTCACTACCTCTTACGGATTTTATAAAAGCGGAAATTACGTCGTAATGACTTTCCCCTGCTTGGTCGTATTCAATCACTCGACTTTCCAGGAAGGAGTTCACTTCAGTTTCGGTGATCAATACTCCCGGATCCATGGAAAGTGATAGGGCTTCCAATAAGGAAAGCAAACGTCGTGCATCACCACCCGAATATCGTATTAGAGTTTCCTTAGCCTTCTCCTCTAAAAGCGGAGAAGGCTTTAAATTTCCGATTCCCCGTTCGAGAATCTCTTTCATTTCAAGGATTCCTAATGCTTCAAGTTTTAGAACCTGACACCGAGAGAGCAAAGGTCTGGTAATTCTAAACGACGGACTTTCCGTCGTCGCTCCGATCAACACTAGGCTTCCGGTCTCGACACCTTTTAGCAGACTGTCTTGCTGTGAAGAACTGAAGCGATGGATTTCGTCCAAAAATAGGAGAATACTTCCTCCCGATTCCGCTTTCTCTAAGAGTTTTTTAATATCGGCGACACCTGTAGTCACCGCATTGTATTCTACGAAGGGAAGTTTCCAAGCTTTTCCGAGGATCCTCGCAATCGTGGTTTTACCTGTTCCCGGCGGGCCGTAAAGGATCAGACTTACGGGTTCTCTAAATTTTTGAAGTTGAGCTTTTGCTTTTTCCTGTCCGATTACTTCCGAGAAGACGGATGGTCTGATTCGATGAGGAAGCGGAGGGCGATCGAAGAAACTATCCAAGTCCTTCCAGTTCCCTTTGAACTTTACGAACACAGGACCGTATCGTCGAATTACAAACATCGCAAGCGCTATGACAGCAAACCAAGGATTGTTCTCGAATTTTTCCGTCCAGAACGTTTTCGACCAATTCGCCTATCCGAGCAGGAAGACCGAAGCAATCCAAATTTTCCAGAATCAGATCTCGTTTGGTTTTCGGAAATAGTAAAGGAGTTTCTTCCATAGAATTAGATAGGACTCTACGATTCGTTTTTCAAGAGTATCGTATTATTTTTAGACCGCTATCCATCCTCCTTTGATAAGGTAATAATAAATATAAAATCTAGGGATTCTAAATAAAGCTGCAAGCAAAAAGATCCTAAATTTCATCCCCATCGCTCCCGCCGCAACACTCGTCCAAGAATACGGTAAAGGAGTCAAAGCCCCCAATACGACGGCCCAAAAGCCGAAACGTTTAACATAAACCTCCAGCTTTTCTTCGTGGGTTCTAAGAAAACGCGTAAAAGAATCCAATTTAGGAAGTAAATATTTTCCCTGCGCATAGGAGCAGCATCCGGCGATTAATGAGCCTATCGACGCGGACGAAATTACCCAAATATCCGAGAGTCCTGCCGCAACCGCGATAATCAGAAACGTATCCGGCGGAAAGAATACGTGTACGGAATCCGCAATCAGGATGGCGATTCCTACGCCGAAGGGACCCGTAAAATCGATAAATGCTTTAGAAACTTGTAATACAGGTTCGTGAAAGAATCTTGCGAGTATGATGACTCCCAAGAATAAAACAAAGCTTGCGATAAGCGTCTGCTTCATCAAACGGCTTAACATTTTTTCGGTCGAATTGGACATTTCGGCGGTTTTTCTATTCAAGCGCTATCACCTACGATGAAACATCCGCTCCAAATCTTCCCGTGTCAGCTTGACTAACGTCGGCCTGCCGTGAGGACATCGGGCGGGATTTTCGCAATAACTCAAACGGTTTAACAATTCGGCAATCAGATGATCCGATAGTTGATCGCCTTTCTTAACGGCCGATCGACAAGCTACGCATTTTGCCATCAAATCGTAAAGCTCCGGCTCGGGAACTTCCTTGCCTCCGGTTCGATTCAAAAAATCTAATATGATTTCCTTTTCATGTCCCGGTAAAAAATACCCGGGAACTTCCCGAAGGACGAGACTGTCTTCCCCGAGAGCATCCAGCTTCAATCCTACTTCTTCATATTCGGAGCCTCGCTCACGGATATCTTCAGCTTCTTGTTTAGAGACGGGAATTCGAATCGGGGTAAGCAACGGCTGGATACCGTAATTTTTCCGTTTCAGTTTTCTCAAAACTTCTTCGTATCGAATTCTTTCGTGCGCGGTATGCTGGTCGATTATATAAAACCCGTCCTCTCCTTCCGCAAGAATGAACGTCTCAAAGAGTAAACCGAAATGCTTCTTAGGAATGAATTCGGCATGTTTGCGAGGTTCATCCGTCAAATCCTCCAGCCTCGAGCCCGGGCCGACAGTTTCTACCGAAAAAGACGGAGAATGTCTTACTTCCTGATATAATTCTCCGCCGAGCAGTTGCTGATCGCCCGATCCCGTCGAAGAATATGCTTGTAATACGGCTCCCGTTTTGGGACGTTCCGGACGAAGAAGCCGATTTCTTAGTTCAAGGAAACTTACAGGCGTACTGGAGCGGAGTTCCTTCTGTATCAACTGTAGAAAGAAGGTATTAAAGGATTCCTCGTCTAAAAATCTAATCTCTTTCTTTGCAGGATGAACGTTAACGTCGATCGCTTCCGGATCGACTTCGAAAAATAAAAAGCAATATGGATGAGCATTTGGCGGAAGGAGCTCATCATAACATTTCTTTAATAAATGAGAGGAATACTTTATCTCTACAGGACGATTATTAACGAAGGTAAACTGTCCGGTTCGATTGGATTTATAAAAGTCGGGGTCACTTATATATCCCCACGCCTTCCATCCTCTTTTTTCGAGATTGACGCTTAATAAATGATCCCGAAAATTCTCTCCGAACAAATCGATGATTCGTTCTTTCTTTTCTTTCGCTGCGAGTCTATGGACTTCCTTTCCATCCTGAACCAAGCGAAATCTGATTTCCTCCCGCGCTAACGCCTGAACGGTAAATCGATCCCGAATCCGCTTATCTTCGGAACGGACGGATTTCAGAAATTTACGACGGACGGGAGTATTGTAAAAAAGATCTTCGATTAGGATTCGAGTGCCTCGAAATCCGGGAATCGCTTCTTTGGAGAGAATTTTCCCTTTTTCCGTTCGGACTTTCCACGCAGTTTGACCTCCCGTTCCGGTTTCAAGAGTCAGTTTGGATACGGATGCGATGGACGCTAGAGCCTCTCCGCGAAAACCATAGGATAAGACCAGTTCCAAATCGCGCAAACTTTTGATTTTACTAGTGGCATGTCGCTTCAGCGCGAGCTCGATATCTTCTTCCTCTATTCCGGAACCGTCATCCGAAATTAATAGGGAAGTTAATCCTCCGTCTCTTGTCTCGATTTCGATGGAGGTCGCCCCGGCATCGACCGAATTCTCCATCAATTCCTTTAAGACTGAATGGGAAGATTCGATAACTTCGCCTGCAGCAATTTGGTTGATTAAATCCGGGCTAAGTTCCTGTATTCGAGCCATAAGCCTGGACCCAGAATCCACGGTGGCTATCGACATGTCAAGGGTGGATTTCAGGCTTGGAAAGACCTAACTCCAGGATAAAAATGGAACCTTTGCCCGGGACACTTTGCACTTGAATATCCCCGTCCATTTTCCTGGCTAATGCGCGGCTTAGGGAAAGTCCTAGACCCGCGCCTTGGAAAGGTTTTGTTACTCCTGAATCGACTTGCTGAAACGGAGTAAAAATGGCCTCCCAAAGTTCTTGAGAAATTCCGATCCCGCTATCTTCCACCTCGAATCGGAATCGATAGCTAAATTGAGTCGCACTAAGCAACATGCCGGTAAACCGAATGAATCCTTTTTTTGTGAATTTTTCGGCATTCTCCAAGAGTCCGATGATCATCCTCTTAAAGCGACCTTCGTCTCCTACGACTAAATCAGGCAGATCATCTGCTATTAATACGGAAAAAGCGATGCCTTTTCGTTTAATGGAATCTTCCATACGCATTGCGGCTTCATAGACGGCCGCTCGCAAGTGAAACGGACGATTGACCAGAACGAGAGTTCCTTTTTCCAAACTGGAAGCGTCCAGCATTGATCCCAAGATCAACATCATTGCGTCTCCGCTCCGTTTCAATAATTCGACCATCTCCTTCTGCTCGGGTTTCATGTCGCTATCCAATAGCATCTCAGTTATTCCCATAATTCCGTTCATAGGAGTTCGGACCTCATGATCCACATTGATCAGAAACTCGCTCTTGGCCCGATTCGCAGCCTCCGCTTCGTCTCTGGCCCATTCCAACTCTTTTGTTCTTTTCTTTACGAGTTCTTCCAAATCCATATTCAGAATTTCTTGAACTTCTTCCCTTTGTCGAAAACCGCTCAGAAGCTTGTTGGATAAGGACAGAGCGTTGGATAGTACGAAAATTCCCACACCGACTCCGCTCAACTCCCAGGAATCCATTACTTCCGAGTGATAGAGAACTTCGCTGGCTAGGAAGAAAAATAGGATGAGAAAGCCGACCAAATATAGGATCGCACCCGGTCGTTTATTTCGGATCGCCTTGGCCAAAACGAATAGGGAGCTCGCCCCCATACAGACAAACGCTATATAGGAAGGCCCGATCAGATATGAATAGATTTCCGGACCCGTAAATAACGTTATTATAATAAAAATTGCCGCCGTTGAATATCCGACTTTTAAAAGTATCCGTCCGGCATCGATCGGAAAAACCGAATACAAAAAATGCAGAGCCAAAGGCATGCCGATAAACCAGGATATAAACTCCGTACGCAAATAAATTTCCGGCCCGACGTCGAAGTGCTCGGGAAATAACCTTACACCGGTAGAATACAATCTCAAGAAAACCGTTAGGGAGAATAGTCCCAAAATGATCGCCGAAGAATCCTTCTTGTAAAAAACGGAAACGAATATATGAAATAGACCTAGAAAAAGAAGTCCTCCCGCCAAAAGCGATTCGAGATCCCTTCGATCCTGGTAATATCTATTGACGCATTCCGGTTCGCCGAAAATCGGAGGCTTCCATAAACCGCCTTTTCTGTAATTGTAATTCGAAATTTCAAAGTCTAGGTCGGCTTTTTTTTCCCAAGGAGGCAAAGTCACATAACGCGTTAATAAGGCGAGAGCATCCAGCGATGGATCTCCTACTCTGCCGACTTCCGAAATAATTTTTCCGTTAAAAATGATTCGATAATTCGTTCCCTGATCAAAACTGACCAATCGAAGATTACCTACGTGTCCTTGAGAGATTAGCTCTAAGCGGTATAGAGCCTTTCCATATTTGGGAAGAATACTCCCGTGCCAGGTTTCTCCAGTCCAACTTCCGGGACTAATCTGAGTGGAAAAATCCGTCGGGTTTTTCGGAAGCTCCGTACCGGGAGTCTCACCTAGCCAAGCGAATTTCCATTCTCCCGTCAATCGGAAGCAATCACCTCTGCCCGCTGACTTGGTTTTATCCCAATCTAAGATTCCGTTTTCAAGAATTGCTCCTTTAGGAAAAGGGCGGCAGTAAATAAAGAGAAATAGAATGAGAAACGGAAAGATTCTGATATACGCGTTCGTTCCCATTCGAGTTAGGTTGAAGATTCCAAAATTAACGGGAAAACGTCTACGATTTCCCGTAGAAAATTTACGAAAAAGGCTATTGAGAATCGGCTTGCGATTTAATAAATGGAGCCTTTGGAGATAGAAAGTATCCGCTCAAGGATGCGAACAAAACCGGTGTGAAACTTGAGACTCCCGTTAAGTCAGCCAATAAAATTGTCGTGCTGATCGGAGTTTTCGTAACCGAGGCATTAACCGAGGCCATTAAGCATATCAGCAAAAAAGATTCATTTTCGGTCGGAAAGAAATCCATAAAAAACCTTCCGGAAGCAGCTCCGATAAAGAACAGAGGAATAATGATCCCTCCTCTCCAACCGCTCGATACGGTGATATTGATCGCTATAATTTTCAAGAGAACCAAGCTCCCGAAAAATAGCCAATCTCCTTTTGTAACTACGATTTGATTCAGTTGTTCGTGGCTAAAATATCTTGTCAGAGGTTGGTAGAATGCAATGCATCCTAGAATCAATCCTCCTAAAGCCGTCTTGACAAAGATCGGACCGGGAATTTTGGAAAAGGAATATTTGGTAGTACGAAATACTCCGTAAAAAACCCAGCCGATTGCCGCCCCCGCGATTCCGAAAGCGAGTGCATTTTCAAAATCTTCGATTCCTCCGGGAACATATTGAGGGAATTGCCATGTGGGTCCGATGCCCATATCCGTCATCCAAAGAAATACGAAATATGCCGAACAACTGGAAAGGAAAGCCGGCAGCAGGGCCTCATAATATTCGACGACATGCCTGTGTTGCAATATTTCGAGTGCAAACAAAGCGCCGCCTAATGGCGAACCGAACAGAGAGGTAAAACCCGCAGCCATTCCAGCAATCGTCATCGAGCGAACCTCCTCCCCTTCCAGCCCCAGTCTTTCAGCGAACCAACTGCCGATGGAACCGATGATCTGGACTAAGGGAGCCTCGGGACCAGCGCTCCCACCCGAAGAAATACTAAGAAGGGATGAGACCGCCATTGAAGGATTATTCTTAGGGTCTAACTTTCCTCCACGAAATCGTATATTATCGATTACTAATGAAATTTCGCCCGGCTCGCCCAGCCAATATATCAAAAGTCCTATCAACAAACCTGAGCCGGTCATTAAGGCGATGACCCATGGGCCTTCGACCCTTCCTAAAAATTGGGTCAGGAATTCCAAACATTTCCAGAATAGCGCGGCGAATAAACCGCCGAAAATTCCGAGAAGTACGTAAAGAATACTCCATCTAGAAAGCATGAAGGGGTTTTTTTTCGAAATAACGAAGATCGGATTTCTAAAAAAGGAGCGGACTTTGTCCATAACTTTGGTTAGACGAAAATTACGGATTTATCTTTACGAGAAATAATAGTGCCGATTCTTCGAACACTTTCGCCCTTTTCTTCCAAATTCTTCCGAGCTGCCGCTTCCGAATCGGGGGAAACAATAACGATATATCCTACGCCCATATTGAATGTAGAATAGAGTTCTTTTTCTTCAACTTGCGGAAAGTCCTTTTTCAATTTTTCAAAGAAAGGATTCGCGGGTAAATTTTCCCGTTCGATCGAAACTCCGCAGTCTTTCGGAAGAACGCGCGGGATATTTTCGTAGAATCCCCCACCGGTAATGTGAACCATCCCTTTTACTTCCACTTTCTTTATTAGATTCAGAATGCTTTGTACATAAATTCGAGTCGGCCTAAGTGCGAATTCCCTCAGAAAGTCTACTGTAGAGACGTCCGACGGAAGCTTTCTACCTTCCGGTAAATACAATTTTCGAATGAAGGAGAAGCCATTACTATGCGGACCGGAAGATTCCAATCCCAGCACTACGTCTCCGGGACGGATCTTCGAACCGTCAATCATATCCTCTTTTTCCACAACTCCGACTACGAAGCCGGCCAAATCATATTCGTCTTGCTCCATTGTGCCTGGATGTTCCGCAGTTTCACCGCCAAGAAGAGCGGCGCCTGATAAGCGACAACCTTTCACGATTCCGGAAACGATTCGTTCCATTCGAGCGGGATCCAATTTTCCGCAAGCGATATAATCCAAGAAGAATAGAGGTTCACCGCCGGAGACGAGAATATCATTCACGCACATCGCGACTAAATCGATACCCACTGTATCATGAATCCCGAAAAGGCGGGCCAATTCTAATTTAGTCCCGACTCCATCCGTACCGGAAAGCAAAATCGGATTCTTATAATTCTTAAGAAATGCAACGTCAAAGCCGCCGGAAAAACCGCCTAAACCACCCACGACGCGAGGTCCGTGCGTGGATTCCACGTTTTCTTTGATTCTTCTTACGAAGTCTTGACCGGCTTCGGTGTCCACACCGGCGCTTTTATAAGTGATCTTGCTTTCCATCCTACCCGCTCGGGAACAGGATTCCCGAGTCGAGTCTTCTGGACAGAAAAAAAAGGAGATTTAATAAAGTCGTCCGGTGCGAGTCGAAACGACAAGATCGCGATATTATTTCATTTGATCGATTTGCTGCATAGCGGAAAGCTCCGCCTCGGCCGCTACTCTGGTCACCAATGGCGATAATCCCGGTTTTAAATCGACCGCTTCGCCGGCTTTTACTAAAACTCTAGCTTCGTCAGTTTTCCGAGTGATTAAAACGCTTCCTTCGCGAACGGCAAAGGTTCCGGTTTCCGCAGAACGATTCACTTGCCCCCAAAATTGGGTACCTCGAACGGCTGCAACGACGGCGGGAGTATCCACCGAAATAGACTGGTTTTTAGAAAGTTTAATCACTTTTACGAGGATATTACCTTCGTTCACCTTTAGATACGCCTGATCCGCTTTTAAAGCGGCAACAGAGGCTTCCGTATCCCCCAAAAGGCGAATCGTTCCGAGCGGCGTAGTCAAATCCACAAGTCCGTCCTTTGCAGTGACGATCGTGTCGTGCTCGGAGACGGTATCATCCAATTTCAGACCTTTGCCCGATTTCCCGATCGTTACCTTGCCCGTTAGAAACGTGACGATTCCTTGGGAGGTCCCTTCCGATTTCGGTTTACAGCCGGAAATTACAGCTGAAAGAGTAAGTAATATACTTAGAATTTTTGCGAGCCGGTTCATAGAGTACCGTAACTTAGATTGTCGCGGAGACGGAGGGAACTAAAAAAAAGGGGAATGGAAAAAAATTCTTACCGAAAGTTTTGCACGTATCACTCGTTTTCGTCGAGGAGTCGTTTGCCCAATAAGTAAGCATCAGTCTCTTTTTCCCTTCCGGAAAAGAAAAGTTCGAAACTGGAAGTCCCCGGAAAACGCTCTAATTGTAAGGACCGAATCAAATGCCGCATAGTTCCTTCGTTCCCGTCGTGTAAAATCGCCTCCGGGTAAACGGACAAAAGTAAGCCTTTTAAAAAAACATAATGCGTGCACCCTAAAACAAGCGTCCGAATTCCTTCTAACTTGACGGGTTCTAGGATTTTTCTTAGAAAAATCTCCGCTTCCTTGAATTTACCCAAATCGACAAGAGTTGCCAGACCGTCGCAGTTCAGATGAACGATCCTTTCTTCGGCTGACAAGGAAAGTTTCAAATTTCGTAATTTCTCTTCCCGATGAGTGACCGAAGTTGCGAGCAATGCGATTCTTTCATCAGGATGAGTAAGTAGCGCCGGCTTAATTGCAGGTTCCATACCGAATACGGGTATCGGGAGTTCCGCTCTCAATTCGGATGCGGCTGCGGAAGTCGCGGTATTACAAGCCAAAAGTATGGCGCTCACTTGACGAGAAAGCAACTCCCGACAAACGTCTCGAGTCAGCGCCAGCACTTCATCGGTATGTCGTTCACCATAGGGCGCATTTTTTAAATCGCCATAATATACGTAATGTGCTCGATACGGAAGTGAAAGAAGCATTCGAAGAACCGAAAGCCCGCCCATTCCGGAATCCATGACTCCGATTTTAATAGGAGTTCCGTCTTGGTTTTCCATTGCAGCCTTACGCCGAACGAATGTATTCCTCTATGCTACTTCGAAGCGTGGAATAAATCCAGCGAAACTTATCTTCGTTTTCTTCCAAGAGAGTGACTCGGAATCCGTGACGGTTCGTGCAAAAGGAAGAAAGTGGAACTACGCAAATTCCGGTCGAAGCGAGCAAAAAGTATACGAACCTACGATCGTTCGCACAATTCTCCAATAGAGGTCGAATGAATTCCTCAGCCTGAGGATTCGCAACGGGCAGAGACATCTTATTGCTAAGAACGCCTTCGTCGAAAGCAACGGTGAGATAAAATGCGCCTTTCGGTTCTACGACTCGGACTCCTTTGAGGTTGTCGAAATATTGAGTCGCGAGTTTCGCTCTTTTTTTAAATTTTTCGTTTCTCGACTTTAAATGTGGGATGAATTCGGGATGAGAATACACCTCAGGAATCGCCATTTGCGGTAAAGTCGTAGAGCAGACTTCCAGCATCTTTGCGTCTAGGAGGGATTTTACGTAACGCGCGAAGATAGGATCCTTATCTTTATTAAAAATCTCCACCCAACCGCAGCGGCCGCCGGGCCAAGGAAATTCTTTAGAGATGGAACGGAGCGCAAGACCGCATACTTTGTCTCCAATCACCTCGGACAGATGAATCGTTCCCGTTTCGGAGTAGTTTACATGGGCGTACGTTTCATCACAAACGATCATAACGTCGTATTTTTCCGCGATGGAAACGATCTGACGCATTACGTCTTTTCCATATACTGCCCCGGTAGGATTATCCGGATTAATCAGTAGAATTCCCGCAATCGAATCATTGTATTTTACTTTGTTTTCGATATCTTCCAAATCCGGCATCCAACCTCGTTCAGGAAGGAGATTGTAAGTCATATGTTCGTAGCCGGAATGCGCCGCTTCTGCCGAAGAAAGAGTCGAATATGCTGGACTCGGTCCGAGCACACGAGCTTCCCTTCTCATAAAACCGAATATTTTTGCAACGGCGTCTCCGAGGCCGTTAAAGAACAAAAGATCGTCGGAAGTAATCTGTGCTCCCCCTCTTTCATTTACTTTTTCGGCGAGAAACTTGCGGGTTTTTTCATATCCTTGCGTTGCGGTATAGGCCCAAGACTTATCCTCGAGAATAAGATCCGCGACGATCTTTTTCATCCAAGGAGCTACCTTCTCGCCTTTTTGAATCGGGTCACCGATGTTTTCGTAGGTGACTTGAACGCCTAATGCTTCCAACTTTTTAGCGACTGCAACGATCTGACGGATCTCATAGATGAGAGCATCCGCACCGCTATGAACGATATTTCTTCTCATATCCCGCCTGTAGTCCTTTTTTATTTTTGCACTAATCGGACTACGAGTTCTTGGAGACTTTTTTCTCGATAAATTCTGAGTTTAAGCCTCCCCCCTAATCCCACTATTCCGACCTGCTCCCGAAGATCATTAATATTTTTTACGGGCAGCCCATTCGCCTCTAGAATGAAATCATACCGTTTCATTCCCGAAGATTCTGCGGAAGAACCCGCCTCTATATCGTAAACGAGAACACCGGTCCAGTCGTCCGGAATGCCCAAGGCTTTCCGGTGGTCCGTTAGAGGAACCGTTGCCATAACGCCGAGGGTGGCGGGACGAATAATTCTTCCTTTGTTTTCCTGAATCAGTTGAATGATTTTCTTCGCATAATTCATCGGAATCGCGAAACCGATTCCGGTATTCCGTCCCGTATCGCTTCGGATAAGTCGATTGATGCCGATAACTTCTCCATAAATATTTAATAAGGGCCCGCCGCTAGAGCCCGGATTAATCATGCTATCAATCTGAATATGCGTCTGCCCTGTTTCATCCAAATCCTCCCTGTATTTTGCCGAAACAACGCCTACCGAGAAAGATCGTTCTAAACCGAACGGAGAGCCGATCGCAATCGCCCAATCACCGACTTCAATATCGTCCGAATTTCCGAAACGCACGGGTTTCAACCCGGAACCTTCGCGAATTTTCAAAAGCGAAATATCCGCTCTCTCGTGGCTTCCGACAAACTTAGCCGGAAAGACGCTCCCGTCCGAAGTGATGACTTCTATACTCTCCGCTCCTTCGATCACATGAAAGTTGGTAACGATATATCCTTTTTCATGAATTAGAAAACCGCTTCCGAAGGAAGCAAGCCGTTCGTTTCTATAATCGAAGTAATGATATGGACTTACGATAAGATCCGACTTTTTTGTTCGAATCGATACGACGGAATCTTTTGCCAGTCTGTAAACATTGCGAAATGCGTTTTGAAGTTCGATCCCGGCTTTTTGCTCTCCGTAGTCGAGAGGCTTATCTCCCCGGAAAAAGGAAGACAACCCTCCTTCGCCTGGGAGAATTAGGATTAGAATCAATAGAACCGCCAGCCCGGCGTTCACAACCACAACTGGAGGAAGAGAGAATCGCATGAAAACTACCTTGGCCCATCCTGTCGCCAGGTTGGCAAATCGTCGACTCGGATTCTCCAGAGGGCGTCTACCGGTTCCTATCCTTTTTCTATTCTGGATCTCTTCCCAAGGCTGTATTCCCTATCTCTTTCATATCGGTAAAGAGCAGGCAAAAATCGTCATACAGAAGCGACCGTTTGAAGAAGTTCTTTCGGATCCTTCAGTTTCCGAAAGAACGAAGGAAAAATTAAAGGAAGTGGAACGGATCAGGGATTTCGGAATACGATCCTTGGCTCTTTCCTCGAAAGGCGGTTTCAAAAGTTTCATCTCATTGGATCGCAATGCGGTCGGTTGGCATGTAAGCGCCTGCCATCCTTTGCGATTCGAATCTTACACCTGGTGGTTTCCAATCATCGGTTCTGTTCCTTACAAAGGCTATTTTTCGCTGGAAAAAGCAAAGGAAGAGGAAACGCGACTCAAAGAAGAAGGTTGGGACACTCGAATCAGAATCACTGCCGGTTATTCCACTCTCGGTTGGTTTGAAGACCCGCTATTTTCCGCGCAATTATACGACGATCGAGCGGATCTCGCCGCTTTAGTTTTACATGAAATGGCGCATGCAACGGTCTATTTTCCGGGAGATAGCGTCTTTAACGAAAGTTATGCGAGTTTCGTAGAAGAGGCCGGAACGAAGGCTTATTTATTTTCGATTGGCGGTCAGAAGCTTGTGGAAGCTCGCGAATCTTCGGAGCAGGAGCGAGAACAATACAAAAAGCTTTTACGAGAAACCGCAGAATTGCTGAAAAATCTTTATTCAAAAAAGATTTCCGAAGAACAAATACGAAAAGAGAAAGGCGAAATTCTTTTATCCTTCAAGAGAGAACTCGGACAGCGAAATTGGAAGACCGTAAACGGTAAAAAACTGTCCGAACGAGATTGGAACAACGAGGATTTTGTCGGAATGCTTCGCTATCATTCCGGTTCGGCTTTCTTTGAAAGGAAGTTTTTGGAGGTCGGTCGCGATTTCGGAAAATTCCATGAAGAAATGCGCAAGCTTGTTTCGCTATCTTCGGCTGAAAGAAAAACACTTTTAGACTCCGAGAAAGATTAGAAATTCGTAAAGTATGATTCAAGTCGCGCGCGGGCCCACCCTTCCTGGGTGGGGAGCCTGTTGAAAAAGAGGCCTGGTTTGTCTGAAAATTCTTCTTCCTCTTTAAAGCGAATGGCAAAAAGAAGAAGGGACTGCCGTAGCAGATCGTTTAAATATACCGAAATCCGCAAATTTTTCCTATGTTGTGAGCGGAGCATCTTTCGGACCATTCAAGAGAAACTTTTTCCAATCCTTTTGTCATGAATCTATTTCCTGCACGAGATCCTTTCATTGCACCAAAGACGCCTTCAATCGAAGAAAACCGTTTGGCATAAATTTTTCTCGATTTCGGGTTTTGTAACTTTTTGCGCATTTCCATCGTGTAGAAATTATTCAGCTCGCTCGGATGGTAGTTTTTACTTGGACTTAAATGAATGTAGTTTCTTCTCAAGTTATTAGAATTCACCAAAATGGATTTAGATCGACCTTTTGTGCAGAAATGTTTCAACTTACAGCCGTTGCAACCCGTCGATCTGTAATCCGAATAACTGTATTGTCCATGAAGATACTTTTCGGATCGGAATTTAAGTGTTCTGCCCGATGGACAGACGAAGTTGTTGGCTTTCTTTTCATAGATAAATTTGATGAACGGAGGCCTTCGTTTGGAGAAATCGGTAACTTTTGGGATCTTCCCTGCTTGAAATAACCTTGTTACTTTTTGATCGGGACAATAAAGATCGAAGTCTTTTAATCTCTGGAAATTACTTTCGCTTGCATAACCGGCATCTAAGACATATTGAATTCTATTTAAATCTTGTTTTTCCGATCTTAAGAATTCGTAGCAAGATTCGACTTTTCGAATCATTTTCTCCGCAAACTTAGTATCGGATTGTTCCGTTTCCACACTGTGAGAAATGATCATGTTGGATTTGCAATCGACCGCCGCTTGAGCATTGTAACCTACCAGGAATACGTTTCCTTTTTTCTGTAGATCGCAATCTCTCTCATAGAGATGGACTCTACGACGGTCTTTGTGCTTTTTTAGGAATTTTACCGCATCCTGAAGCTTTTCTGCCTTTAGTTCTAATTCTTTTCTTTTGTCTCGAATTTGAGAACGATCCATATCGGCAGACTTTTCCCATTCTTGAAATTTGACCTTACTTACCTTTTCGATTTGTTCAAGTCTAAGCTCGAATTTTTCCAGGTCCCCTATATCATCGGGATTCGCATTCGCCTTTATCTTAGTGCCATCTATGGAAACGGTTTCAAAATCTATATAACCGCTTTCGTAACCGAGAAATACCGTTTGAGAAAATAGATCTTCGATTTCAGTTCTGTGAGTCTTTCTGAACTTTGAGATAAAACTATGATCCAGCTCTTCTCCATCCAGAAGATAGATCAATTCAGCTCTGAGTTTGGATAACCTACAGAGTTCCCGCATCGAGATATTGCCGATTAAAATGGAATAAAAAAGAGCCGAAATAACTTTCTTCGGTGAAATTGCAGGTCTTCCAGTCTCATCATTCTGGTAATTCTTTTCGAAATCTTCGAAATCTAACCGATCAATGACTTTCTTAAAACCGTGAATCGGATGTTCTTCCCCGAACAATTCCTTGAACTCTAAAACGTACATTCTAAGCTGATTCGGATCCGTATTCTTGAACTTTGCCATTCCGTAAATCTAGCAAGTTCCCTAAAATTGCATCCCTTTTTCAACAGGCTCGTGGGGGATGGAGGCGGTTTTACGAAAGAAACTCCATATCAGAAACTATCAGAACCGTCAAGAAAACAATGCATTAAAATTCTTGTAGGAGCTCCTACAACTTCTGCAAAAAAACGATAAATCTGATACATGATGGAATCCCCCGGGTACCGCCGATCCGGCCCCCACCCACGACGGGTGGGGAATACAAAAACCCATAGCTAAACTCCCTCTTGTCCGTTATTTACTTATGATCGATGTCGTAAAGAGACGGTACCCATTCCAATATTTATCAAATGGATAAACGTCTCGCATGATTTCAATCGCTCTCAAAAATCGATTTCGAAGAGATATTCTAGAATCTTCGCGTCTCGTTAATTCTTTTAAGAATCGTGAGTTATGCGTATCCGTCTGAAAACCGAGATTTACTATACCGGATCCCCGGAGAGATTTCTGCAAAAAGTAAAGAGAGTCCCGTAAATTCTCGGAACCGAAGTCGAATTCTTTCAGAAAAGACGATGAAAGCATCCACGTACCTTTTTGCTTGGCCTCCGAAATTTCAGGCAACGGCTTTCCACCGAATAGAACTCCACGATTAAAATCAAGCTCGAGCGGTTCCTGCATTATGAAAAAAGGATAAACCCCCGAATGCCCGGTCTTACTTCCCAGTTCCAATGCGTCTAACTTTAATAATCGTTTATACCAATCGGGAGCCGAATTCGGTTCCCGAGCAATGATATTAAAGCCGGGTAAAAATTCGTCCTTTTCTTGATGAATAGGGTTTTCCAGAAAAGAGACCGGATCCGTCACATAATAGATTTCCTCCTCCGAACGAGGAACTAATGGAACGAGAAAATGGTAATTCGGAAGATACATATAGGTGATCTTATTCTTCGAAATCCTAATATTCTGGCGATATTCCGTTTCCAAGGATTCTCTCAATAAAATTTCAGAGCCTCCTTTTTCCGCCTCTTCATGATATTGCCGAATAGCCGCTTTTAATTTGCGGTTATCCTTATAGGCGATATCTCCATTAGATTTTCCTTTCGTAAATTTAATGTAGAAGGTCGTAAGGCCGAGATCCGCCACCGCAAGAAATTCCTGGCCTATCGGAAGTTTTTCTTCCAATCTATGCGAGACTGGCTCGAATTTCGGGATATCGGAAAAAAGCGGCTCTTTACCGAGAATCGTCTTTCTAGCGATGGAAACCTTGTCTTTAGCGACACAGAGATCGAAGAAAACCTCCGAATCATTTTTTTTAAAAGCGAGAGTTTGCAGAAACGTCAAGAAATCGTTCAGCTCTCTCCTCTCTCTCGGAGTCAAAGAAGCTCGTTTTCGCGAGTTTACCCACCGGTTCGCTATATCGAGAAAATTCTTAGGAGCAGTCGAAAGAGATTCTTCATAGAATTTTGTAAATAGGGAAAAAGGAGAATCGGAAGCGGTCGTCTGCGGTTTTCCGTTTAACACGTTTACCTTATATTTCAGATAGTCGATTTCCGAATCTTGAAAATGTCCCGGTTCGCTTTCGGCTTTAAGCATCCATTTTCGCGCATTTTCGTAATCTCCTTTAGAATAATATGCGCGAGAAAGTTCGATCATGAATCTCACAACCCTCGGCAGATTTCCTTTCTTTCTCTCGAATTCGATGTAAGAAGAGAGAAAATCGGATATTTCTCCGACCATTTCATCTCCTATCGAGTATCTCAATAAATCCGCGATCACCGCTCTTTCCGAAGAAGTAAGCGATGAAAATAATTCCTGCGATGCCCCAAACACTTCCGAATATAAGGCGATCGGCGAAATTTTCCCTCCGAAAGATTTCTTGTCGGCAAGGTCGATCAGTCGTCTTTTATATCGCTCACTTTCCTCCAGTCGATTTTCCAAATTCGAAGCGACTCCTTTTCCGCGTTTCGGCTCGGAAATTTCTTCTAGCAGAGCGGTTTGTTCGACTATATCCTCGGATAATTTCGATACGAGTGTTAGGGATTCGGCCCCTTTCGCGATTTTGGCTGCCTTCATTAATTGCTCTTTCACAATTACCGGAAAATAACTTTCCAAAGCAAGTTCTGCTAAGCGAATTCGAAGTAAGAAAGGGTCATAAATTCCGATATCGACCAATTCATCAAACTTGGTTCCGGGGTCCTGTCCCTGCTTTAAAGCAGAAACTGCGGAAATTAAATCTTTCTTGTCCGCAGGAAGCTTTCTTCCGGAACAATCTAATTCGTCGTGATCCAACAGCGCAGCGAGGCAAAGAGAAAAATTCAATTCTTCTAATAGGGGAATGTCGCGCGTCTCATACGATAGTGTTTGTATTTCCTCGATCGAAAGCTTCGGATGATTTCGCCTTAAAAGCCTAAGCAGATTTGCTTCAATTCTACGAGAAAAATCGGATCCGGTTTCTACAAAATCTTTGGCCTCGTAAATTTTGTCATAAGCGGCCTGATACTTCCCCGATATTTCAAGCGATCTGGATTCCGCGAGAAGAGATTCGGCTCGGATTCTATTCGGCACTCTTTTTAGTGAAATCCGACCGAACCTATAGACATTCGGGGCGATTCTTTGTCCGTCAATCTCCGCAAGCACGTTCGCAATGCAGTCCTTTGAATCCTGGCACACGAATACTTTATCGACACCTGAACCGATGCTTGCAGAGGCGACCTTCGCGATTTTTCGCCACGATACCCGCTTTGGAGTCACGAAAATAATGGAAGAAATTTTATGACGTTTGGAAAAAATCTCCTTTAAATCCAACCGATCTCGCACCCGCTCGCCGAAGAGAAAATCGCCTTCGACTTCCGGAAACGGGGATACAATTATATCGGAATCGTCCCGTAAATGTCCCAAAAAACCGGAGGCTACATTACGAACTTTTAATCTGGAAGAAATGTCGAGATACGAAGCTATCGTCCTCGGCAAGGCTTCGTTATGTTCCCGAGGCAAATCCAAATCGGTTTTTAGAATCAATCCCTCGACTCGACGCACGAAAAGATCCGCGTAGTCTGTATTTCCCGGATCGAATATTCTTTTAGGCACAGACCACTCGGGTTGCCGTGACAACTCGGCGAAAACTTCCTCTTCGTTGCCTAAGACTGTGACGAATCGGAGCGATTCCGCTCTCCGAATTCGTGCAAAATTCTTTCCCATTACCTTAATGATCCTAAATTCGCTCTCTTGAGGACCTAAATTCTGATCAGTCGTTTCACGGAACGGGTTAAGGAACGCGGACCGACTCGGAAAAACTTTCCTCAATAGCTCCAGCGACTGCACTGCCGAAACGGATGCCGCGTTCAATTCCGACTCCGCTTCTTTTATTTCAACTCGTCTTTCCAACGCAATCTGGTATTTTAAGTAAGCCGTGCGAAAATATTTCCACGATGTTTCAAATTGAAGATATTCCTTTGGATTCCCTTCGAATTCCCAAGTTCCTTTTTCAAAATTTCTAAATAATAAAACGGATCGATATCGATCCCAAGTCTTTAAAGCTCCAGCGGGATTACCCGATTCCACTTCGTAGCGAATCCTGGTTTCATATAAATCCCTTAGCAAAAACCCTTTCACTTCGGGAATGATATGAGCTTGTTTTTGAATGAGATTCTCGGCTTTGAGTAAACGTTCTTTTGCTCGAGAAGACTTTCCCGATATCATGTCCAATCTGGCCTGTAAAACCCAAGTTTGGACGAGTTCATGCGCGTAAAAAAATTCGTTAGCCATCTCCTCCGCAAAATTCAAGCAGAGGTAGGCGCGCTCCAGATCTCCGAGTCGAAAATAGATGCTCGCACGACTCAATGAATGAATGACTCTTTCCTTCTTAGAAAAAGGATCTTGAGCCAATCCGACGATTTCTTTCGGTAGCCCGGAAGGATCTTCAAGCAACGAAACTGCCAAACCGAGTTTTTCAAATCCGGAAATCCAATCCTTTCGCTTAAGTTCCTCTTCGCCTAAATAATAAAGGAGATTCGATATTAGAATATCATAATCATAATTTTCTTTGTAGAATGTTTCCTCGCATCGTTTTCTAAGTGAGACCTTATCCTGATCATCGGATATGGACAGACACGAATCGATATAGTTCCTTTTCATAGAGTAAAGGAACCGATATGCTTCCTCCAGCTCCGCCTCCGCATTAAACCTTAAATTTTTATCGTCCGCCTCGATTTCGGCAAAGAGAGAATATAAATAACGTCGGAACGTGCTTTGTGACTTGAACGAAATTTCGCTTGTCGACGCTTCATAACTCTTTCCCGAGCGAAATGCGGCCTTGGCCTGTTCGAACTCGTTCCTTTTATATTTAACGAATCCTAAATCGTTCCAAGATTGAGATTTAATCAATTTTCCGGGAAAGCTTCCGCTCAAACCTTTTCCATTTACGTATGCAAGACGTTTATCCGTCTCCTCTCCCGCCAGCTCGTAATTTTGCTCCAGTAGAAGATTATTGATTCGGATACCGGAAGATAATAGAGGCTGGTAGGATGCAGGAATCGCCTCGGGAAATCTTCCTGACCCTGAAATTCGGGTAGAATCGGGAAGGACCGTATCGAATACGAGATCCCAAAAATAATCCCAGAAAGTAATCTTTACTTTACGAGGAAACCAATTGACTCCTTTCTCCTTTACGAGTAATTCCGCTTTCCTCAAATTTTCTTCCGATTCGCTTAAAGATCCGATTTTCTGAAAACAGAGCGCGAGGGCATTATGTAAATTAACAGGATCCACTAAACGAGAAAAATCATTTAACTTAAGTGCGTCTTTGTAGAAAGGAATCGCGGCGCTATATTCTCCCGATTCCATATGAGATAAGCCCGTAAGAGTATAGATTAAAGCTAATTTTTCATGGTAACTTTCTATCGACCCTCGAGGATCAGATTGGTAATATAGCTTGGAAAATTCGTTTTTTGAATATAGATCGGAAGCCTCGTTCAATTTACGAATGGCGTCCGAGTATCGCGACATATAAATGGAGGATCGCGCCGAATTAAATAGAAACACCGCCTTCTGACGATAATCTTCGAACTGTGCTTTGGAGAGAATAAACTTAGAGTAAGACTCTACTAACGAGTATTGTTCGTCGGCTTTCGGATAATTCTTAAGAAGGAAATAGTTATTCCCGAGATTTAAGCGTAAGTCGGATAGCGCCTTTTTATTCGCGAAACCCTCCCCTAGAAGCTCCAGAATTTGACTATAAAGCTCTACGTTTTCTTCGAAGTTTTTCTCCGGAAAATACTTCTTATAAACGGCCGCGTACTGATCCTCATCCGATAACTCTGCATCAGGCGGCTTTCTAGATTTCATTATATCGACGTACTGATATAACCAGCCTAACAGCTGATAGGCGTCATGATATGTCGGATCGGAGAATATGATCCACCTTAGCTCGTATTCGGCTTGTTTAAAATCTCGTAAAGCAGCTTCCTTTTTTGCGACATCCATTGTTCCGGCGGCGTAAAAGTAAGTCTCCCGAATAACCGACCGATTGATCAGATAATATGCGTACCCGTAAAGAGTCGCCAAATCGAGAAATGTTCTAGCTCGAGGAAGGATTTTCTCCTTTTCATAGTATTGAGTTACGTAAAATAATCCTTCCTTCTTATCCAAAGGATCAAATTCCACCGGATTCAAAGTCCCGAGCAATCCTTTCGCGTTTTTGTCGCTGATCGATTTGGCCAATTTGAAAGAAGTATCAACCATTAATCTTTGGTAATATATCGCGTAATCTTTATACAGAGTATCTAAAAACAAATTCTTACTTTTCGCGAGGAACATGTTCTCAGCGTTAAAAAAATAGTGGAATGAGGCTTGTAAAAAATCGGACCTGTTTTCGTAGTTCCGAGCCAAATTTTCGAAATAGAGAAAAGAGCGTTCCATCTCTTTTTCATCGATCGCGACACCGGAAGCGCCATCGTAATTTTCGAGGAAAATTCTCAATTCCGAAAGGGAGTTCCTGGTATCACCCACACCTCTAAAATTTTCCGATTTTAGAATATGCGTTTTTAAGAATAAAGGGTCCTCGGCCTTTAACTGTTCGAGAAAACCGTCAAGAATGGAATTACTCTGCCTAAAATCGCCCTGTCCCTTTAAACCTAAGGCCTTTACATATGAGAAAAAACGGTGAAGTACGGGAGATTTTGTTCGGAGCGAATTCGCTTTTTCGGCGGTATCGGCAATCGATATTTTCTCCGCATCTGAACGCTCGGAAACCGTCTCGGATTCGAGTAATTCGTATATATTTCTCAAATCTTCCATATTCGACTTTGGATCGTTAGCGACTAAAAGCAAAGAATTCGGAAGAACCCAACCCGAACGTTCCGACCCGCTGAATCTCAAGGCGCCGATTTTCCGGAGTACATCCCGATCATGGTGGTAATCGGGAAATCTAACTCGCAAAGATTCGAATACTCCGAGGGCCGAGTCCTCATCGTTCCGACTAATATACGCGTCTCCGATTTCTTCCTCCAACGCTGCCAGCGCATTCCGGTTTATTTTCGGAACTTTCTCCCATGCCGTGGAATAATCCTTAAGCGTTTTGGGTGTCGCGCCATCCGCCTCCAGTAGGAATGCGAATGACAAGCCCGCGTCGGGGTGCAGTCTGTTGGAAGTCATCTCTCTTCGGACTTCCGCGAGAACCTGCAAATTCCCTTTTCGTTTCGATTCTTTATATTTTTCTAATAATCCTTTAGCTTTAAATATCGGGAATAAAGGATCCTCCGAAAAATACGAATCCATGGAATCGATTGCTAATATAAAATTTTCGAAACTTTGCTTTCGTTTATATTGAAGAGCTAGATCGAATTGTTCCGCGATGTTCTTCGCTTTAGGAACGGAACCGTTTTCGGGCAAAAAATAAATATTCATCGTTTCGTAAAACGATGCGGTAAACAGAATGCTACCGCCGTTAAACCTCGAATATTTAGTATCGAATAACGAAAAATTTCCGGATGTCAGCAACGCCTCTCGACCGTTGGAAAGGTCGATTTTGACGATTATGCTATTATCTCGCTCATCGATTTTTCCGTTATTATCCGAATCTTTCCGGATCGAAGTGTAATATATGAATTTTGAGTCCGGAGAAAAGCTAGGCGAAAAATCCAGATAATTATCTTTCGTGATCCTTTTAATCAGTCCTGTCGCAACCTCAATCGAATACAATTCGCCTCTCGGCGACTCCGAATAAGAAATGTATACGATTCTCTTCCCGTCCTCCGACCAGAAAGGACTCGCTGCTCCGGTTTTCGTCAATAACTTTGCCTTGCTTAATCCTTTAGTGTCCCAGAGGACTAAATTCGGCGTGCCGGGACTAAGACGATCCGAGGAGAAAACGATATGTCGATTATCAGGCGCCCAAATGGGATCGGTATCCACGAAACGATCGGACTTTATCGAATTAGCATATTCAGAATTTGTTAAGAATACGAAATCTTCGCTTAGAAATCTCTTTCCGTCCAGCATCTTGGCGACCCATTCCGAAGGATTCATTTCCAAGAGCACGATATCTCCTGCCGAGTCGTATTGTTCCGAAACGAAAACCAACTTCGAACCGTCCGGACTGATTGCGGGTTTATATTCCGAGGATGGATGCTGAGTGACAGGAACCACGATCGAGCTTTTCAAATCGCGAAACCAAACGTCGAAGTTCCCTTTTTGACCGGTAGTATAAAATAAGTATCTGCCGTCTTTAGTCGTGGAATGGTAAAGGTTATTCCCTCTTTGCACGGTAAGAGGGAACGGCTTTTCGTTATCCGGACGGAAATAATTTCGTGAAATAGGGCCGTAATCGAATTCGATAGGCTTTATTTTTTCGACCGAACTAAGTAGAGTGCAATCGCCGAAAATGAGTATCGCAAAGACTGAAAGGACGAATTTGAAATAACTCATAAAAGTTTATCCCTTTTTCTTCCAAACACCGACGGAGGATTCGTAGTATTCTCCGGCTCCCACCGAACGGTACCACGATAATAGCACGGATTGTCTCAACTCCGTTTTTTCTTTTTCCGTCATAGACTTCCCGGGCAAAGATGCCGCCTTACGGAGCTTACCTTGAACAATCAAATCTCTGCTTTCGTTCGTTATTTTAAGTAACTCGTCAAGACGGTTCTTAAATTCTGGTTTTGATAATACTTTCTCTGCACCGGCTTCTTTCGCCTTCGGATTGATTCGAATCCTACCGTCCAAGCCTTCGGCAAGTATTCCGGAGGCCGAATATTCTTTTGTTTCCCGAGCCAAATAAGCCAAGGTTCGCAGCGCGATATAAAGAGTTCGATCATCCGGATCCGAAAATGATTCCCGGACCAAATCTCTCTCCCAGATTTCAGATCCCGACGATGATGTTTTTATGGAAGCGATCAACCAGCCGTCTTTTTCTAAATTTCGATCCTCTCCCAGCATTTGTTTTTCCGATGCAGTTTGGGTCTGCGTAAAGGTAATCAAAGGAGCTTTGATCGTGCAAAAAGTGCACAAAAAAAACAGAATCGGAGGGACTTTAAGGAAATTTAATTTTCTCACGGTTTTATCACTTATTATACGTCTCGATTTCGCTCTGGGCTCGTTTTAAGAAATTGGCCAACGGCATTCTTTGCTGAGAAACCTGATTATTCTCCAAATTGACGAACGTCCCCAAGACGGATCTCTTGAACAAAATCACGGCGTAGACCAGTCCTTTAGACAATTCTAATTCGATTTTATCCACTGCATAGCTAGTGTATATGAAATCAGTCAGCAAGTTGGACGGAGCGAAAATATTTATCGCACTTTTGCCGAAGTCGCGACCGATTTGATAAACGCTGAAGAATAAATTTAGGTTTGGAATCGGATCGCCGAGATTTCTTCCCCAAAGATTTATATCCGCTTTGATTTTACCATCGTCGATCTTACCTCTGCTGCGACTCGGAAGCAATTGTTTAAGATCGATGTCCTTTACCCGCAACGCCAACGAATATTCCATTTTTTCAGGAGCTCCCGCACCGACGTTTATGATTACGTCTTTTCCAAGAACTTCTCCGTCCAACGTGTATACTTTAAGGAAATCCATTCGTAAATAATTTTCCGAATAATTTATGTTTGCGGAGAGTCCCGGAGATCCTCCTTTCGGTTTTACGTATTCGAACGGCAATCCTTTTAGGGCAGGATGAGTTCCCACTATTTCCCTAATCGTAAAATTCGGCTCCGGTAACCGACCGTAATTCATCACAAACTTTCGCTTATCGCCTTCGATCAGATTTCTAGTTTCTTTCATTGAAACGTCGTGCTGGAACGGAACCGAGGCATTCAATCCGTCTATCCTGTACAGCTTGCATTCCGGACTCGGGCAAAGCCTATTGCTTACGTAAAGACTTGATTCCTTAGAGGAAAAATTACCGGAAATCATAGACCCAGCCCATCGGAAACCGAGACTTAAATCTCCTCGAAACGTCAATCCCTTGATCAAGTACGCGTCTTCCTTTGAGAGTAAACGGAAAGATCCGCTTAGATCCGGTGAAAAAGGACCCATGGAAGGCGGAACCTGGTCTTGCTTCGGACGCGACAAGATTCCCGATGACTGGAAGGAAAGTTTGCCTGCAAATGCGGAAAAGTCCATCTGCTTCAAATGGATTTTATCCGCGGGAGAACCGTCGATCAAAACACCGACCTTAAGCTTACCGTCCTTGATCTCTAAGGCCGGTATCTGCAATCCTAATCCTGCTTTGATCTCCTGAATCGGTCCCTTTTTAGAATAGCCGATATCTCCGGAAAGTCCGATGTTAGCGCCCAATTGTGAACGGAGAGGTATTAAAGATTCCCGGAGCACCAACGGTAAGAGGGGGAGCAACTCGTCTAAATTCGACTTTAATTTAGCGTTATTTAGATCTACGCTTAAGAGTTCCCCCAAGCGAACTTTACCTCCGCTTTCAAAGCTAAAGGATTCATTTCCCGCCGGGGATGATATCCCGATCGAAAGAGGGGAGATATGAATCTCTTTCAATTCCCAAGCTTTATCAGGAAATTTTAATATTCCTTTTAATTTTCCGTCCAAAAGAATATTTCCCGAGTTCCCTCGGCCGAATGCAAAACGAAACCCGGTCGCTTTCATTTTTAGATTCAGATCCAACGAAGAAAAGTCGGCGGCACGGACTCCCAAATCTGCGGATAAAAGTCCGGCCAATCCCTGCGAATACGGAGCGAGTGAAAGCCGATCCAATTTCAAATCGAGACTTAACGCTCGCTCCCGAATCTTCGGATCTCCTGAGTAGAATAGCGTTCCGAATAGAGTCGCCTCATTGTACAAAATTTTAAGTTTTTTTATGTCTAAAGCTCCGATCCACGGAAGAGGATTCGATCCTGTAGCGGCCTGAGTCGTTGAGGGATAAAATCTTGCGTCCCAATCCAGATACAATTCCGGAATACGATAAGTTTTGCCGGCAAGTCTTAAATCCAATCCGTTAGCTTTGATTTCTCCTATTACCCGAAGGTCCTTGGTGGTCCCTTCCAGCAAGACCGGGGCTAAAGAAGCTTCGCCTTGCATCAAAATTCCCGTAAACCCCAAGCTCTGAAGAAAATCGGAAACCGGAGCTAGACGAATTTTAGATTTCTGTAAAGCGACATTTACGAGTTGAGATTCTTCTCCGACCCCGGAAATTTTTCCGCTACCTTCCAACCAGGAGTCCTCATTCACTTTAAACTGCAAATTTCCGAGTATGAGTTCCTTCAAATCGGGAGAATATTCTAAATCATATTTAAACGAGAATCCGAAGGGCGCCACTAAGCGATTCCTAAGTCGTAGAGGAATTTGTTCGGATCCTATATCCAATTTCGAACGAAACGCCTCCAGGGAGTTTCCTCTTTCCCAAATCCAAGTAAATCGAAACGGATGGTCCAGACTCCTGGAAGAATCTTCGAATCGAATACGGATCTGTTTTTCGGGATTCAATCTGAATTGAAAATCGTCGATTAACTGCAAAGCGGTCAGATCCAGAGGAATTTTCGTAAACCGTTTCGTATCGAGCTCCACCCCAAATTCCAATCCTTGGAGTCCGGCCGAGTATGATTTCGATCCTCCGCTCGACCGAATACTTATCTTCATATTTTTGAGTTCGAATCGGAAGAATGCGCTAACCGGAAAATAGGTGCGAATCTGTGTTAAGGATTCGGAAGAAGGAGCCGGCGGAGGTTCGGATGCGTTTTTCGAAGGCGGAAGAATTGTCGCGACATTCCAAATTTTCCCTTTTTGAACCAGGTTCAACTCGAGATCCTCGAGGGATATCCTGGATAGCTTCAATCTTCCAAAGAAGAGATACGGAAGATTGTAAGAAAATTCAAACCGTTTCAGAGCGAGAAGCGGTTCGCTGCCCCATTCGGATGAAGCACGAACGGTCAAATCTTGAATTCGGATGCCGTAAAGCAGGGAGAACTTCTGCACATTCCCTTTTACTTCCCCCCGGACAAGCGGCACAAAAACCCTGTCAAAGAGAATCTGTCCGGTAAAGGAGTTAAAGAGACTGTGATAAAGAAGAAATAGCCCGACAACTATGGCTAAGGAAACTTTTCGCTTTTTGAGGATCTGAAAGACCGGAGAGGCCACCTGAATTTCGGGTAAAATTAGTATTCGAAAGACTCGATAGCCTCTTCCAAGGTTTTGTAGATCTCAAAAATGCTAGCGAGTTTGGTAATCTCCATCAAGTTCTCAATATCGGAATTTAGGTTGGTAAAAACCATTCTTCCTTTGAGTCCGTCGATATGTTTGTAGATGTTCAAGAACATCCCCAACCCGGCGGAGTTGATGAAGGGCACTTTTTTAAGGTCGATAATAAACTTCGGGACGTCACCCTTCGAGATATACTCCTCGATTTTTTGTCCAAGTTCGAATTCGTTTCCAGCCTTGATGGGTCCTTCGATCTTGATAATGTGGACGTCGTTTTTCGTGGTGACTTTGATTTTCATAACCCTTTCTTGGATTTTTGTGCAAATATAGGATCTGCATTATAGTCGTCTTGTAAAGTCCTTTTTTACGAGATCACTCTCAAATCCGGCCCTGCTTTGCAAGAAAGGACGCCTATCGGTTTCGGCCGAAAGAATTATGTGGAATAATGATCGACATTTTGACCGGAATGAAACAACGTACCATCGTCAAAGATGGCTTCCAAACCACCCCTTCTATCCGTCGTCATTCCCATTTACAATGAGGAAAAAACAATTCCGGAGCTTGCTAAGCGACTGAATTCCCTCTTAAAAATCTTAAAAACCAAATTCGGCTTCGGTCCCGCCGATTCGGAAATCCTATTTGTAAACGACGGCTCCCGCGACGAGAGCGCGGAAATTCTAAAAGAGTTATGCGAGTCCACCCCTGGCTTTTTCCTCGTGAATTTATCCAGAAACTACGGGCATCAGCTAGCTATTACCGCGGGAATCGATGTGGCCCGAGGCGAGGCGGTGGCGGTTATGGACGGCGACCTACAAGATCCCCCCGAATTCGTGGCCGATTTATTTGAAAAAATGAAGGATGGGTTCGATGTCGTTTATGCGCGAAGAAGAACCCGTGAAGGCGAATCGATTTTCAAACTTCTCACGGCCCATCTCTTTTACAGAACTTTGAAAAAATTAACCCGATTCGATATTCCCATCGATACGGGTGATTTTCGTATTATGAGTCGCAGAGTTACCGACGTATTAGTCTCCATGAGAGAACAACATCGGTATATCCGCGGACTAATCGCTTGGATCGGATTTCGCCAAACAGGATTGGAGTACGATCGTGATGAGCGTTTCGACGGTGAAACCAAATTTTCCGTCGGGAAGATGCTAAAATTCGCATTAGACGGAATCACTTCTTTTTCCTCAGCGCCTTTAAAGCTCTCGTCTTATCTGGGCTTCTCCGCCGCATTTGCCGGAGCCTTATACACGATTTATATTTTATATTTGAAGCTATTTACGAATAATACCATTCAAGGCTGGACCTCGGTAATGATCGTGGTTCTGATACTTGGCGGGATTCAGCTACTTGCGCTCGGGATGATCGGGGAATATTTAAGTAGAGTTAACGACCAATCCAAGAATCGTCCTCTGTATGTGGTCGAAAAAATTTATTCCACTGAGACGGCGACGGCTCCTAAAAAGAAATCGGTCCGGAGCTAACGATCTTTCTTTTAAGAACAAACTCTTCGAATCGTTTCATCGCTCAATAAAATCGAGGATCTCTAACCGTACGAAATCGTCTAACCGTGCCTGCTGATTCCGGTTAGGAAAAATCCTTTCCCCCAAAAACGCATCCTGTAACCTGATCGAGAAAACTCTACGGATGTTTGGGGGCAAAATGAATCGTCTTTCGGATAGAATTCTAGGCTTTTTTTTAATTTCGGCCGCATTGTTTCTGACCGGAATCATGATCTGGAAGAATTGGTCTGCATTCCTAAACATCTGCCCGATAAAAGATCTGCTTACCTGGGATGAAAATATTCGCCTCAACCAATTACTAGACCAATATCAGGATTTTCGAGACGGAAGGTATTGGCGCGGCTTCTTTCCTTTTTTAGAGGCATCGACATGGCCTCCTCTCAGGTCGATTTTTTCTCTCTTTATGCTTTGGGGTCCCGGAGATTGGCCGATCACTTGGAAAGATTCGTTCCTCGGATTAATATTTTATGCGCTCTGCTTTCCCACAATAATTTATATCAGCTTTCGAATCACAGGCTCATTAGTTTTCTCCGGCGCAATTTCCATATTTATTCTGGCGATGTCTCTTCATACGACCGAAACTCCCGCTTACAGTTTATCTTCAATGTTGGAAACGCAGGGAATGTTCGTATTGCTTTGGGTCTATTTCTCGTTATATAGACTCTACGATTCGGTGCAAAATCTAGGACCGGGCGCCGAATTGCAAAAAGGAAGTAAAGTTCCGGTGCTCGTTTCCTTGGCCCTGCTCTCTTTATTTTTCACAAAATACCCTTACGGTCTTTTACTTTTTATTTCCCTATTTTTGTATGAAGGAATTTCCCGGTTTCCAGAAGTGATCGGTTTCTTCCGGTTTGCGATTCGGGTTCATTACAAAAACTTACGCTTAGTTTTTCTGGTATTAGTAGTCGGGCTCGTTTTTTCCCTTCCTGTCTTACGAGTCGTCACGGATTGGAATTTAGATCAAAGGTCATTTAAGAAAGTCTTATATTTTCTAACCGTCATCCTATTTTTAGACTTTAATTATTTCTTATTTAAATACAGCGATGAAGCTAAAAGCTTCACGCCTCCGTCCCTTCGAGTGCTTTACATGTACGCGATACTTCCGAGTTTCGTCTGGCTGTTTGCCAATTTGGACAGGGTCATGAGCCTAGTAAACGCGCAAATGATCGTGAACAAATATGTCAGAAGTTTCATACTAAGCCTTTTCGAATCTCCAAGTGATAGGATCCCGGCGAGTCATGTATTCGACGATCCCTGGGTTTTTCGTATTTTTTTTATAGGCTCGTGCATACTCATCGCAATCTGGCTTTATCTTAGATCGAAAGATAAAGATGCGAATATAAAATCAACCTATGACCGGGTTCTTCCGAATTCTCCGGAAGGAAAATTGGATTCATTACTTGTAAGGTTGGAAGGTTTATCCTGGCCCGCCGCACTGAAAGATCCTCTATTCGCGATTTCAGCAGTCGTCTTCCTACAGTACATCGTGATCGATATTACTACCGGCAACAAACAATTAAGGCATGTCTTTTACCCTTTACCGGCTTTACTTTGGATTTTGAGTTTATGGTTCTTCCGAGCAATCAAAGATTCGAAAAAATGGCAAAGCCAAGTTGTGATGTTTTTATTTTCGGGAATCATTTTTGCCTGGGGGATCTCCTTATTTTTCAGAACGGGAGGTCTTCTAAATGTTTCCTATTATCAGTCGCATGCATTCTGTTTAAAGGGTTTCGAAGAGCAAGTATTTCAGCCTGCGCGCGATTTTGCCTCCGAGATAGATCCGGGAGGAAAATACATAGCATTTAACGCCTTCCATGACGAGGAAAATTTTCAAACGCCTGGACGCGTTCTAGCTTCAGAGCTCGATCTTTTGTTCAGATTAAAGACTTTGGATAAGGGCAAATACAGGAACGATAATAAATATCGCTGGAAAAACTGGGAAGAATTCGACAGACTCATTTATGTCGGGCCGAATTGCGAGCTCCCCGACAAATATAAGAAGAGAACCGACAGTCTAGGATATGCAATCGAACCGTTAGCTGAGTACTCCAAAGAGAAAGGGCAGTATTGCATGAAGGAATTTCGTCTAATTCATAAATAATTTTCCCGTAAAGGGAAATACGCTCGCTCCGGAGGATCTAGAAACTCGTGTCGAATCCCTGGCTATTGCCGTCACTTCTAGCCTCCTTGCCGTCGGGAATTTTTTTATTCTCCATATATTTCTATCTCTATTATAGGGAAAAACAGAAAGCCCTGCTTATGTGGGCCATCTGCTGCTTCTTCCATATTCTGTTTTACGTCGGCAATATCTTTTTAGCAGCGGGAATGAGCGAGATTTACAGATTCTATCCTAATGTGACCTTCGATTTTTTAATTGCGACTTTCCAATTGGCCGGATGCATGTATTTCTTAAAAAGGTCCACGCCGCGCATAGTGAAAGTAATCTTTGTGATCGTCGGAGTCTGGGCCGTCTATCTAGACCTTATTAATACCGAAAATTTTTTATTGATGACTCCGGTTTATATCCTAATCGGATTTTCCCAGATATTTACCGGTATTT
This sequence comes from Leptospira fainei serovar Hurstbridge str. BUT 6, assembly GCF_000306235.2. Taxonomy (NCBI): domain Bacteria; kingdom Pseudomonadati; phylum Spirochaetota; class Leptospiria; order Leptospirales; family Leptospiraceae; genus Leptospira; species Leptospira fainei. Next base: position 65,943 of record NZ_AKWZ02000001.1, read on the forward strand.
CCTTTTTAAAATTAACGGAAAACAATATCGGGAAAACGCTCACGGGCTGGATATTCATTCTATGGGGTTTTCTCATTCTAAATTATCCGGTTCTGAGACCGATGCCTGAATATGCGCATATCGGTTTTTTAATCGGCGGTTTTTTTAGAACCTCCGCCGCGATCACCATTCTGTTATTTTATTTCGAAGAGACTAAAAACACGTTACAGAAAACCCAAAATAATTATAAAAAGATAATAGATACCACTCAGGAAGGGATTTGGATGATCGATAAAGACGCGAACACTTCCTTTGTGAACGATAAGATGTGCGATTTTCTTGAAATATCAAAAAAGGATTTTATCGGAAAATCCCTATTCGACTTTATCGAACCTGAATATAAAGCGAACGTCGAAAAGAGATTAACCGAAAGGCAATCAGGATTAAGCGAAATTCACGAATTTCATTTTAAAAATAAAAAAGGCGAATCCATTTGGTTATTGATGTCCAGTAGCCCGATTTTCGATATTCACGGAAATTATGAAGGTGCGCTCGCTATGAGTACGGATATCACACCGTTCAAGAGGGCCGAGAGCGCCCTAAAGGAGCGTGAACGACAGCTTTCCACTTTGATAAAGAATCTACCGGGAATCGCATATCGATGCAAAGTGAACATCGACTGGACGATGGAATTTATTAGCGACGGATGCTTTGAATTAACCGGCTATTCTCCTTCCGATTTCGTAGATAATCGGACCGTTTCGTTCGGAAGTATTATCCATGAAGAGGATAGTGAACGAGTCTATAATGAGGTCGTGACTGCCATTAACGCAAATCAATCCTATCGTCTGGTTTATCGCATTTTGCATCGAAATGGCTGCCTTCGATGGGCTTGGGAACAAGGTTCCGCCGTAAAGGGAGAAAATGGAGAAATTTTAGCTTTAGAGGGATTTATCACCGATTTTAGCCAAGTAAAGGCCGCAGAAGAGATAATGTCAAAAACTCTTGAAGAGAAGGAGATCCTACTAAGGGAGGTCCATCATCGAGTGAAGAATTATCTACAAGTGCTCTCCAGTTTGCTATCCATGCACATGGATTTGAGCGAAGAATCCGAATCAAAATCGGTGCTTTCCGAAAGCCAAAATCGAATCCAGTCGATGGCTTACGTGCATGAATCGCTGTACGGAAAAAATTCCGTTAGCGATGAGTTCTTTCCCGAATACGTCGGCAGACTCGTTGAAAGTCTTTTACGATCTTTCGGATACCAGACGCACGAGATTCAGATAGATCTTCGCTGCGAACCGGTTCCTCTTAGGCAAAACGCGTTTATCCCGATCGGTCTCATATTAAACGAATTAGTCACAAACGCTTTAAAACATGCGTTTACTTCAATGCCTTCCGTCGAAGTAAAGTCGCTCGGGATCGCTTTTTACACAGAAGGTAACTGGGTTCACTTAGAAGTGAGCGATAACGGAGGTGGTAAAGACTCGAAAGCTCGACCGTCCGAGTCCATGGGTTTAGAACTCGTAGATCTGTTAGCCAAACAACTAAAGGGAAACGTTCTCGATTTGACTCATCGTCAAGGAACGATGACTCGAGTTCGATTCCCGATCTTAGGTTAATCCGTTACTTTGATCACACGCTTTGCGTGTTTGCAACAGTGACCGAAACTTCTTCCGGATCCCGGTTAGTAACTTCCCGGAAAGTTTCCAAATATTTCGGATGATTCGTTCCCATTAATCGATCCCAAATATTAAAATATAATCCGTAATTACAGTTAAAATATCGATGATGCATATTGTGATGCGTCGTGGTATTATGCCATCTAAGAAGTTTATTATCCAAAAATCCTTTCGGAAATAGTTCGAAGGAGAGATGACCTAAAACGTTTAGAAAATTGCTATAAAAGAAAAAAACCAAAAGGGCTATCGAATGCATCGGCAAGATCAAGGCCGCTAAAGGTATAATCCCCGCTTCGACGACCGCTTCGTATGGGTGGAAAGAAAAAGCGGCCCACGGAGATGGGTTTGTGGATCTATGATGAGTTAAATGCATTCTTTTGAATAGGAGCGGATGATGCATTAACCGGTGAGTCCAATAAAAATACGTATCATGTAACAATATTAATGCCGCGATGCTGAAGACCATGTAAACGACTCCGTAATCGGAAACCTTATCGTACAATAAAGTAAAGCCTTGCTCTTTCATCCAATAGACCAAGATTCCCGAAGCGGCAAAAATAAATAAAGTTAGGGCGGAATATTTAAGCTCGTAATAAATCTTATCTTTTTCAGGCAATCGCGATTGGATAATCCTGTGTTTCAATTTATCCCTAAAAACATACCATATAAAGAAATAAGCTAACCCGGCCATGAATAAATATCTTACCCATAGTGTCACGAGCGTGAATACGTAGTAACCTTCGTATCCGATTTTTTGAACCAACTCAGTCATGATTCCACCTCGCTACCTTAGTTTCTTTTCACTTTCATATTTTAACAATTAGAGCGGCGAAATCCTATTAGATCCTGAAAACAGCTAGCCGATTCCGAAATCGGGGAGGAATTATCGGCCAATTTTACGTCTGAGGTTGCCTTTCGCGATTTTTACGAAATTCGGTCGGCGTTACGCCGGTAAGTTCCTTAAATGCCCGATTAAACGGACCCAAGGATTGGTATCCTAAATCCATAGCGATTCGAATGATTGGGAGCTCATCCTTTCTCGAATCCAATAGGATCTCACACGCCTCTTGGATCCGATACCGATTCAGGAAGTCGGGAAAATTTCGAAAACCCATCGCCTGGTTAATTAGACGCCTTAATTTATATTCCTGAACTTCCAAATCTTCCGCCAATTGTCCTATCGTTAATCCGTCCTTTCGATAGAGCTTTTCTTCTTCGAAAGCGACGACCAATTTTTTCTTTAAAGCCGGGTCCGCTTGTATGACCCGTTCTTCTTCCTCGCTTTCTCCGTCAGGCTCCGGATCGACCAAACCGTCCTTAAGCTCGAGCACTAAATGCATGAACGCAAGGATTAATCCCCAAGCAAGAATCACATTCAATAAATCCAGAATTTCAGAGAGAGCTTTTCCGCGTAAAATCAGATGAGAGAAAATCCCGAAAGTGATTACGCTTCCCGTAACAAGAATGTGGACCTCCCTCAATCTGCGTCGAGTTTCCACTAAGTCGTCTTTTCTTCCTGAGTACGTCTGCAGAATCGCAGCAAGAACGAATGCAAGAGAAAGTAATGTAGGAACTATGATATGAGCGAGTACGGTTTCCGATTCGATCGGCCCCCTCATACTGATTTCATCCAATACCGGATAAACCAGTAAAGCTGAAATCAAAATCTTTCCCGCCAATAACGACCAATGCCACATCCTCGGCTTAAAATTATCCACGAATATGGCGGAACTCAAGATCCAGAAAAAAAATGGTAAACTAAGAAGTCCTCCGAATAACGCGACACGAATCGGAAGAAGAATAAGTCTGTCCGGATCCAACGAAAGGATAATATAGCAGATTATCCCGAAAGAGAAACCTGCCGCGATTCGAATTCGGAGATCGTAATGATATCTCCAGGCAAATAATCCTATGAGAAAGATTAAATTCGAAAGACAAAAATAATGAAGGATATTTGTGATCTCGGAGATCAAGTGAGTTCTTCCAGTTTTTCCAATTCTCCCCAAAAGTCCTTTGTTTGTAAACCAGGAAGAAATTTCCTAATTAGACTGCTGTCGACAAATGCGTCTTCCCGATCCGATTCCTCCTCCTTTCTCGGGTCGATTTTTCCATTATCTTCCAAAAACCGGAAGATTTCAAACCAAGTATGCCATTGGTTGTCGGATAATAAAAGCTCCGATGGGAGACCATCCTGACTGTCTAGGAGGATTCTTCGAAGAACTTGAATAATATCTTCAACATGAACTAAGTTCAGTTGTCGCTTGGCTTTTTTAACCAGACCTTTTCGCGCCCAATCACCCGGATTCCGTTTCGGTCCGTAGATCCCGCAAAGCCTTAAAATTTTTCCCCCGCTCTCCAAGAATCGGTCTTCGATTTCGTAACGCTCGTGGCCGGAATTTTTAGCGGTCGTCTCGAGTATATCCCCTCCGCGTCGATAAACACTCGTCGTCCCGAGCAACCAAAATCGGCGAGCGACTTTCGGCAAGACCTCCAAAAACAAATCCCGGGTAGCAAGAGAATGAATCGGGAAGGTTACGATCAAAGCATCAAAAGGGGAGATTTCAAATTCGGACTTAAACCTTCGGATCGCTTCCGGTTTTGCGAAATCGAATTTTTTAGAGGTTTCAGTATGAGTGTTTGCCGAAAAACCTAAAACCGGAAGGTCAACTTCCAATGCGCGAAGTGCTCGCAATCCGGTATAACCTAATCCGAGAATTGCGAAAGAATCCATCAGATTATTCTAATCCAAGACGTTTGTAGATCAGACCGACTTTTGCCAGGTAAGGTTCGATTCGGAAAATTGAGTCCAGATCATCCGGCTTCAGAACGGCTTGAACTTTCGGATCCGCAGCGAGTCTTCCTTTCAAGGTCTGAGTTTGGTCAGCCCAAACCGCCATCGCATGTCCTTGAACTATCGAGTACGCATCTTCTCGAGTAATTCCTCCTTTTTCGATCAAGTGAAGAAGGACCTTTTGAGAAAATATTAAGCCCCGCGTAATTCCTAACGTTCTTTCAATTGCATCAGGATAAACATGCAGGTTTTTGACTACAAAGAGCATCTTATCTAAAATGTATTCAAGCGCTATCGTCGAATCCGGGATAACGATTCGTTCGGCAGAAGAATGAGAAATATCCCGTTCATGCCAGAGCGGAACATTCTGCAAAGCCGTTTGCACGTTCGAACGCACAACTCTGGAGATTCCTGAAATTCTTTCGCAGATCACTGGATTTCGTTTATGCGGCATCGCCGAGGAACCCTTTTGTCCCACGGAAAACGGTTCTTCCACTTCGCGACCCTCGGTCTTTTGCAAGAGACGAACCTCGGTAGCAAAGCGATCTAAGCTAGCGGCAGTCACGCCGAGAGCGGACATATATGCTGCATGTCTATCTCTAGACACGACCTGAGTCGCGATCGGATCCGGCTTTAAACCTAATCGTTCGCATACATACTCTTCTATATCGGGTTCGATATTGGAATAAGTCCCGACCGCGCCGGAAAGTTTGCCGACCGCGACTTCTTCCTTTGCAATTTGAAGGCGGCTTCTGTTCCTCCGCATCTCTTCATAAAAAAGAGCGAATTTTAATCCGAGAGTCATCGGCTCTGCGTGAATTCCATGAGATCTACCGATGCAAGGAAGGTCTCTATACTGAATCGCCTTTTCTCGGATCGCCTCGATCAGTTGATCGGTCTTACGAAGAATGAGTTCCATCGCCTGCACCATTTGTACACATAAGGCGGTATCGCCGATATCGGACGAAGTAAGACCGTGATGTACGTGACGTCCGGCGGGACCGATATAAGAATTCATATTGGTTAAGAACGCGATCACATCGTGATGAACCTTCGATTCGATTTCCAGTATCTCATCGACCTTAAAACGAGCTTTGGACAGAATCTCTTCGAAATCCTCTTCCGGGATTTCTCCCTTCTTAGTTCTCACTTCGCAGGCGAGAATTTCGATCTCCTTCCAAATATTGAATTTATTTTCTAGCTCCCAGATTCTTGCAATTTCCGGGTTAGAATAACGGTCGATCATCGGAACTTCCTGGGGGAAATCTCCCCTCTCTATGATAGGATTTTGAACCTTAAGCTTTCCGTAAACGGGAAAAAGCCGTGTTAGGAAGACGTCAACCTAAGTCGAAAGACCTCACAAACTCTTTGATCAGATTGATATGATCGACCTCGGGCGAGGGGTTTTCCTTGCTCGGTTCGTAAAGGTGCTCGTCGAAAACATGATAGTCGAAAATTTTTAATTCGAAATCCGGAATCGTAATAATGATATTTTCCGAATGGATATCGAAGATTAATTTTTCCTCGTTAGCTAAATAACGGGTCACTTCGATAACTCTATGAAAATCCATGGCGATCTTTTTGAGTTTAGCCTTGCTGATAACTCCGAATCTATGAGTATCGAAATTTAACTTCCATTTGGGGAAAAGAGCGTCCTGAATAGGGTTTTGTCGAATCTTCTCGTTTAAGCGGATGAACTCTTTTAAGTGCTTTCCCGGTAAAAGATTTTGGTTATCGCATGGAGTGAGAGTGATGACGGGAATTCCAAACGGACTTTTGCGAAACCGGAGTCCCATAAAAAATCGAGTAGGAAGCACCAGATCGGGAATCAAGCTTTTGAGTTTCCAATAATGAAGCCGCTCCAAACCCAATCTCGCGAACTTAAATCGAATCTCGTCCTTCGCGGACTCTTTCCAGGTGGCGTTTTGCAGGAATTCCATCAGACGGATTTCTTCCGGCTTTAGATATTTTCCTAGATTTCTTTGGACCTCTTTGTACAACGAACCGAAAATAGGATCGGATGGCAGCTTCGATTTTCCTATTTTAACAACCTGGTTCCAAGGTAACGCATACACGAACTTATATGAACCGCGTCCGATATAGTTCTCTGATGCGAGCGGCATGAAGCTATCCAGGAATTCCCGACCGTAACGGTGAGTAATTCTGAAGACATGAGAAACGGGAAAAACCCTTTCGTATAATTTCCGGAAGAATCCGGATTGTCTGAGACGAAAATCAATCGGAAGATCTTCGAGCGGTATCCGCTCTCCGGCCTTTTCGGGGTCGAAGAAAAGTTCTTTATCGAGTCCCTTTTCTAGGATCTCGATAAAGTTGGGAATTCCCGGAGAGTTCCAGAAATTCCGAATCGCATCTCCAAATTCGGAGAGTCTTCCCTTCTTTGCCATTTTTCTAAAGCTGCGGAGAATACTTAAGCACGGGAGAATATGTAGGCATTGCGCTTTTAGACTTTTTATTGGAGTTCAATAAGTCCGATTTATTCTCATCCAACCACCAGAGATGATTAGCGCCGTTTTCTCCATTAAAGCGTCCTAATGGATTTGTCGGATATCCGAATCGATTCCAATACAATAATCGAGTTGATTTTGTATTCCAGAGTAGAACATAAGGAACTTCCTTCGTTAAAGCTTTATCGATTTTACGAAGGATATCCGTGCGTTTTTGTACGCTGAATTCCGTTTTTTGTTCCTGGATTAATTTATCGACTTCGGTACTTTTAAATCCCGCCAAATTATTCTGGCCGGTTTCGTCGGCGTATTTTGAAAACCACATAGGTTCGGGATCGGGAAATAATCCGCCTCCCCAAGCGGCCCAAGTCATATCAAAATCGTATTTATCTATGCGTGAGCTCCATTCCGCTAAGTCAGTGAGATCGATACTAGCCTGGATCCCGAGCTCTTTTGCACGCTCAATAAAAACTGTGAAATATTTTTCCGTTCCCTTATCTCTATCCAAGATGGAAAATTTAAATTCTTTACCGCCCTTTTCGAGAATTCCTTTTGCATTCGGTTTCCAACCGGCTTCCGCTAAAAGTTTTCGCGCCTTTGCAGGATCGTAATCGATCGGAGGATTAGGCGTGGAATTTCCGGGCCATACTCCCGTATAATACGCGTCGGTTAAGTCGTATTCGTTAAAAGCAAGTTTGTTCACTAAAAGTTTCCGATCTACCAAATGTGCGATCGCTTTACGAACACGAACATCGTCGAACGGCGGCCGCCTCATATTGAACACCCACCCTTGAAAACCTAGCGGCTTATCGTTATACACTTTTTGCTTAACGATATAATTTTTATCGAACGGTTCTCCTGTCGCTTCCTTCACCCAAGTATAAGCCTTATACACCGGATATATATCGATATCCCCTTTTTTAAATGCCTGAAAGGCGACCGCTTCCTCGGTATATACTTTAAATAAGAGAACGTCGAAGTTATCGCTTCCTTTATAGAACGGATAAGCACGCATCCAATAGTCTCCTCGCCTACGTAAACGAACGTATCTCCCTTTTTTGGCGGACAAAAGTTCGTACGGTCCCGAAACTACGGGAAATTCGAAGTTTTCCTTATTAAAATCTTTTTCCTTAAAATGATGTTCAGGAAGAATAAATAGGGAATGTGCCACCGTTTCAAAATTAGACCAATGAATTTCTTTCTGAGTGAATTCGACTTCATATTCGTTTAATATTGTCGGTTTTTCGAACCGCGCTAAACCGATTCTAAACACGGCAGTATTGTTCTCTTTGTTCATTAAGGTTTCATAAGTAAAGAGAACGTCCTTTGCGGTAACCGGTTCTCCGTCGGACCATTTTGCGTTCTTATCGATCGTAAAAGTGAATTTTCTCTTATCGGCGGAGATTTTCCAGGAGCTAGCCAAATGAGGAATGGGCTCTAATGTTATCGGATGATACTCCAATAGGGGCTCGAACATCGTTTGAAATATTTCCGCCGTAGTGGAAAACTGTTCCAGATAGTAATTTAAGGATTTCGGAAACTGATGACTGTAAATTCGGAGAGTTCCGCCTTTCTTAGCGTCGCTGGATGCAATCGGATTATTTTTTCGTAAAGCTTCCGGTATCGATGAATACGCCCCTTGCCAGGCAATGTCCTTAACAACGGTCCCGCTATCGGAGTCTTCTTTTTCTCCGCACGAAAAAGTTAGTCCGATCAAAAAGCTAATAATTAGGAATATGATCGAATTCCGAATTTTTTGTCCCCAATTCGTTTCCCGTTTCAATGTGTACCTCGTTCGTTAGAAACTTTCGCAAAGAGGGAATTTCGGGCAAACTGAATACGGTTTTTAAGAGGATTTTTCGAATTGAAATCGCTTATTTTACGCGATGAGCAAACACTACGTCCGGTATCCGCTTAAGATTTCCAAGAATCTCCTTTAACTGATCCAGATGCTCGACTTCGATCATAAATCGCGCCATTAACGTGTCTTTCTGAACGGTAGAAGCCCCTGCTTCCAAAATATTCGTCTGGGTTCCCGAAATACTTTTCACCATTTCCAAGTAGATCCCCTGACGGTCCCGCGCTTTAACTTCGACTCTCACCGGAACCGGTTCGGTCTGTCCATAGTCCCAATCGACGGATATGATTCTAAGCTGCTCTTCGTCCCTTTGCTTCAAGGCCACACTGCAGTTTTTCTTGTGGACTGAAACGCCGCGGCCTCTCGTAACAAACCCGATGATTTGATCGCCGGGAAGAGGAGAACAGCAACCGGAAAGACGGACCGGAATATCCCTTAATCCTGCGACCAGAACCCGGCCTTCGCCTACATGACCATGCTTTTGGTTCTTATCGTGCGAAGGTTTTCTCTTCAGTTCTTCTAGGACTTCGGCATTGAGGGTTAACTCTGCGGCTGACTCGGCTCCATGTTCCAAATCTTTGCGACTCTCCTCGCGAAGCTTACGGAAATAGGCCCGGAGTTTTTGTCGGGCGGAAGTGGTTCTAACGATTCGGAGCCAGATAGGAGAAGGTTTCGATCGCTTATCAACGACAACTTCCACTTGGTCTCCGCTGCGCAGCTCGGTTCGTAGGGGAATCATCCTGTTGTTTATTTTAGCTCCCTTGCAATGAAGGCCTACGTCAGTGTGGATTCTAAATGCGAAGTCCAGCACCGTCGCGCCCTTCGGAAGCTGAATGATCTCGCCTTTCGGAGTGAAAACGAAAACTTCATCCTCATGAAGATCATATTTTAGCTCCTCCAGGAATTCTTTCGGATCTAATGCGGAATCCTGCCAAGATTGAAGGACCTCCAACCATTTGACGGTAAGATGCCGTTCATTAGCGTGAGTCTTCCCTTCTTTATAAACCCAATGAGCCGCGATTCCGAATTCGGCGATTGCGTTCATCTCCGCCGTTCGAATTTGAACTTCGAGAGGTTTACCGTCGGGACCGATAACGGTGGTATGCAGGGATTGATACATGTTCGTCTTAGGAGTCGCTATATAGTCCTTGAACCTTCCCGGAACCGGAGTCCAAAGAGTGTGTACGATTCCTAAAACTCCGTAGCAATCCTTGATTTCATCGGTGATGATCCTAATCGCTCTCAAATCGAAGATTTCATCGAAGGTTTTTTCCTTCGTCTTCATTTTACGATAAATAGAAAAGAAATGTTTCGCCCTTCCGTCGACTTGAGCGTTTATGTTTATTTCCGCCAAACGTTGCTTTAGAATAATTTGAAGTTTATCGATATATTCTTCTCGTTCGGATTTCTTTACGTTGATTCTTTTTTTTATATCCTGATATTCTTCGGGATAAATGACCTGAAAAGCGAGGTCTTCCAGTTCCGACTTAACTTTATAAATACCTAATCTTCCCGCGATAGGTGCGTACAGTGAAAGTGTTTCATTAGCGATCCTGCGTTGTTTTTCGGGCGGCTGAAAGGAAAGCGTCCTCATATTATGAGTTTTATCCGCGAGCTTGATCAGGATCACTCGAATATCTTGAATCGTTGCGATTATGATTTTGCGGATATTTTCGGCGGCTTCAGTTTCTCGAGATTGGCTTTTGATCTCCGAAATTTTCGTAACGCCTTCCACAAGCTGAGTGATTTCAGTACCAAAGTCCGAAACCATATTTTCTCGGGTATATTTCGTATCTTCTATGACGTCGTGGAGGATTCCGGCAGAAATGACCTTTTCGTCCAATCCGAGCTCGTAAAGAATGTAGCCGACCTGCAACGGATGAACTATATAAGGTTCTCCGGATAGACGAAATTGTCCCTGGTGCGCATCTTCCGAAATCTTATACGCTTTTTCAACGAGATCTAGAGATTCCGGTCCCAGACGATCTCGGACTCCTTCTAAAAGCATTTCCTTAGTTGCGGGAGCTTTCACAAATCCCATCAATAATCCATCCGTATATCTAAGCCGAGGTCGAGAAAACGCGTGGTGTGGGTTAAGTATCCCATGCTGACTCCGACACCTGAAAATTTTGATAAGGCTTCCAGCTTTTCCGGAGTGATTCCACCCGAACATTCTATGCTTATCGAGGCATTCGCTCTTTTTACTATTTCAAGCGCAGTTTTAGTGTCTTCCAGATTGAAATTATCAAGCAGGAGCACGTCGGGGTTAGCTTGTAAAGCGTCTTCCAATTGAGAGAGTGAATCGATCTCCAGTTCTACGAGTCTACCGGGGTATCTATCTCTGATTCTTTTTACCGGAATAGATGCGTGTTCGAATAGTGCAAGATGATTGTCCTTGATCATTGCCATTTCCGATAGATCGAGTCTATGATTCGATCCCCCTCCGCAATAAACCGCATACTTCGCAAGCTTCCTATATCCGGGTAGGGTCTTTCTGGTGTCCAAAATCATCAAACCATTCGATCCATAACGATCAACGACCTTCCTCGTTTCCGAGGATATTCCGGATAAATACTGCAAAAAATTTAGGAGAATTCGTTCCACTCGTAATAATAAGATTAAACTTCCGTTAAGTTCGGCGATTGTATCTCCTTTCCGAAAACGGTCCCCGTCTTTAAAGAAAAATTTGGATCCCAGACTTTCACCGGAGAGTCGATTCAGCGCTTCGAGCACACCACTCCCGCATAAGACGCCTTCTTCGCGAGCATTCAAATTAGCGAATGCTTTTTGATCGGGCTGAAAAAGGGAAACCGAGGTAATATCTTCGTCAGGACAATCTTCCTCCCAAGCCATTTTGACCAAAGGAAAGTAATCCTCCGAAACAACTTCGGAAATAGGCTTAGTGTAAGCCCTTTTCACAACGACTCCATCTAAATAGAAGTCTTACGCGCTTGTTGAAGGGATCAAGCGGAATTCCTCAGGATTCCCCCCCAGAAAAAGAAAAGCCCGGATCCAATACCGGGCCGGGCTATTCCATCAAGGAATCGAAATAGGAGTTGCTAAAACCTAGGACTATTTTCCTGCATCGGGCTTTTTCTCTTCTCCGCTAGAAGATGGGGCATGTCCTTCAGTATGAGGATTTGCACTTTCCCCTTCTGAAGGTTGGTTCTCTTCATGCTGAGGAGCAGTTTGACCTTCCGATGAATTGTGTTGTTCCGGAGGAGGAGCTTGTTCTCCGGACGGCGCCTGTTGGTGCTCGGGAGCGTGCTGCTCTTCCGCCGGTGGCGTTTGCTGTTGAGGAGCATGTTGCTCTTCTGCTTGCGGTTGAGGGTTTTGAGAATGATCTTCCTCGGAATGTTCTTCTTCCGCCTCAGGTTTAGGAGTCGTGGTCGCGTCGGATTTTTTCTTTTCATCCGTTACTGCTTCCACTTCATCGCTACCGGAATGTTTCTTCTTAGCCTTTTTAGGATCGAATTTCGTAGATCCTTTTCTCGGAGGAATCAAAAGCACTTGTTTCGGATAGATCAAGCTTGGATTCTTAATCTTTCCTTTATTCGCGTCATAAATTCTTTTCCAGAGCCGTCCCGTGCCGTAATGCTGTTTGTAAGACGCAATTCTCCAGAGACAGTCCGCAGGAACTCTTTTCTTAACCACATACCGCTTCCATCCTTCCGGAAGTTCGCCGGAACTTGCAGAAGTTTTTCCGCTCGTACCGGTCGTTTTCGTTTTAGTATGTTTGGTTTTGCCTTCAGCGCCATCAACGGTCGCATTTCTATCATCTTCCGTCGTTCCGGTTCTTCCCGCAACGGAAGCGCCGGATTTAATTCGCTCTGCAATATCATCCGACTGATCAACTACGATTCGAGACAGTCGAATCGCTTCTTCTGAACGACTAATCGAATCTTCGTATTTTTCTGAAGAAAAGAAATCTTCCGCGGCTACTAAGGATTCGTCTGCAGCCTTCAAATTTTCATCGGCTCTTTGGTAAGAGGTCTGAATGTCTTTGCTAGAGGTTACCTTAGTTTGATCGATTCCGGCAAGTTTATCTTTTGCCTTTGCAATGCTATCCTTGGCTTCTTCTTTTTTCTTAGCAGCGTAGGATTGAATATTCTTTGCTACAAGTTCGTTCGATTTTTTACGAAGATCTTCTACTTCGGAGTATCCTTCTTTAATCTTGCCTTCGTCGATTTTCGACTTAGTTGCATTCAATCGTTCTCTGGTTTGTCCCACTTCAGGATCTTGCCCGCCGGCATAACGATCCGCATCATCCAAATTCTTTTCGATATCGGATAGGGAATCGATCAATTGCTGTTTTTGAGAGAGAGCTAATGCTTTTGCATCTTGGGCGGATTTTTTTGAATCCAGATACTTCTTATTACTTTGCTCATATTGCTCAAACGCGGCTAAACGAGTCTTTAACTTAGCGTCATCTCCGGATTCTTTTGGATAAGATTCTAAGGCCCGATCCGCATTATCGCGAAGGGTATCGCCTTCTTTACGAAGTTCTACCGCATTTGTATAAGGTTCGCCGGCAAGCTGAGACGCGAAAGCTTCTTCAGCCTCATCAATCGCAGTCGTAGCTTGTTTTTTGGATTCTTCGGTTAGCGAAGGAAATGATTTCTCCTGTGCATCCAAGGCTTTCGCTCTTGCATATACCGCACTTTTCTTCGTTTCGCCTAAGTCCTCGTTAGAGGCTTTTTCGTGAGCTGCGAAAAGACTCTTGCGAGCCTCCTCGTATTCACCGGGCGCGTATTTTTCTGCACCGGATTCCTTGGCTCGAGTGATTGCTGACTTTGCTTCTGCAAGCTCTCTAACGGGGAGCTCGGCACCGCAAGCAACCAAAACGCCGAGGATCCCTAGTATGAATAGGAATCGGAAAGATGTAGCTCGAAAGGATTTCATTTGTTTTGCACCAGCCTGGAATCGGTTTTCTCTATCGTAGCTTATTTAAAAGCACCGACAGCGTCAGCTTCAGCTTCATTATCAAAAATCTCAAAGAAGGACGTAAGCTTAGTGAGCTCAAATACCTTTCGCACAGACCCCGCGACGTTAATGATTTTTAATCCTCCCTGATATTTCTTTAGGTTAGAGAGGCTGGAAATCAATGCGCCAATTCCGGATGAGTCGATGTAGGAGACTTTTTCCAAGTTGATGATTGTATAATATTTCTGCTCTTCGATGAGCTTAGCAATGACATCTTTTATTTCAGGGGCGTTATACAAATCGATTTCGCCATTAATGTCCAGAATTACGATGTTACCGCTTTCCCTTCTGGTGATTTCCATAAAAAATCAGCAACTCCTTATTATCTCTTTTTGAACCAACCTACTATAGGGGGGCCAAACTCTATATAGTCAACGAGAAATTTCCGGTCTTTCATACAAATTTTTCCATTTAGCGGAAAACTGATCAAATTTTCCTTCTTGGATGGATCGCCGAAGCTCAAACATAAACTTCTTCATAAAACTCAGATTATGGAACGTACTCAGAGAGAAAGCGGTCAGCTCTTTTACATGGTGAAGATGTCTCAAGTATCCGACACTGTATCTCTTACAGACTCTACATTCGCATTCGGAATCTAGAGGTTCGTCCGAAAACTTCCACTTCTCGTTTCTCAAGTTAATTTTTCCCTTCGAAGTGAATACTTGTCCGTTTCTCGCATTGCGTGTCGGTAGAACACAATCAAACATATCGACTCCATTCCTCACTCCATCCAGAATGTCCGGAACTGTACCGACTCCCATGAGATAAAGAGGTCGATTCCGATCCGAATAAGGAGCAATTCCTTCCAAAGTTCGAATGAAATCGGGTCGAGGCTCGCCCACCGAGAGACCGCCGAGCGCAATTCCGGAGAATGGAAGTCCGTTTAAGTAGGAAAGACTTTCCAAGCGGAGCTCCACGTTCGTGCCACCCTGGACAATTCCAAACAAATGTTGTCCGTTTTTATCCTTTTCCCAATGCTCCACCGCCGTTTCCGCCCAACGATGAGTCCGATCCAAGGATTCTTTGATTCGAGCGACACTCGCATCTCCGGGAGGACAATCGTCTAACACCATCATAATATCGGAACCGATCGTCCGTTGGATATCCACTACCTTCTCCGGGGTGAAGAAGTGGGCGCTACCGTCAATATGAGAGCGAAAGGCGACTCCATCCGCTTCGAATTTAAAAAGGGAATTTAGGCTAAAAACTTGAAAGCCGCCGCTATCGGTCAGTAAAGCCTTCTTGTAAGATATGAAATTCTTGAGCCCTCCGAAACGCTTCAGAACTTCTTCCCCCGGGCGTAAATACAAGTGGTATGTATTTCCGAGAATGAGCTCGAATCCGAGTTCGTCGATATCATCCGAATCTAGAGATTTAATCGCTCCTCTCGTTCCGACAGGCATGAATACGGGAGTCGGAATCTCCACGCCGTTTAAGGCGAGAGTCCCGGTGCGAGCAAAGGATTGTGGATCTCGAGTTTCTTCTCGAAAGATCATTTCTTCCGAGGGCAATTGGGATCTAAGCAACTTCCGTAGATATTCAAGCTATGTCCGGTGATTTTGAAACCGTTTCCGAGGGCAGCCTGCTCCTGGAGTTGCTCGATTCTTTCATCTACAAATTCTACGATTCGACCGCAATCCACACAAATAATATGATCATGGTGGGTATGGCCGATGATATGTTCGTAGTACTTATAATCCTGTCCAAAATTATGTTCTTGGAGAAGCTTTGCTTCCACCATAATCGATAGAATCCGATAAATGGTTGCCTTGGAAATTTTATCTCTCTGGTCTTTGAATTCTTCCAGGAGGCTTTCTGCGGTAAAATGGTTGTGCAGAGAGAAAATTCTCTCGGCAACCAGCATCCGTTGGTTGGTGATTTTTAATCCTTTCTTTTGAAGATAATCCGAAAAGGTTTTCATCTCCATACGAATGGATTCATCTACTGTCTTAAGAATTTCGGCTTCCTTATCCTTATTCATCTTTTATCAGATCATGTTCATCTAACAGTTCATTTCTGGGTCCGGGCGTGCGAGTCACTCCCGATTCTTTACCCGTATTAGATCAGATATCGAATATCGGGCAATCCAAAAATCAAAGGAGCGTGCCTCCGGTCGGAATTGTTGAAAAAAGAAAGGAAAAATGCCGGAATCTCCCGCTAGTTTTAGGAAACGGTTTTCTCGGAGATTTCCGGAGCCAATTCACTCGTCAATCTTTCCGGAAATCGAGTAGTACCAAGCCCTCTCTAATTCTTCGGAAATTCGGACGGAAAGAATCCTCAAAGCTCTAGTTTGGGCCTGCGATTCCGTTTCGATATAACCGACTTGGTCGGAATAAATCACCCTCGCGGGGATTTCGGATCTCTCCAATGGGATTCTCTCGCCGCCGGCTTTTTGAAGTTCCACCTTGCAGATAATCAACATTTCACGACTGAGCAATTGCCCGCCTTGGTCCAGCAAGGCACCAACCTGTTGGTAATGGGAAATTTCTCCGTAAATTCGATACGCCGCCAGGGATTTTTCCCGCGTTTGGATAAACCTACCGCGATTATTTATTTCCTGTTTTACTAAATCGGAAAGTTGCGTATGCAATCCGATCCCGTACGAATTGTTTCTGAAATTCTGAACATAAACCGTCCTTTGTGAATCCGGAATCGGAATGCCGTTTATTTTCGGAGGGTTTCCCGGCTCTCGGGTAAAGTAAGCACAACTATTCAGAACGATCCCGAAAATCGGAACCAGTAAAAGAAAACGCATATCTTTCAGGCTGATGGTTTCCCTTTCTACTGCAAGGAAATTCTATGATTCCTGCTTTACATTTCAAGCGAACGACCGCTGAATTCGCACATGGGGAGAACTTTTCGTTTATTTCCTAATGCGGATCTCGTTGTATTTCTTTTCGTTTTGGGAACGCTTCTCGTACCGCTGCGCGATTCTGTCGGCGTGGAAACTGCACCTAAAATTTCCTCGCTACCATCTACTCCAAAGAGAGCGCCGGTCTCGACTCAACCGATCTGGCAGGATCTCTCATCCGATACGCTTGCCGATCTTGGAAATCTACGCTTTCCAATGGAGCTCGAAACTCCGATCTCCGGTTCGTACGCTGAATACAGGGTTCACCACCTTCACATGGGTTGCGATTTTAAAACGTTTCATGCAAATGGCCTCTCGGCATTGGCCCCTTTTTCCGGATACGTCGATTCAATCGGGCAATCCGGGAAAGGATATGGACTTAATCTCGTACTCAAATCCTTCTCTTC
Source organism: Leptospira fainei serovar Hurstbridge str. BUT 6 (assembly GCF_000306235.2). Taxonomy (NCBI): domain Bacteria; kingdom Pseudomonadati; phylum Spirochaetota; class Leptospiria; order Leptospirales; family Leptospiraceae; genus Leptospira; species Leptospira fainei. Next base: position 82,959 of record NZ_AKWZ02000001.1, read on the forward strand.
TCCCTTGAAGGCCAAATTCGCTCACTTATTAGATTTTAGTGGAATTCGAAAGGACCTGGAACTTTTAAGAGAGGCTCTGGCTCTTTTAAGCGGCGGAGAATTCCAAGTAAAGTTTTCGAACCCGAGTTTTATGACAAATAAAGGAGATATGTTCGCGAGATTGGGAGAATCCGGAACCGGAGTTAGTCATTTACATTTTGAACTTCATCTTCCGGGAGGGACACTTAACCCTCTTCCTTTTCTCCCTATGAGAGGGAAAGACGTAACCCCTCCGGAATTGCTTCTGCTTTATGTGGATTCGGACGACGGAACGCAGTTACGATTCCCTCTGCAAAAAAAAGGAGAAGGTATATTTGAAATTCCGCCGGAGACGAGACTTTCCTTAAATGGAGGCGTTCGCTTTCGGTTAGGCGCGTATGACCTGATGACTTCCCGAAATAAAAATAATTTATTTTTTGTCGGTCTTTATAACGAACAAATTCCTTTGTATGAGCGATCGTTTCGAGGAATGAGTTACGAGGAGGCACGTTCCCACCAGGATATCTTCGATTCCAATCGATCTTCTTTAAATCCGGCCGTCTATGTGTATAATTTGTTCCCCGCCAAGGGCCCAAGTATTGCCTTGAACACCTTTCCGATCGGCGCCAACGTTCTCCTTACATTAAAAGCCGCAGACCAAGCCGGCAATCAATCCAAAGTATCGATACCCATCGTAGTAAGTCCCGCCACAAAACTACAATCCGGCGGGATAAAAACCGAATTCACATCTAAAGACGGAAATCTCAAAATAAAAACTCCGCCCAAAACCACGTATGGCGCCGGAAAACTTTCCTTTGAAAAGTTGCAAGCGCTGACGGAAATCGCACCTTTACCGGAGGGCCTAACCTTGAAAGGAAGCGCTTATGAGCTTGAGTCTTCCGATCTTTCCTGGGTAGGAGAAGCCGAACTCAACTGGAATGGACTTAGATTGAGTAGAAAAGAAAACGTTTATCTATATGATAAAGGTACTAAGCGCTGGTCGGCGCTCAAACAGAAAGGTAATTTAAGCTATCTATCCAAACTCGGTATTTTAGCGGTATTGGAAGATAATGCCAAACCTACCGTAACTCAGCCTTATCTAATCACTAGACATAGAAGAATTGCGAACGCCAAAGAACCCGATTGGGAAGAACGAGTGTATGTTCTAAGCGACGTAGGTTCCGGGTACGCCGGAGGAGCCGAAGTGCTATTAGAGGGAGAATTTTATCCGAGCGAATTCGACAGCGATCGGAAAATGCTGATTCTGAAAATCCCCAAATCTTTATCGAACTGGAAAAAGAAACTGCTCGTTCAGATCAGAATTAAGGACCGATCAGGAAATATCTCTGATTGGTTTACCGATCTAATCCGATTTGAAAGTTAATAAACGAAATATCTAAAAAAAGGGACCGCAAACGGTCCCTTTTTCGATTTCAGACTGAGAAGGTTCTCTTCAGCTTTCTTGATTCTGTAGAGAGAAACGGTTGATATCCAAAACTTTAAATTTAGTTTCCGCACCGCCTAAATTAAGCGCCGCCGTATCGCCGATTCGTTTACCTAATAAGGATTTAGCCAAAGGAGACTGATAAGAAATGATATTTTTTTCGGTATCCGCGTCCCAAGCTCCCAAGATGGAATAGGTTTGATTTTCGCCGGTTGACTCGTTCTTGAGTTTAACCGTAGTTCCGATATTGATTCTATCCGTTTTTACATTAGAAAGATCCAATACGACTGCGGTTTTCAACTCGGATTCCAACTTTTTGATCTGAGCCTGCAGCTGAACCTGACGTTCCATAGCGGCCTTGTATTCCGCGTTTTCGCGTAAGTCGCCTCGCTCCTGAGCCTCTCCGATATCTCTCGAGTTTTCCAGCATTTCCACGTTCACGAGGTGTTCGAAATCGGCTTTCTTCTGATTCAACGCCCAGCGTGTGACAAGCACGGCGTTTTCCGGAATATGAGAAAGGACGTCGTCTTCTTCATCATCCTCTTCCTCTTCTTCCCAAACCAAATCGGGTTTCAGAGATTGAATCAAACCCATCAGCTTATCTTTGTCGGTCTCTTCTATATACGGAACTTCTCGATACAGCGCGTATACTTTACGGATGTATTCCGAATCTCCGTTTTGAATCGCTTCGGTAATGACGGTTGATTCATTTCCGAAAAGAATTTCATGACAGGTATTCTTGAGTTTGGTTCCTTTTTCTTCGATTTTATTCAAAGGTTTTAGAAGGCGGAGAACTCTTAAAATCAAATCCTGACGGGAGACATTCATCCATTCCTCGTCCCAAGTGCGCCATAAAATGGACTTTGCGACCCAAAGGAACACTTCCGGATTTTCTTTCGCGCGGCTCGCAGCCGTTTCGATGAATAAGTTCAACTCGGCGAATTTTTTATCGTCTTCCAGTACGGAGACGACGTATTTATTGTTCTTAACAGGAACCTCGAAGAGCAATCCGACAAGAACGTTCACCCAATCTTTATGGAATTTCTTAACGATATCCACGAAAGATTTCTTGATGTCCAAGTTGGTGATTCTGGAAGAAATCTCCAAAAGTTCTTCCCTATTAAGAGTTTTAATCAGCTGGGCTACGTCTTCTTCCTTCTGGTGACGTTGGAAATCATAAGGAGTTCCATCTTCACCTTCCATCGTGGAAGCGACTTCCTCTAAATATAAAAATGCTACGATCTTACGGAACGGTTCGCCGGATTCTTCTTCCTCATAATAATGATGAGCGAAGGTATCGATTGCTCCTTCCGCTTCTTCCTTATTTCTAAGAGCTTCGATTGCAATATCCAATTTTTTGGATAAATCGGAGGTTGCGCTGAATTTTTCGGTAAGTTCTTCCGCGAAGGTAATCGGCTTTTCACGATACCAAAGCTCGTCCTTTTTCTTAGGATTGAAGCCTAGTTTCGGTTCCTTCTTGATGATATTCTTGGCCTTATTCCACCATTTGGACCATTCCGCGACGGGTAGGAATTTGCCGACAACTTCGTTTTTAATCTCCGAAACCAACATATGGCCGTCGAAAGAAGTTAATAATTCCTTAAAGAAGCTGGGAATGTCTTTTTCGAATAACTGAACTACCGATTCTTTGTTCTCATAGAATTTCACCCAAATATGATCCACCTTTAGCGGTTTAAGGCTGGTGATGGCCATTTGAATGGAAAGCTTATGGTTCTTTTTATCTTTGAAATCGACGAAAATGGAGTCCCCGTTCGGAGAGATCGAAACAATTTTACCTACTCCCCAATTTCTATGCAGCACGTAGTTATCCGTATCGAAAACGATGTTTCTTTCGAAATTGGAAATACAGACCTTAACCGGCTTTCTGTTATTTCCCAATTCGGACATCTTGAGGAAGTCCTCTAAAAGGCTATGGTTGGCATATTTCAGTTTATAAACGCGAATTAACTCATTACGAGCCTTATTGGAAACCGGCTCGTGATCTAAAATCTTCTTTAAAAGATAGATCACTCTATCCCAATCTTCTACGGATTTATGAGGATCGACTAATGGATATAAATATCCTGCGAGACGGGTTTTTTCCCTATGACCGAGCAGGATTCTTTCAATTTTTTCCACGAACTGGATATCGTCATAACTATTCGATACGAAAATCGGCCAAATTTCCTCGAATTGAACGTAATCCTTGGTTTTTGCAAACGTCTCGATGGCTTGCTTTAAATAGGTAATAGCGCGTTCTCTATTTTCTTCAAGAATGGCTAATCCGTATTTTTTTGCGATTTCCGGATTCTTACGATCCTGCTTTGCAAGTTTTTCCAGAACCGGCTTTAATTCTTTATTTTTCTTGAGTTTTTCCAACGCTTCCGCTTTGAATCGGAGAGCGTAACGATCTTCACCGTATTTTAGAATATTATCCGTTATATGTTCGATGATCGTCCATTTACTAGCCTGTTTGAACGCATCTAATAGGTTCTTAAAATAAGAAGCGGCATCGATGCTTCCTTTCTGGAGTCCTAAAATTCCAAGTAAGTATCTAGCGGAAATACTTTCGGGATGCTCGGCGAGATGTTCTTCCAACTTCGCTTTCGCTGCTTCGGTAACTCCGGAGGCGCCGAAAGACTCTATAAGATCATCGTAGATTTTAAATTTGGACGCAGGGATGGAGTTGGCGTCCGAGCGGACGTAAATCTCCTCGTTAAAGAGCGAGGTAAGCTTGTCCAAATCGCTGGCAGGCTTGGTTTCCGCGGTTGTCGCAGTTTCGTTAGACATAGGAAATACTCCACCGAATGGGGTCGGCTCGAAAAATAATATGGATGGGCTCGTTTTATCTCTTTTGGCCCTTTCTAGATCAATTATAACGGAGAACGCTTATCCGTAAACTAGAATTTCCCTAGCGGGAAAAGGGCGCGCGCTAGGCTAAGCCTGGAATGCTCCAAGCTTTTTAGAAAGATGTTTTGCCTACCTTTCTTGGTCTTTTTTTTCTGTTTCGACCCAAAAAATAGAACGATCTTTTGTACCTGATTTGGCTCTAGATCGGCGGCGGCTCTTGTTTCGGAAACTCGATTACCAAGGATGCCTTATTTACTCAACCTTTTTTAACAAAATTTTTTCAGGAAAACTCCAAAAAAGAAAACGCGGAAGCTCTGAAGAGACATTCCGCGTATTTGTTCAGGGATAATCCCTGAATTCTGAAATTGAAGCTTACTGCTTGTTATTGTTTTGAGCAGTTCCGCCTTCACATTCCTTGTCGGCTTTCACTTTCAACATTTTATCTAACTTACGTTTTGAGCGGCAGTCATCTCCGTCGAAATCGATCGAGGCTCCGTCAAAGTGTACTTCGAACACATCCGAGAGAACGCGAAGTTCGTCGAAGAAGAGATACACCGTTTCACCGCTTGTATCCGGGCGAGAACGAATCTTAAACTGTTTGAAAACTAAGGTTTTAACCTGCGGATACGAATTTACGTCTTGAGGCACCGCGACCGGAATTTCGAAAGTCAAGGGTCTCCAGCCGATAAAGTCCAAAGATCCGAATTGGAAAATATGAGAGTCGCCTTTCCAGTCTTCCAACCAGCCTTCCAGATCGTATTCGTTTCCACGTCCGCAAACCCAAATCGAGACGGCTTTCGCTACTCCCGGAAATTCTACACCGTAGATTTTGAATTCTTTACGTTTGTTATTTGCATCCAGATAAGCCATTTTCCGAACGATCTCGTATTCCGGCGTCTTGGGCGGACGAATCGTGACCGAATTATCGCCAGGATACGTAAACGCGAATTTCACGCCTAAAACTTTGGAAGTAGTGGAGTCCACGTTCTTGATATCGCCGGGTTTTCCTGGCAAAAGTTTTACTTCGCGTAGCGCTTGAGAGTTCGAAGCGGTCGGCTGGTATTGCTGCGCTGCTTGGCCTTGAGGAACTTGCGTGTCCTTGTCGGTGGTGACCTCCCAGCCGTACGGAACTCCGTTGGCAGGGTTGTCCCAAGATTCGACGGTGATCGAACGTAATTCCATACTGCTTACGTCCATTCCGGTAGGGGTTTCGATTCCCCCTTTCTTCTTCTTGATGAACTGGGCGCTCACGCTACCCAGTAGAAGGACTGCACAAATTCCGAACGTGATCGTTGCGGTCGCTTTAAAATTTTTACTGAAGTTTCTCATGAGTAAATCCCTACAGGAAGATTACCAGTTGTCTTTGATCTCGGAACCGGGGTACTTCGTATCCGATTTATCGGCACGAACTTCCAAATCATCGACGTAAAAGTAGAAGGATCCCCCTACTTCATGAACATCGCTGGTGACAAATAAGGACACGAACCTTAAGTTCTTATCCAAAAGAGCAAAACGGGTGCTTTGAGGAACGAATCCCGGAACCGTAGCGGTTAGCTTTCTCCAACCGAAGTAATCCAAACGACCCAACCGGATATTATGAGTTTTACCTTTATAGTCTCTCAGCTTTACGAAGAGTGTATGTCTGAACTTACGTCCCAAACTCCAAAGAGAAACCTGACGAGCTTTTCCTTTAATGACATACTCGTGAGGAGGAAATACCTCGACTCTATCGAATCCGCGATCGTTAAAATAGGTCTTGATTCCTAAAATATGATTCTTATCTATCTGATCACCGCCGTTATCCGGAACGGTATTCTCGTCAAAAACGTCTCTGATAAGTCCTCGTTGGACCATTTTCAGGGTTTTAGTTTCACCCAGCGGAGTAGTGGCTCTAGCCCTCCAGTCCTCAGCCTCCTCGAAGTTTTCGAGGATGATCTTCTCGAGGGGATCCGGAGCTCCCGCCTGTTGGTTTGGGCCTTGATTCTGGTTTCCCCCGGTCTGCTGCCCGGAAGTTCCGGTCAGGGCCAAGAAAAAGAGAACTGTGGCGAGAAGGTACATCTTTTTCCCCATGAGAAATTCTCCTAAAAGATTTAGTGCAATCTTAACTAATTCTGAGCCGGAGGGAAATCCATTTCTTCAAGCGTTCCATCCTCAATGAGGCCTTGGAACTTCCGAAGAACTTCGATCATTCTGCCAACTCCTTCGGCTGGAATGAAAATCGAAGATTTTTTACTATTGGACCACTCGGAAACTTTTAGATAGTATCCGTTCTCATTCCGCTTCAGGTCCACCAGAAACTTTTTGCTCTGAGTGGCTACCTTTTCGGTAAGAATTTCGGGGTCCAAATAAAATTCTCCTTCCCGTCTCTGTGTATAAATATCGGTAGTCTAAGTTCCAAAATTAGCCAACTAAAAAGTTTTTTAAGCCTTTCTTTAAAAAATCCACAAGATTCCGATCTTCCTTCCCTTTTTTGGTCAAATGCTACATAAACGAATACGATTTTCCCGGCAAATCCTGAAATTTACCTTGTCCGGGCCTAATTCAAGAATTCGATTCCTTGTTTCTTCTCCTCCAAACGATTACTCCGACTACCCAAAGGTAATTGAGCATGATTAATCCGGACATACCATACAGGCCGGTTCGAACCAGGGCGGCTTCCGGATCGGAAAGCGGTAAAAGAATTCTCGGTTTTGCAGAAACTCGGAGATGATGGATCTTTCCCGACTCTTCGACCGCTTCCAAATAATAGGGAAACAGTGCGGAAGTGGATAAAGACTCCCCTACACCCGTATTTTGCAGATCCCAATCGCAAATTGAATCGGCTAAATTCGGACAGGCAGCCCAGGTTTGGATCGGATCTCCCTCTTTCCAAGCAAAAGAGACCCATGGGACGACATGAAAATAAAGAGGTTTTTGAATGGCTCCGGGGGCTTTGGGTCGAACTACGGAAGTCTTTTTTGCCTGGTATTTATATAGAAATCGGGCATTGGAAAACCGAAAAATTCGCACTCCGGGAAATTCGGACAGAGTATCCGGTCCGGTGGAGTTTTGGTAATGGAGTCCTAAAAAGTATCCGAATGAATGACTCAAATATAGGGTTGATAAAGGTCCGGAGAGAAATCCCAAAAATAGGGCAAAAAAAACCGCATTTCCGTAAACCTTCGTTAGCTTTAATGCCGCGAAAAATAAGGGTAAAAAAAGCAAAACGAGCAAGGCGACCGCGGATAGGATCGATCCAAAAATCCCGATCGGCAGGAAAACGGCGGCCATCCCATTTACAAACAACAACCCCAATCCTAATAATCGCCAGGGGGGCTCGGGCTTCGGCCAACGGTTCTTGTCCCAGGTTTTGACGAGTCCAAAAATCATTCGAATATCGTTCCTACAGGCCGCGGAGCCTATAAATCGGATATTTATTCTACGACAACACTGGAAGAAAATCCATCCCAGATTTTCTTAGCTTCCGGCTCATATTGTTCGGGAAAAGATAGGGTAAACAGTAATCCCCGCCTTCCCCGAAGGTAGAATTTTTCCAAAATGACCATCTTGGTTCGTCTGCCGTCCGGAGTTGTTGCGGTAAAGGTTGTTCTATAAATATTATCCTCTTTCTTTCGAAGATAATTCCATTCGTGCATGGTTCGAGCATTGATTCCGCGAAGTGCATCCCAAACCAGGTAATAATTTTTTGCGTCGAATGCGAGCGGATGAAAGTGTAGGGAAGTTCCGATCGTAAAAAGAATGCGATCTGGCCGAAAGAACAATAAGCCTTCGCTGTTTTTTCTATATTCGCTTTCCCAATTCTTGGGAAGAGTTTCCGTCGGAAGATTTCTATAAAAGCGATGTACCTGCCATCGTAGGTCGGAATCCTCTCCTGAAAATTCCCGATCCTCATCCGGAAACAAATATCGTAAATTTGGATCCAAATCCAAGGAATATGCATAATCCGTGCTTCGCAACCGAAGACTCCCGGCGTGCAGGCAACCGAACGGATCCGTTAATCGGAATATTTCCTTTTCCTTATGCGAGTAAAAGTCCAGGTATTGACCCAAAAGAGAAGAGGCTTTTCGACTACTTTCCGTAGTTAGCTTTCCATACCGAAGGTTATAACAAACCGTCATACCCTTCAACAGACGGATAGCGGCGTAAGGACTCGCGTGTTTGCGTAAAGACTCTGCCTCGCTATAATGCAAATCCAATTCTTCCGTTTTGGGAAACACTTCCTTCCAGTCTCGATCGATAACGAATTCGACTCTTCCGTCTTTGTAAAATCGATAATTCCTACCTCTTGAATCGGTTTTCCAAACGTAATGAGCGCTAAGCCGAAAAGCACTCTGTAATTTGTTATGAAGAAGCTCCTCTTTTTTTTCCTGATCGCTAAACCAGGGTTGGCGGAGCAAAGGATCGATTTCCTGTTCCTGAGCAAAGGAAGCCGGAGAAACCAGGAGAACGGCGAGGAAGAAGAGGCTCACCGTTATAACGCTCGGATTCACCGGAACAATCCTTCTAGCTCCGAGAGAGATTTGATGCCGACTAGTTTCAAGTCGGGAATCGTTTCAATCTCTGCGAGATTTCCTTCGGGAAGATAGACTGTTTCCATTCCGATTCCCTTTAATTCCTTTAAGCGAAGGGAAATCTGTCCGACCGATCGAACCTCTCCGGAAAGCCCCACCTCTCCCAGGACTGCAGCCCTGGATTTTACGGGTCTTTCGGTATAGCTGGATAAAATGGATGCGCAGATAGCGAGATCGAGAGCCGGTTCGTCTACTTGAAGACCGCCTGCCAAATTTCCGAAGATATCGCATTCTGAAAGTTTATGACCTAAATATTTTTCAATCACTGCGGCTAAAAGAATGACGCGTCGAGTATCGGGCCCCTCCGCCATTCGTCTTGCTTGGGAATAATTCGTTCGACTCACGAGTGCCTGAACTTCGACGCTCAACGCACGACTTCCTTCTAAGACCGCACTGATTACCGATCCGCTTTTTCCTTCGGTTAAGGAACTGATAAATACATGATGTCGATCCTTGACTTCACGAAGTCCCGTTCCCAACATTTCGAATACGGCCAAATCACCGACCGCTCCAAAGCGGTTTTTTACGGCCCGCAAGAGCCTGAAATAATTCAGTCGGTCCCCTTCGAAATAGAGAACCGTATCCACCAAATGCTCCAAAATTTTGGGTCCGGCGATAGCGCCGTCTTTAGTAATATGACCCGTCATTACGATAGGGATTCCGGTTCGTTTAGCGGTCTCCATTAATACTTGCGTGCATTCCCGTAATTGAGTGACTGTCCCGGCTTGATTCGGCAACGCTTCCCGGGTCAAAGTTTGAATGGAGTCCACGAAGACCAAATCCGGTTCGGTATCCTCGATCATGGCCGATACGTTTTCTGCATACGTTTCGGAGGAAAGCAGAAGATTCGGAGAAAGTACGGACATTCTTGCGGCCCTCAATCCCACTTGAGAGGCCGATTCTTCACCGGAGATATATAAAAGTTTCCGACCTTGTTCGGACAGCTTCCTACTGATCTCTAAAATCAGAGTGGATTTCCCTACGCCGGGTTCGCCGCCGATCAAAACCAAGCTTCCCGGAACAAGTCCGCCGCCTAATACCAAATCCAGCTCGGACAATCCCGTAAGGATTCGCTCCGTATCTTCGGAAGGAACTGAATCGATCGGAATCGGATGTTTGTAAGCGGCGTTCTTTCGCAACGCCGACGAAGAAGAGGAAAAACGATCCCCACCCGACTCCTCTACGATAGTATTCCACTTTCCGCAAGAATCGCATTTTCCGGCCCATCGCGGATAATCTTGTCCGCAGGACTGGCAGAGAAAAAGTTTTATGGCCTTCTTTTTCAATGTTCGAATAAATTTTCCATTTCCAACCAATCCAGTTGGTTAAAGACGGGAAGACAGGCAAAACATTCTTGTGCGAGATCAAAGCGGCCCTCTCTCAATAAGATTTGCGTTAATTTCTGCTCCAAGGAAATGAGAAAAAGTACGTCTCCGGAAGCGTAATCGATCTGATCTTTAGTCAAGATTTTGGCTCCCCAATCGGAAGATTGATTTTTTTTATCCAAGATTTCGTCGAAAAATTCCCGAATGATATCTTTGAGTCCGTGTCTATCGGTATATGTCCTAGCCAACTTAGAGGCGATCTTCGTACAAAAAATACCTTTCGTCTCGATACCTAGTCGGTAACGCAAAAATAAAGTGTCCATTCTTGCAAAATGAAATACCTTAATAATATCCGAATTTTCGAATAAACGCTTTAAGCGCGGAGCCTCTTTTTGCTCCGGAAGAATCTGGACGAGACTGACTCGATTACGAGAGTCGCATATTTGAACCACGCATAATCTATCTCGACGAGGATTCAGTCCCATCATTTCGCAATCCACCGCGAGTCGGTCGTCGGTTAGATATTCGTTTAATCTCTCTTCGGAGAGATCTCCGGGAAATAGGTCCGGTTTTACAGGGGGACGATTAGATGCCATAAAACCAAACTTACGGCGTATCCCGCCTAAAGCCAGTAAAGTTCGCACCGAGACAAATCGGTTCCCTACGGAAAATTTCCGTAAATAGATCCGTCGATCAGTCCGGAAAAGATAGTGACGGAAGCCGGTTTTTTTTCTTTTCTACTGCCGGATTTCGGAAACTATCGTCCATGTTTTCGTCCATCAGCCGCCTTTTGCCAAATTTTCGAGCCCATAGTGCCGAAAGCCGGAACAGATCGACTGTGTGTTTGGATAAAAAAATAAGATACCGGGATCAGAAATGAACGCCATTTTACGTACGAGAATTTATGAGAATCAATCGATTTCGAGATTCGAATTTTCCGCAGGATCGAAAGAGGCTGTCAGTGATTGTGGAACTTATCGTCTATCGCTTAAGTTGCAAAAAACGGCGGGAAAATATACGTATTTTCCTCAGCTAGACTGGATCGCAGATCGCCGTCCACAAGCCGGCCTTGAATTATTAACTCTCGAAATCGAACTGCCCGAACATGGATTAAATGAAGGAAGGATTTTCTTTCACGGATACCAATCCTGGAGCCTTTCCGCAAGTCACGATTGGAAAGAGTCGGACGAATCTCCGAAGCTGGCGTTCTTACAATATTCTCAAGAAAACATCTATTCGTCCCATTCCGGAGCCTCGGAGGATTGGATTTCGGAAGGATTTGTCTTAGCGCTTTCAAAAGGAGCGGAGCAAAACTATTTTGCAGGGGTCATAGGAAAAGGTCAGGAAGGCGTAAAATTTAGAATCCGCTCAAAGGAACGCCTGCTGGAAAATTCGGATAAAAAAAACCTAAAATCCGAAGCGATCGCAATTTACGATATTTTCAGATACGAGGATTTTAAAGGGAATAAGCTCCCGTTGACGCCGATACGAGTGGTAAAATTCAAGGGAGATGAATCGCTATTTCTTAAAAACTATTTCACCGAATTAGGAAGAAATTTCAAAGTAAAGCTTCCTCAAATTCCCGTTCCGACCGGTTGGTGCTCATGGTATCATTATTACACAAAAATTTCGGAAAAGATTATATTAAAAAACCTGAAAGCGCTTAGAACCAAGAATTTCGGAGTGAAAGTATTTCAGATCGACGACGGCTACCAGACTGAAATCGGCGACTGGTTGGACACCAACGATCGGTTCCCCGGAGGAATGAAACTTCTTGCAGACGCGATCAAATCCGAAAAATTTATTCCAGGAATTTGGCTGGCGCCATTTCTCGTTAGAAAGAAATCCAAATTCTTCCAAAAATATCCGGAAGCGGTTCTTAAAGATCGAGACGGGAGCCCGGTTCCGGCGCTCTGGAATCCTCTTTGGGGATTCGATTATACTTATACATTAGACGTCTCGCATCCTGCTTCTAAAGAATTCTTAACCCAAGTGATCCGAACTATCGTAAAGGATTACGGATACGAATATTTAAAATTGGATTTCCTATACTCCGCGCTTCTGCCCGGTTGGACGTACGATCGCAGCGAATCGCCTCACACACGTTATATCGAAGCGATTAAACTTATCCGAAAGGCCGCCGGAAAAGACGTGTTTTTACTCGGATGCGGAGCGCCGATCGTTCCATCGATCGGACTCTTCGATGCCATGAGAATCTCTTGTGATGTGGCTCCGTTTTGGGGCAGGGAAAAGAAACGAATTTTTGCCAATGACAGAAATGCCCTGTGCACGGAGCGGGCGCTGATTAACGACATCACTCGGGCGTCTATGCATAGAACTCTTTGGTTCAATGACCCGGATTGTCTACTGGTTAGGGACAAAAAAAATAAAATGACCCCTGCTCAGACTAAAATTATGGCAAGCGTAATGGGTGTTTCCGGCGGCATGCTCTTCGTATCGGACGAGATCGCTTTATTAACTCAAGAAAGGGAAGACCTTCTGAAAAAGACCCTCTACCTGCAAGGTAAGTGCAGAAATAAAACCCCACTCCCGATCGGAATCGGTTCCGAATTTTTTCCGAGCGCTCTCTATAACCCTGCGGGTTTTCTCGGCATCTGGAATCCGAGCGACACAAGTCGCGAAATAGAATTAAATCTTACATTTCCTTGGGAGAAGAAAAACACGATCGACTATTGGACAGGGCAAATCGTGGATTCGCTGGAAATCGAACCTCGAAAAAAGATTCTTAAGATTCGTCTAGGAGCTTGGGAATCCGTGGTACTTTCGTCGGGAAAACTCGGTTGACGATCGGATAAAAAAAGCTCAGGATTGGCCCTGCGTGTCACAAACTTTCTTCCTCGTAAAATAACTCGAGGAAAAGACGAGGTATTACGAATGAAATTATTAAGAAAGAGCGTAGGAATCGCCGCAATCGCGTTTGCCCTGCTTACACTACAAAACTGCTTTATCCTGGACTTTTTTGCGTCCGTATCGCAGTCCGTTTCAAAATCGTCCGATTCCGTTCAAAGTCTTTCCAAGTCCGTATCATCTATCTCGGCTTCCATATTCTCTTCATCTTCCTCGGACGATAAGAACGAAAAGAAAGCTTTTCGGAGAGATGTGGAAACCTTAACCGCAATTCATCTGAATAACGGATTGGTCTCGGATGAGTTTGAGGCGGACTTAGCCTCTTTGGCTCGCAAAAACGGAATCAACAACTGGAGATCTTCCGAGGTAACCTATCTAGCAATCGGTCGCGGAATGAGAAAAGCAGGAGTAGAAACGGATCGATTCAATAGTTTTGCACAGGAATTCGCGGTTTCTCGCCCGGAAGTTGCCAAAGCTTTGCGCAAAGGATATACCTCCATTTAAAAGGTGATACCTCCCGTTCTCAAAAGGCGGTCGATCCTTATAGACCGCCTATTCATTCTTTTTTTAACTTATTTACCTTTCGCGCCTTCGATTCAAGCCGAGCATTTATTAGATTTCGTTTATGTAGATGCGAATACGGGACAATCTAGCGGCGGCCATTCCGCGCTGAGAATGGACGATACCATCTATCATTTTCAGTATTATCCTGACGAAATTTTTCGACTGATCCGGGAACCTTACGAACGTTTTTCCCATTCCTATAATGTATATTCCAATCGAAGTAGTAAAATCGTCCGATTTTCCCTGCCAAACGAAGGCTGGGAGAAAATTAGAATCGGACTCGACAGATTAAGCCTCCAACAGTTCAAGCATTTGAGTAATTTGGATTCTATGCGATCCGATGTATTATTCTTTAAGGAAATTCTTTCCTCAGATCACAAAGTATCCATTTCAGCTCTGGGTTACTTTCATGAGACTCCGAACTCGGAATTAACGAACAAATTATCAGAGCGCCTTAGATCGGAATTAGGAAGCTCTTGGCTGGGAAATATTCGCTCAAAGATAAAATCGGAAATGTTCCAAGCTTCCCAAGAGGGGAAATTTTCCTCTTTCCCGCGATACCCTTCAACCGATCCGAAATCCTACCCCTTTTACACCGGAGGACCGTCCAATTGGATTATATTACGATTAGAAAAATTATCTTTCTTGAATATATTAACAACCGGATCAGGCCTGAACTTAGAGACTACCTTTTCTCCGATTTCGGATTCGATTAGCGATCGAGAAAGAAACCGATTGAACGATCTCAAAGAAACATTAATATTGTCTTTAATTGCGTCCCTTCGCGAAGATAGTCCCGACTGGGGCTACCCCTCTCTGGTGTCTCTTGCGAGAATACTCGCTATCGAAGAGAGTCTAGGTTCGGGCAAACTGCATTTTTTGATTACCTTTCCTCCTCTAACGGATGCAATTTCACAGGAAAGTATAAGGGAACATATCGTGTTGGCTGAAAAGGCTTCCGAAGAATTATACGCCGCCTCGACCCATTTCAGAGAGACGATAAATTCCTTACATGACTTAAGCGAAGAAGATTATCGAAAGTGGGAAGATTTGGAAAATCGGGCCTTCGAACTACGGACAGGCCTAACTAGAAAAATTTCCGTTCGGAATACGTTCGAAAAACTATCGCCTACTCTACCAGCCAAAATCGCCTACTCTTTTCCCCTTCCAACCGAATCGGAACTGCGAAAATCCCTACTAAATAGCGAAGATAGGGAGAAGAAATATTATAATAACTTAAAATATTTATATAGATTCCATATTCTCGGCAAAAATTGTACCACGCAAATTTTCGACTCCCTAGAGGACATTCTATCAGGAACCGAGTATGCAAAATGGTTGGGAGAAAAAGTGAACCCAAGACGATCTTTCTCCTTTATACCGTTCGTCGCGTACAATCGCGTAAAGAACGATTGGAATTTTCGATCCGAGGAATCGATTCCTTCTTACAGAAAGCGTAAGCTGGAATTAATGAGCCGAAGCGAGTCCTCTCTGATTGTATCTCTTCGCGAATCGAACACCATAAGTTCCACCATTTACGAATCCAATCCCGAGGATTCTAGTTTTCTTTTTTTCACCGATGACGTATTCTTCGTCCGACCTATTTACGGAATTGCAAACCTCGGGTACGGGTTAGGCAACGGAATTTTCGGAGTTTTTACTCTTCCCTTCGACGGAGGAAAGCGCATTAAAAGCGGATTTCAATCCGCTTTTTTCTCCCTTCCTGAATTGGCCTTCTTTAATATTCGAAAAGGGTCTTTTCCGAAAGTCTCCCCGAAAGAAACTCCAAAATCCAGCTCCATAGATTCGGATTCTAATAAAACGAGCGACCTTCCATAACGGTTCCGAAGAAATCGAATCTATAACTGAATCAACATGTAGCTCGAGTCGTCACGAAATTCACGAGTCGGTAACGTGGCTTTAGAATAGACGCGAATGGCTTCCTGAAGCTCTTCGATCGGACGATCTTTTTTGCGTAATTCTTCTAGTTCCGTAAAAAGAGGACTGGAAAGATTATTCAACAATCCGTCGCTATACAAAAATAATATATCTCCGCTTTGAAAAGGAACTTCGTGCGCCTCAAATTCGAGTTGATCCATGATTCCCAATAACTGACCGGACTTTTCCTTTAAGAGAAGCATTCCTTCTTTCCTATATAAAACCGGAAAAGGATGCCCCCCCCTTGCATAAATGAGTCTCTTCTTTTCGGGTTTTATCACTATGACCGCCGCAGTCAAACTATGAGTTCCGATTTCGGTTGAAAGCTCCTCGTTCATTCTACGCAGTACGTGCGAAGGGTCGTCCTTTTCCTTGTAAGCTTCTCTCGCGATGCTCGTCATTAAAAGTCCGATCAGTCCGGACGTCACCCCGTGATCTTCTATGTCGCCTAACAACGCCATAACGGTTCCATTCGATTTGGAAAGAACATAAAAATCGCCGCTTACAAAGGATGCCGGAGTGTTATCGACCAGCACCTTATACGGCGAAAAATCCGGAATCGATAAAATTTTTCGCTGAATCTTGGAAGCAAGACGAAGGTCGCGTAAAATATTCTCATCTCTCGCCTCCTTCTCCTTAACTAAAGTATAATAATCCAAAGCCCTTTGCACGGCGATTCGAACCGTTTGTAGGGAAAACGGTTTTAAAAGAAAATCGGAGGCTTTATGAGTAAGAGAAGTGACTACGTTATTGATATCCCTCTCACCGGTCATCATGATCACCTGCGTTGCCGGATTCAGGTTTTTGAAATACGGTAGGACGTCCAATCCGCTCGTATGAGGCATATGAATATCGAGAAATACGATCGGATTCGCTTCTTTCTCGAAATATTCTTTTCCTCGATCCACCGAATCAAAAAAAGTCGAGTTGTATCCTAACTTCTGAAGTAAAACTTCTAGCGCTTCTCCTACATCACGATCGTCGTCGATGATTAAGATTTCAGGCTTTATGGAAAGTGATGTCATTTTTTGATCCTGGAAAATGCCTTGGACTTGGAAATCTTGGCAACGGTAGAATCATATTCTTCGTCAAACAAGGATTTTTCTAAATACGTGTTTATGCAGGATACCATTTCGCCATAACTCCATTTATAAACGTTGGAGGCGATATCGTCCATTATTTCCCCCGAATGAATTGCGCCTGAAAGAGAACGAAGATTTTCTTTCCGAAACGAACGAAGTAACGCTCTGAATTCTCCCTCTTTTTCCGGATTGAGGAACCGAAAGTTTTTATGGAACAGAACAGCATCGTGAAAATATTCCGGAATATTGAACGCGCCCGCCGCGCCTATTTTACTGGCAAGCAGACGAATAAAACTAGTGATCTCGTTCATCACATTCAGGCCGGGATATTCCTGGCCTTCAAATAACCGTTTCTTTTCCTTCAATTTTCCTAAACGAACATTTTGACTCAACAACCAATCGATATAAACCATCGGGAACGCCTCGCCGACTTTTTTAAAAAGAAAATCGGAAAACTTCAGGCGCATATGCACTAGAACGGCGTTGTTCGGTGTTTTTATATAAATTCTATTGTCTACTTCCGAAATTCCCTGAATTTCAAGATTTGTCTTATCGAATCCGCGGAAGGCAAGCATCTCGAACATTCCGCTATCCGTCAAAAGTTCGGCGACTTCCTCTTTCGAAAAACGGTTAAAGAGAGTGTCTTCTATTCCGAGATGCGTTTTAAATTCCCGATTAATGTCGATCAAACCCAGTGCATCTGGATCGATATAATTTTCACCCGCGCCGGATTTATCAGAATTTGAAAAAATACTCATTATTAAATCAGAGAGGCGAATACCCGGATGGTATTAAAATGAATTCTAACCGTATCATGAAAATTTCTAGCATAGCCTCCCGCCGGGAGAATCACTACCGGAACATCCAACGAATCCGCAAATTCCTTTACGATCTTATCTCGTTTCTTAAGTCCTTCGAAAGTTAATTTTAAATCGCCGAGCGAATCGTCTTCGAAAGGGTCGGCTCCTGCAAAATAATAAATCAAGTCGGGAGTAAAATTAGCCCGAGTCTTATCTAATCCTTGCACTAACGCCTTTAAGTACGTCTTATCGTCCGTGCCGTTATCCAAAGGAATATCAAGACTTGAATGCTCCTTCTTCGGATATAACTGCTCCTGATGCATAGAAAAAGTCCATACCGACCGATCGTCTTTAAAAACTTTCGCATTCCCGTTTCCTTGATGCAAGTCCAGATCGATATACAATACCTTCTTATCGGGATATTTTTGAAGATATAATTTTGTCGCGACTGCGGCGTCGTTTAAATAACAAAATCCCTCGGCACGATCGGGCATGCTATGATGAAATCCTCCGCCGATATGGTACACATATTTGTAATTCTCGGTAGTCTCCGTCGCTAAAATCGTTCCGCCCACTCCTAAGCAAAAACTGCGAACAATTTCCTTGTTCAAAGGCAGCTCCGAATACATGGTTCGATCCGTATAACGAAGATTCATAAAGTCTGAAAGAAATTCCGGAGTATGAACCAAGCTGAGTTCTTCAACTCCCACCGGGGCCGGTTGTAATGCGACTAAACCGGAAAGTTTCGGATCTTCCTTGACTAGGTTGTATATCATCCCGTACTTACGAGCAGGGAATACGTGGGCGCCCAAGTCCATATTATATTCCGGATGGTAAATGAGAGCGATCCGTTCTAACTTTTGTCGCAAAGGAGCGTGCCTTTTTTTTCCCAAGCTTACCCTTCCGTTTCGCCCCGTAAAGAAGGAAATCGCAGTCTTATATACGTCCAACATCTCGGAGGTTCCTATTCATGTTTAGCCCGGAAAAGAAAACAAAAATCGTCTGCACCATCGGTCCATCCTCCTCGGAAGAGTCTATAATCACTTCCCTATTGCGGGCGGGAATGGACATCGCAAGAATGAACTTTTCCCACGGCACACACGAAGATCACAAAAAAATCTTCGAGAAACTTCGAAAATGCGAATCCGAATCCGGCGTTCCACTCGGAATCATGGCGGATTTGCAAGGACCCAAAATTCGAACCGGAAAACTTCGCGTTCCTCAAGTCGAATTGGAAAAAGGTAAGACAATTCGCTTACTCGCAAATCCGGATTACTTAGGAGACGCGGAAGCTATCGGCACAACCTTTCCCACTTTAATCGAAGACCTAAGAGCCGGCGACAAACTTCTCGTCGATGACGGTAAATTGGTTTTGGAAGTGGATTCGAAAACCGACTCGGAAGCCGTTTTAAAGGTTTTAATCGGAGGCGTCTTAAAAAGCAACAAAGGAATCAATTTACCCGGAACGCCTATCTCCGCTCCGGCGCTCTCCGAGAAGGATCTCTCCGATTTGAAGTTCGCTCTTAGTCTTGGAGTAGATTACGTCGCATTGAGCTTCGTTCGTCGCGCGAGCGACTTAGAGATGGCTCGTGAAATGATGAGAGGGACATTGACCGGCCTCATCGCAAAGATAGAAAGACCGGAGGCAATCCGAAACATCGACGAAATTATAGACGCGGCCGACGGAATCATGATCGCCCGTGGTGATCTCGGCGTCGAAGTGGAGACGGAAAGAGTTCCGGTTCTACAGAAAGAATTAATTTTTAAGGCCAATCGCGCGGGAAAACCGGTCATAACTGCGACTCAAATGTTGGAATCGATGGTGGAAAATCCAAGACCGACCAGAGCGGAAGCGAGCGACGTGGCGAACGCGGTCATGGACGGTACGGATGCCGTTATGCTATCCGGTGAATCCGCGAGCGGAAAATACCCGGTCGAATCCGCCGAAATGATGGCGAAAATATTAAGGGAAGCCGAGAATATCGATCGAATTTACGAGATCCATTGGAATCTAAAAAAATCCGAGTTGGAAGTCGAAAGAGCCGCCTTAGGTTCCGCCGCTCGAGAAATCGCGCATGACATTCATGCGAAAGCGATCGTTAATTTTACCAGGAGCGGTTATTCGGCGCTCATCACATCGGAGATGAGGCCCAAGGTTCCTATTCTTTCTTTTACTCCCTATCTTGCTACGGCGAGAAAAATGAAACTATATCGTGGAGTTCAGCCTTATGTCATGCCCTTCATGGACACGTTTCAGGATATGATTCGGCACATGGAAACGAAATTGGCCGAAGATGGAATGCTCGGCCCGGGAGATATCGTAGTGATTCTTTCGGGCGCCCCCGGCGGGCAGGCAAAGTCGGTTGATTTTTTACAAATTTATAAAATACGATAAACTAAATCCGATTTCTCCGCGAATTTCTTAACGAAACTTTAAAGCAGGGTTCTTTTACGCTAAAGGGATCTGCGCGTTTTCGAACTCTTTGAGTATCTCTCGGGAAATATTGGCCCTTTGATTTCGCTTCTCTTTAATATGCGTCAAATAGCGGAGTGAAAATAAGATTCCGCCTTCCTCGGCGCAAATATAAACGATCGGCGTCGTGATCCCTAAACGAACCAGATAATTTTTGGAAAGTTCGCGAGCGGTATAATCGATTTGATGTCGATCGATGATCGATTCGTTTTTAATGATCGAGTTTAAAATCGTCTCCGCATTTTGCCAATTCGCACCGTGAGGAATTTTTACCCTGAACTCGTCCCAAACGAACCCCATCTTTTCTTTTACCACATAGACCTTATGCAAAATCACCGAATGATTCGGAATATGGACAAGACGATTCGTCGATTGTTCCGACTTCGGATCGGAACTGAGTTCCATTAAAGTAAACCGATTGAGGCCGATATTGACCACATCTCCCTTTATCCCGTCCAATTCGATGCGATCCCCGACTTCGAATCCGTTACTTCCGTGAATTAAGAACCAGCCCACATAGTTCAGAGTGATATCTTTTAAAGAGATGACGATACCCGCTCCGGCAAGGCCCATCACAGTGGGAAGATAGGACAGTCCGGAAAAAATGATCGGGAGGAGAGAGATCGCACCCACGACCACAAAGGATATCCGAGTCATTCTACGGCGGTTGTATTGGGCAGAGGCGTCCGTCGGCGGCTTTATCCGATCGAATAGTAGAACGAAACTCTTATATATTACGACTAGAGAAAAAATGAAATAAACTACTAAGACGAACTCTTGGGAAATAGAGCGGTCCTTTAGTTTCAACAAATGGAACGGATTGATTAACTCTAAAATTTCTTCCATAAGCCGGGAAGGAACAATTTAACCGAAATAGCCCGTTTCGATCAAGGTTATTCTAGCTCGAATGGGATTCCTTTTTTATAACTTCTTTTGCCTGCGAAACGCTTCGGCAATTTCTCCGAGAGCGACAGGTATGTCCCAAACAGCTTCACCCGGAGATTTTAACAAAACGAACCGGACCGAATTACCTACGTTTTTTTTATCATGCAGCGTATGAAGCGCGACCTGTTTGGATTTACTATCATCCCGATACGGCAAATCATAATTTTGCAAAATACTCTTAACGAGATCGATAAAAGAAGTGTCGAGACCTTCCTTTTCGGAAGATAAAATCATAGCAGTAAGTAAACCGATTGAAACAGCTTCCCCATGAGAATATTTTCTATATTTCGTAAGAGACTCTATAGCATGAGCGGTCGTATGACCTAAATTTAAAGTTTTGCGCAGTCCTGTTTCCCGCTCGTCTTGTCCTACTATTTTGGCCTTAAACCGAACGGACTCGGCGATGAAGTCGTGAAGAACCGAAGACTCGTGATCGTATATTTCCGACCCGTGATTCTTAATCTTCTCCAAATACTCACCGCCCTCCAATAAGGAATGCTTTACGATTTCCGCCATACCGCATCGCCATTCCTTTCTCGGAAGAGTGGATAAAGCTGAGAATGGAGCAAATACAAACTCGGGCTGGTAAAATGAACCGATCATATTCTTGCCAAGGTCTGCGTTGACGGCGACCTTTCCGCCGACGGAAGAATCGACGCAAGCCAATAGACTTGTAGGAATTTGTGCAAACCGCACTCCTCGTAAAAATGTGGATGCGATAAATCCCGCAAAATCTCCGACCACTCCGCCGCCGATCGCGAGTATCAAACTTTTACGATCCGCGCCGGAACGAATTAATTGATTATAGACTTCCGCAGTACGCCCGATATGCTTATTCTTCTCACCGCCCCTAATGTAGATCTCTTGGACCGGTAAACCGATCGTCTGCAACTCTTGATTGTAAAATTTGGAAAAGAGGCCGGCTAGTTTTCGTTCCGTTATTATAAAGACGGAAGAAATCCCGTTAATATTTAAAATCGATCTCGCCAAACCCTTGAAATCGCGATTCAAAATAATCGGATATTCTTTCGAGGACGTCTTAATTATAATTTCCTGAATCGGATTCATTTATCGTACACCCATTGACTTTTAAGATACGGTGCGGGCTTGAATTTCACCGATGAAAGATAGGATTTGATGTCGGGTCGAATATCCATTTCCTTAATGGCTGCGACCGGAAAATATCCGAATCCGGTAATCGCTTTCTCCTTTAAATTCATTTCCGGATCCAATTTTTTCACCTTTGTTAAAAAAACCAATTGTATAAGATGACGATTTCCTTTCGGGTCTATGGATTCGTTTAGAAATAGGAAAGAAGCCGAAGTGACGTCGAGTGAAAGTTCTTCCTTCAGTTCTCTCCGCAATGCTTCTTCCGCGCTCTCTCCGAATTCGATTCCACCCCCCGGCAATAACCAATAATACGAATCCTTTTTCTTCTGCTGTAAAAGCAGGATTTCTCCCTGTCTATTCCGGATCAACGCGGCGACCCGGACACGTAAGCCTTTTTTCTTGAAGAAGAATTCCATTCGAGTTCGTGAGTCAGTCTTTTATTCCGAGGATCTTAAGCATTTTGCGCGCGGCATCTTGTTCCGCAAATTTCTTATTTCGCCCCGTGCCTTCCGCCTCGTATTTATCCCGAATTCTTACGCTAACAAGAAACGTCTTCGCGTGGTCCGGTCCTGATTCCTGAATCAATCTATAGGTAGGCAGCAGCTTAAACTTCCTTTGGCATGTTTCCTGGAGAAGAGTTTTGAAATCCTTTACAGACTCCATCTTTTCAGGATTTTCCGCAAATGCTATTAAATGATTCAGAATTATTTTTTCCGCAATCTCGAGTCCTTGATCCAAATAGATCGCGCCGATAAGGGATTCGAAAAGATTTGCGCTTAATTTTTTCTGGCTCGAGCCCTGGCCCTCGCCTTTGCCCAATAATACATGGTCTGACAACTTTAAATGATTGCTAACGATATTTAAAACCGCTGTGGAAACTAATTTGGCTTTGAGCCTGGAAAGTTCCCCTTCCGTTGCATGAGGATACTTTCTATACAAAAAACGAGCGACGACCAATCCCAATACGGAATCACCCAGAAATTCCAAACGTTCATTATCTTCTTCGAATTCGGAACTTTCATTTTGATACGAACTATGAACGAATGCAAGTTCGAGTAGCTCCGTTTTCTTGAAACGGATCCCCAACGAGTCGCACAATATTGTCAGGCCTTTCAGCCTTTCGAGCTTGTTAAGTTTCGTTTTAGAAGGTGGAATTTTTTTTATCAAAGGAGTTTGATAAAAGAGGGAAAAAAAGAGAATTCCGAGTTCCCGTAAGAACCCGGAAATCTAGTCAAATTAGGACTTAAGAGCGTCGATGAATTTGATAACATCGCCGACGGTTTGGATCTTTTCTGCATCCTCGTCGGAAATTTCAACACCGAACTCCTCTTCAAGAGCCATTACTAGCTCAACGGTATCAAGGGAGTCTGCTCCAAGGTCATCGATGAAGTGCGCTTCGGGAGTGACTTCGGATTCGTCGACTCCGAGTTGCTCAACGATGATGGACTTTATCTTTTCGAAATCTGCCATTTGTTTCCTCCGTACCACCGAAGTGGTATGTAAGTTTTAGTTAGGTTTAGAACTGGGGATTAATTCATCCACCGATTTTTAAACATTTTTATCTGGAAAGTTTTGGCAAGCGTTAACGGATTAGATTCCGAAAAAAACCCGTTAGAAAAGAAAAATCCGAGGAAAAAATTTCGTAAGTGAAAAGTCACATTTGATCAAAGTTTCTTTCAATAAAATGAGGAACTTATTTTATTCCGGAATTCTAACTTGGAAAACCAAACTAAAATCGAAAATACGAACTTGATTTCATTCAAAATTCGCAATGAAACTCTTCTTTCGAACGAACGCTAGGAGAAACTTGCGCATTTAGCTAGACATTCTAACGGCGTTCGCTGTGCATAATGCAGAAAAACGAAAAAGCCCGGTAAAAACCGGGCTTTTGGTTGCGATTTCTTCGTAGAAAAAGCTTCGTTTTTCTTACGCTTGAACTCCCGGTAGAAATCCTCCGCCGTTTACTTCGATCACTTGTCCAGTGATAAAGGAAGAAATATCCGATGCAAGAAAAGCGATCGTATTCGCGATATCTTCGGGTTGTCCGGCACGTTTCAAAGGAATGGCTGCAATCATCGCCAAACGGAGCTTTTCCGGAATCGCATCGGTCATTTCCGTATGAATGAATCCCGGAGCGATCGCGTTGCAACGAATCTTACGGGAAGCCATTTCCAATGCGACTGCCTTCGTAAACCCGATTACCCCGGCTTTGGACGCAGAATAATTGGTTTGGCCGATATTACCGTTCACTCCGGCAATAGAGGATAAGTTAATAATCGATCCCCCGTTCGGATTCTTTGCCATGAACTTAATGGCGGCTTGAGTGCAATTGAAGGTACCAGTAAGGTTAACGGCAATAACCGCATCCCATTGCTCTTGCTTCATTCTAAGAAGCAAAGTATCTTTGGTAATTCCTGCGTTATTTACGAGGATATCGACGGAACCGAACGCATCCACCGTCGCTTGGATACCCGCGTGCGCGGATTCAGTATTTGCAACGTTGACGGAAATTCCGATGGCTTTTACGCCGGTAGCTTTCGCGATTTCAGCAGCAGTTGCCTTACTCGCTTCTTCGTTCAAATCTGCAATTACAACATTTGCACCGGCTTGAGCCAGTTTAAGAGCGGTTGCTTTCCCAATTCCACGGGCAGACCCGGTAATAATGGCATTTTTGCCTTTCAGATCAATCATTGGTTTCTTTCCTCACCAGATTCTGCGGTTAGCGTATTTTCGGCTTCCGAGGGGTCAAGGGGTTTTGCCCGGAAGCATCATTCAAATATCATAAAGAATGATCCCAAAACGGAAAAAGTTCCTTCTTCGCGGGAGGAGAATTAAATATTATATTTTTTAATGTCTTCGGTGATTCTATTATTTACGTCTCGTTCGGCGCACTCTACTACGACTCGAATTGCGCTTCTTACTGCGAGAGCATTGGACGAGCCGTGTCCGATCAGGCAGGTTCCATCGACGCCCAATAATAACGCTCCCCCGTATTCGGCGTAATCCAAACGCTTCTTAATCGCAGTAAAGGTGGGTTTTAAGAGAAGAGCTCCCGTTTGAGCCAAACTGGATTGCGCGATGCTTTCGCGTAGGACGTTAAAGATCGATTTGGATAATCCTTCCGTTGCCTTCAGGACGATATTGCCTACAAAGCCGTCGCAAACGACTACGTCCACTTCGCGACCACCACCATAAAGATCCCGACCTTCCACATTACCTACAAATTCGATCGGAAGTTTTCTTAACAATTCAAACGCCTTCTGCGTGACGGAATTCCCCTTCTTATCCTCTTCTCCGTTGGAAAGCAGGCCTACTTTCGGTCTCCGAATGGCGAAGATTAGACGAGAATAGATTTCTCCCATGACTGCAAACTGAGCCAAGTATTCCGGTTTGCAATCAACGTTTGCGCCCGCGTCTACGAGTAATGTAGGAGGTCCTTTCTCTCTTGGAATCGGGGCAGCAATCGGCGGACGAAGAACTCCGGGAATTCGGCCCAAATAAAGAAGCGCGGAAGCCATCGTCGCTCCCGTATTTCCGGGAGAAAACATACCGACACAGCTTTTATCCGCGACTAATTGCGCTGCTTGAACGACGGAAGAGTCCTGCATCGCTCTGACTGCGATCGAAGGAGAATCCTGCATCTCTATAATTTCGCCGGCATGTACGATACGAATCTTCTCCGTATCATAATCATACTTCAGAAGAATTTCACTGATCTCTTCTTCTTTGCCTACGAGAACTACGTTGCGCTTGTCTTCGTTAACTGCTACTACAGCGCCTTCCACGATCCGATCCGGACCGTAATCGCCGCTCATCGCATCGACGGCGACCCACATAGGAAACTTTAAAGGCCGGTTGGCAGACCGCTCTCAAGGTTTGAGAACGGTCGGTTGGAAAACTTCCCACGGGATGCGGGAACAGAAAATATATGGAGATTGGCTCCTATCCGGTCGCCGGTATTAAAAGGCGCCATAGGAAAATTAAGTCTCTTCGTTAGACTTCCTAACTTTAGGCTCCAGAACTACGCGGTCTTTGTAGAAACCGCAAACTGGACAAATTCTATGCGGTGGGCGAAAAGAATTGCAGTTCGGACAGGGGACCAGGTTGGGTTTACCGATCGCCTGATGGGACCGTTTCATCCTTACTTTGGATTTAGATTTTCGTCTCTTAGGAACTGCCATTGTTCTTCTCTATTAGATAAGGTCGTTTTACGACTATGATTTTTTTTGACGGCGTTTATACAACTGTTTTTCAAACTATGCAAAGGAATCCAGAAATTCGCCGGCTTCCTGCCGCTTCGAATACAGGGAGGACCGGTTAAATACCAATCTTGCGGTAGATTCTAGAATTGTCTCGATTTCTTTCAAATTATTCGCACGTAATGTACTCCCGGTAGATACCAGATCGACAATACAATCCGACAATCCTACTAGTGGAGCAAGTTCGATACTCCCATACAGTTTAATAACTTCGCAACTGATCCCTTTCGAAAGGAAAAAATCCCGGGCAATATTCGGGTACTTTGTCGCTACACGAACCTTGCGTCCGCCCGAGCTGAGATTCCAGCCTTGCGGAGCGGCTACGGATAATCTACACTTTCCGATACCGAGATCCAGGGGTAAAAGAAGGTCGTATCCACCCTCTTTCAAAACATCCCAACCGACAATACCGGCATCCGCAGCGTTTTGCTCCACGTACGTTGCGACGTCTTGGGAGCGGACGAGAAGAATTCTCACCTTCCCCTTTGAATCCTTGTAAATGAGTTCTTTGGAATCCGGATCGGGACGGCCTTCAAGCCACCCCTTTGAAATCATAAGTTCGATGCTCTCCTCTGCGAGTCGCCCTTTCGGAAGCGCCAGAGTCAGCATATCAAGATCCTTGATTCAATTTTACTAAAAGATACGTAGAGAGTTCGCGAACCGATTTATATTCGTCGGAGGGAGAGGAAATTTCCTGTTCCAAAACCTTACGAAGATTTTCTTTCGCCTCCGTCTTTTTGCCGTTCTTCGCTTTTAAGCGGGCGGATTGGTAGAGACTCCAGGAATAAAATCCCGCGACGTTCCTGCGATTGTTTAGAAGCGAGACTGCGGTATCGTAGTCCGCTTCCGCTTCGGGAAATTGATTTCCACTTTCGCGATAATTGCCTGCAATATAGAAAAAATAAGCCTTAAGCTCCGGAAGTTCATCTATTTCCTTTCCGGCCCATTCCAATTTGGTCGCAGCTTTCGAAAATTCTCCGTTACGCGCGTATAAATCGCCTATAATTTTAGAAAGGCGAATGTTTAAGGATTTAGAATGGTAAGTTGCGGCAACTTCTTCGTACTGCTTGATCTTATCCGCAAGGTCGATGGTTGGATTCAGAAGAAATTTCTTTTCCAGAGCTTCGACCGCCAAAGTCCCCTTACGGAACTGGTCGGCGCGATATTCGTTCCAGCCGACAACCGCTATCGTAGTAACGATCAAAACGACGACACCGATCAGAACTTGTTTTCGATACTCACCCACTTTCGCAAAGAAAATGGTAAACGCTCTCTCCGCACCTTTCAAGTCCGCGTACGGATCAACGTTCACCTGCACGGATGATTTAACGTTCTTTGGTTCGAACCGTTTCATGGAGTCTTCCGAAATCTCCCCTTATTTCAAGGAGGAGTTGATAAAGCTACCGAGACTTTCGCGAGAAGGTGCATCCGAAGTTTTGAGATATTTTGCCATCTCTTCGCGTTCGAGCGCCTTATCAAAATCCTTAATAGAAAGAGAAATCTTCTTATTCTTAGAGTCGATCTTAACGACCGCACATTTAACGATGTCGCCAGGCTTATAGGTTTCCTGAAGATTGCTATCTTTTCCGCCCGGAATTTCGGAAATATGAACGAGGCCTTCAAAGCCGGGTTCGATTTCCACGAACATTCCGAAGTCGACGATACTTTTGATTTTTCCTTCAACCACACATCCGACCGGATATCTATTGCGTAAAGAATCGTAAGGATGCTCTTGTAGCTGCTTGAGTCCGCAGGAAATTCGCTGAGCATCGAAATTGATATCTAAGATTACGTATTTAACCTCTTCTCCTTTTTTCAACAAGGAGGTCGGGTTCTTTTGTTTTTCGTCCCAGGTGATATCGCTAATATGAATCAAACCTTCGATCCCGTTTTCGACTTCTACGAAAGCTCCGTACTTAGTGATCCCGGTAATTTTACCGGTTAGCGTATTTCCTACGCGAACTTCCGGACCGAGCGTATCCCATGGGTTCGGTTGCAGTTGCTTCAATCCCAAAGACAGTCTTCTATTCTCGAAATCGATATCTAAAATTAGAGCTTCGACTTCTTGACCTTTTTTAAGAAGGTCTTTCGGATGCGGGGGCTTTTTGGACCAAGTCAATTCGGAAGTATGAATCAAACCTTCCAAACCTTCTTTCAATTCGACGAAAGCTCCGAAATTGGTAAGCGAAGTGACCGTTCCGCGAACGACCATTTCTTTTTCCAAAGATCGTTGCGCCCAAACCCAAGGATCCTCGTACAGTTGCTTTAGTCCGAGGGCAAGTTTGTTGTTCTCCTTGTCCATTTCGAGAACTTGGAGTTCGATTTCTTGGCCGATCGTGAAATATTGCTTAAATGGGGCGAATTTTTTGTAAGAGATATCTTTCTGGCGGAGAAGTCCGACGACTCCTTCCAAATCGCAGAATACGCCGAAGCTTGCGATCTTCGAGACCACTGCTTTGACTTTATCGCCGACATTGATCTTTTGAACGAGCGCATCCCATTTTTCGTTATTGACTTCGTCCAAAAGTTTTTTCCGGGAAACGACTCCGGAACGAGTGCGTTCGTTGACTTCGATAATTTTAAAATCGAGTTCTACGCCTTTATAATTTTCTCCGTCGGAAAATTTATAGCTAAGTTGAGAAGCCGGTAAGAAAAGCTCCGAACCCTCGACATTTACGATATAACCTTTGCCTTTAATCTCGTTAACGAGACGGCCGGTTACTTGATAATTATTCTTAAATGCGTCCTTAACGACTTCCCAACCTTTTCTTTGGTCGGCTTCTTTTTTAGAAAGAATACAACCGGAATCAGTGGATTCTTTCCGCTTAACCAATGCGGTGACGATGCTACCTAATTCCGGTTTTTCGTCAAATTCAGCCCGAGCGATGCGCCCTTCTTGTTTCAGCCCTTCGATGGCGACGTAGACGAAATCGGTATCTACCGAGACAACCTTCCCGTCTACGACCTGATCCTTGCGGACTTCGGCTTCATCGTTTTTCTTTTCTTCCCACTGTTTGAAAACTTCTGCAAAAGTGGACTTGTCTTGTTGGCTACTCATAGGGGCTGGAATACTCGGTTATTTATTTGGGATTAGTGCGGATCGCCTAAAATGCCATGTTCGAGGCACTCAAGAATCTTACCAATAACAGTATTTTTTGGCAACCTATCTGTGTCAATGAGGATTGCGTCTTTTGCCTGTTTCAAAGGCGCGATTTCACGATCCGTATCCGATTTATCGCGAGCGATGATTTCTCTTTCGATTTCATCCAAATCCGAATCGATTCCTTGCTCTTTTAATTGATAATATCTTCTTTCGGCACGAACCCGAGAGGATGCGGTTAAGAAGAATTTGTACCGAGCATCCGGAAAAACGGCCGTACCTATGTCTCTACCATCCATAATTAATTTGTGGATTAAGGCGAGATTGCGAAGCTGCTTATTTACGAATTCGCGGTACGATTCTTTATTGGCGATGTGTTTTATTTCTTTTGTAATTTCGGGAATTCGAATTTCCGAGGAAACGTCTTTGCCATTTAGAAAAATCTTATTTTCCCCTGCTTCAGAGAAGACACATTCCACAACTGCTCCGTCGGATAATTCATCGGGATTTCCTTTTGCGACCCAGTCTTGAAAACTTTCTTTCGATCCTGCTTTCTTGTATTTTCCAAAAATATAAAGAGTTAAGGCACGATAGAACGCACCCGAATCCAAATATTTATATCCTAACTTATTAGCAAGTTCTCGAGCAACCGTACTTTTGCCGGAACCCGCCGGACCGTCCAAGGCGATAACATTTTCATTCATACTAGTACCGATCTAAGCTTTTCCTCGAAACCGGGAAACGAGGTTTCGATCCAAGAAGTTTCATCCAACTCCAAAGGAAGTCCGGTGAGAGCTTTTAAGATCAAAAAGCTCATCGCAATTCGATGATCCATTTGCGTCCGTATTTTTCCACCTTTTCCGGAGAGCCAGGCATCGGATTCGGAAGATATTTTACCTATTCCTAATTCGGAAAATTCGTAACCGTCTTCGTATTCCCAAACTTCGACTCCGAGAGAACGAAGATTATCCACCATAGCCTTGATCCTATCGGATTCTTTGGCCCTCAATTCTTCGGCATGCCGAATTTTAAACCCCCCCTTGGCGAAGAGTCCCGCGATCGTAAGAATCGGCACCTCGTCTATCAAGGATGGCATCCATTCTGCTGGAATCTCCGCAAAATGTAAGTTAGACGAAATAGCTTCCAAATCACCGACAGGCTCTCCGCATTCTATCCGCTCATTATGAATCGTTATCTTCGCGCCCATAGCGCGGAGGGCTTTCAAGATACCTACTCTCGAAGGATTTAGACCTATATTTCGAACGACGAGGGATCCTTCCTTTAGGAGAACTCCCAGCACCAAAAAGAAAGCGGCAGAGGAAATATCTCCCGGAACTTTAAATTCTCCAGGCTGAAACTGATATGGCGGAGAAATCTTAAAATGAGTCGGACTAAAATACTCGATCGAGTTACCCAAGTATCGGAACATATTCTCCGTATGATCTCTCGATAAAATTTCTTCCTCGTATTCCAACTGAGTTTCCGAAGCCATCGCAGCCAACATCAAGCATGATTTAACCTGAGCTGAGGCTATGGGACTGACATACGAAAACGATTCTAGCTTCCGACCGATTATTCTCAATGGAGCCCGATCCGATTCTCCCTCGATCGAAGCGCCCATTGCGACCAAAGGCTTAATGATTCTGGACATCGGACGCTTTCTCAAAGAAGCGTCTCCGTTGAGAACCGCGTGAATTCCTGGAACCCCGCAAAGAAGCCCGGCCGAAAGACGGATCCCTGTTCCTGCATTTCCGAAATCCAATTCCGCTTTCGGCGAATGCAGATTGGCTTTCCCCGGACTGGTGAATAAATAGATTCCGGAAGATTTCTTTTCAACGGTAAGGCCGACCTTAGCAAAAGCCTTCATCGTATTAAGCGGATCTTCCGCTTCCAAGAATCCTGTGACTTTGGACGTTCCGCTGGAAAGGACCGAGAAAAGCACGGAGCGGTGAGAGAGAGATTTATCGCCGGGAACTTCTACTTCCCGACCGAAAGATTTAGCGTTTCTTGGGACCATTATTGTGTTTTAATATTCCATCACGATTAATCCGGGATTTTTCCATGAAGGACTTCCAGCGATCGGGGTCGAGCGGCTTTTCCGGGTTTAAATCGGAAATTATTCCATCCAAATGTTTTCTAAACTCTTGAAGGGATTGATAGATCTCGTCTCGGTTGGAAGAAAATATCGCGGCCCACATTTTCGGATTCGAGCCCGCAATTCTCGTCATATCCCTGAATCCTCCGCCGGTTAACGGTAAAGGGGAGCCTTCGGTAAACTTTTGGACGCATTCGTTTTCCCAGACCCAATTCGTCATGATCGAAGAGATCAAATGAGGAGCGTGGGAAACGTAGGATAGGATTCGATCGTGTTCGAGTGCGGGGATCTCCACCGTTTCCATTCCTAAGAATTTCCAAAAAGATTCCAATTTTGAATACGCTTCGGGAAGCGCTCCTTTCGGACGAGTCAGAATACAGAGCCGGTTTTCGTAAAGATCCGCATTGGCAAATTCCAATCCGGATTCTTCCGATCCGCACATCGGATGAGAGGAAACATATCTATGTCCAGGCAAAGATGCTTCACCTCTCCCGGCCAGGGTATCATCTACGTATAATTTTCCTTCTTTGTTAGAAGTTACAGTTAACTCCGTGTCTACTGCGGATATGATATCCCGCTTAGTAGACCCCATATCCGTCATATATCCGCTAAAATTTTTGGGGAGAGTCCGAATCAATTCGACCGTCGTATCTACGGGAACACCGAATACGATCAAATCATATGAGTTCCAGTTCGGAGAATTTTGAAATTCGGCGGACGTTAGTAGGTGATCCGCTGAACCTAGGGCAATTCCCTTCTTCTTACTTTCTTCCGAAGATACGATTCCGGTAACTTCCGCACCGCTCCGTTTCTTCTTTAAGGCAAGAGAAAGCGAAGCCCCCATCAATCCAAGACCGTAAATTAGAATTTTACGAAACGGAAAATTCACGGATTCGGCGGAGAAACCGGGTAGGAACCCAGCACCCTCAAGTATATTGTATTTTCCTTAAGTGAATTCAAAACTTCCTCGATGATCGGATCTTTTCTGTGCCCATGAAAATCGATGAAAAAGTTATATTCCCAGGAGGTTCGTCTAGTCGGCCTCGTTTCCACCTTAGAGAGATTTATTCCTTTATCGAAGAAAGGTTTCAATACCGAATATAAGGATCCGGGTTTATCCGGAACGGAAAGCACGATCGAAGTCTTATCATTCCCCGTCGGAGGACATTGGTTTTTACCGATAATCAGAAATCGGGTGGAATTTCCTGACATATCTTCTATCGACTCCCGAACCACATCGAGCCCGTAGATTTCTGCAGCGATCGAAGATGCGATGGCCGCGCATCCTTCTTTTTTTTCCGCAACGATACTAGCTGCTCTGGATGTGGATGGGGTCTCGGAGATTTGTACGTGAGGAAGATTGGCAGCAATCCAATTTCTGCATTGCGAATTCGCGATCTTGATACCGTAAAGAGTGTCGATTTTATGGAGATCATGCTCGAAACCCAGAAGATTCAGGGTAATTTTAAGATAAATCTCAGAATAAATATTAAGATCCGAAACTAAAAACTGATCCAGGGTCGAATTAACCAATCCCTCGGAAGAATTTTCGACCGGAACGACTCCATAATCCACCTTATCCGTCTCTACCGCGCGAAATACTTCCGGAATGGAAGGGAACTCGCTGGCTTCCACCGAAGCTCCGAATCTTGCTCGAACGGCTTGATGAGAAAACGATCCTTCCGGCCCCAAGTATCCTACGGAAAGTCCCTTTTCCACCGAAAAGGATCCGGACATGATTTCACGGTAAATTGCGATCAAAACTTTATCAGGGAGCGGTCCGTTGTTGAGATTTAAAATTTTCTCATATACGTCCTTCTCTCTATCAGGTCGATAAATCGGATCCCTGTTTTCACGTTTGATCTCGCCGATTGCGGACGCGATCTCCGCTCTGGCCAAGATGGCTTTGACGATTTCTTTATCCAGAGAATCTATTTTTTCTCTGAACTCCTTTAGTTTGTCGTTATTCTTGGCCATTTTCGATTAAGTCGTCCAGATTTTCGAATTTTAGCTCTTTCACTTCGACGGGAGCCGGTAGATCCGAAAGTTTATTTAAGCCGAAATGCAGTAGGAATTCTTTCGTGGTGCCGTAAAGTGCGGGGCGGCCGGGTACTTCCTTATTGCCGACCGGTTTGACCAATTTTTTCGAGATCAAGGAAGTAACCATCGCTCGGGAAGAAACTCCACGGATATCGTCTATTTCCGACAAAGTGATAGGTTGTTTGTATGCAATGATGGCTAACGTATCCAAGCTAGAACGGGATAATTGGTCTCTTTTTTTTTCTTTAAAAAGTTTCCCCAATATATCCGAAAAACGCTCGTTTGTTGCGAATTGGTAGGCACCGGCAATTTCACGAAGAACAAATCCGCCGTCCCTTTCCTGATAATCCAAAATTAGTTCGTCTAGAATTTCCCTGGCCTCGTGCTTCTCGCACTCGACCGATTTGGCGATGCTGGCAAGCTTGAGCGGTTCCCCGGAAAGGAAAAGGAGGGCTTCTATCAGTCCCTTTAAGCCGGATTTTTCGCGTTCCACGGTTCTCCCACCAAGAAAATACGGATTTCGCCGAAGGTTTTATGCTGGCGAATTGCCAGGATTCTCTGTTTGCAGAGTTCTAGCATTGCCAAAAAGACGGCGACAACTTCGGCTTTCTCGGGTTTGACCGACGAAAACAATTCCTCAAAGGAAATATCGGATCTTTCGACGAGGAGCGTGGAAATCGACTCCATCTTTTCCTCGACAGAATATCGGTGGGGCGCGGTAAGTAAAGCGGGAATCTCCCCTTCTTCCTCCCGTTTTTCCAGTATCTCGTTAAAAGCAGAGATAAGGTCGAGTAGGCTTAAATCCAACCAAGAATCTTCCTCGTCGATGACTTGGTTGCTTTCACGGGCAAAAACACCCGATTGAGATTTATCGACTTCAGATAGCTTCTGAGCCGTAAGTTGGAATTTCTTGTGTTCCAGGAGTTTTTCGACTAATTCCGGTGGAAGAGGCGGATCATAATCTTCTTCTTCAAAGCCTGGATCGGGTAACAGAGCTTTCGATTTCAAATATACTAAGTTCGCAGCCATCAGCGCATATTCTGCGCCAAAGTCTATGTGGATATTTTCCGAAATTTTTAAGAAGCGGAGAAAGTCTTCCGTAATTCTCGAAAGGGAAACTTCGAATATATCGACCTTATAACTTTCGATCAAAGACCAAAGGAGATTTAACGGGCCCTCGGTAATTCCACCTTCCGTATTATTCCATTGGACCACGAAGGTCTTCCCACCGTCCTCCCTCTCCATAGTTCAAAAACCTTTATGAATTTAAAGCTTTGTCTGCAGCTTGCTGCAACCTCTCCGGAGAGAAAGGCTTAACGACGAAATCTTTGACACCCATTTTAATCGCTTTGGCAAGAAGTTCTTCCTGACCTAATGCGGTAACCATAATGATTCGTGCCTTCGGATCTATTTTAAAAATTTCTTGGGCGGCTTCGATACCGTCCTTTTCCCTCATGGTGATATCCATGGTTACGAGATCCGGCTTTATCGCCTTGTACTGATCGACGGCAATATTACCATTTTCGGCTTCACCTACGATTTCGTGGCCTCCCGCTACCAAGGCATCTTTCACCATGGTCCTCATAAACTTTGCGTCGTCCACTACGAGAATTCTGGCCATATTTTTAATTTCCCCTTTCTTTAAGAATAGAAAGTATCCTAGTTGTAATTGCGCTGACCGGTTCTACGAATTGAACCCCACCCATTTCAATAGCTTGGCGGTTCATTCCGAAAATCACCGAACTTGCCTCGTCTTGGGCGATCGTAGCCGCTCCCGTTTCTCTCATGCGAAGAGTGGCAGCGGCTCCATCCTTTCCCATACCGGTCATTATCACACCGATCAAGGCGCTACCGTATTCCCGGATTGCGCTGTCAAAAAGAACTTCGACGGAGGGCCTGTGTCCATTTACAAGGGCTTCCTTGCCTAATGCAATCCATTTCCGACCAGCTCTAGTTTCAATGCGAAGATGCGCGTCGCCAGGTGCAACATAACCGACACCCGCCTCGACCGCTTCACCGTCCTCCGCTTCTTTTATCCGGATCTTGGAGTTATCATTTAAACGTGAAGCGAATGCTTTTGTAAAACCGACTGGCATATGCTGTACGACGAAAATCGGTAAACGAAATCCTTCCGGAAAAGTGGAAAAAACTGTCTGCAAAGCTTTTGGCCCGCCGGTGGAAGTACCGATACAAACCGCCTCAATCGCCTTCGTTTCGCCCTTAGAAAACTTGGCCTTAACCGCATCGTAGAGTCGATGCGTATCGATGGTAGGCAGAATCGTACGGACGCTTTCAAAATAGGAAAGAATTCTACTACGTAGGACGGCTCCCAACTCCTCGGGGTTGAATTGACTCGAACTTGAAGGTTTCGGAATGAAATCAATCGCTCCGTATTCCAAGGCCTTAAAAGTAGCTTCGGCACCATGCTGAGTTAATACGGAAAGCATCATCACCGGTATTCCGAGCTTTCGTTTCTGTAATTCTTGGAGCGCCGATAAACCGTCCAATACGGGCATTTCAACGTCCAATATAACGAGATCCGGCTTCAATTTCTCCGCTAATTCGATGCAATCCAAGCCTGTCTTTCCGGTCGCAATGACTTGGATTTTTTCATCCTTTTGTATCTGATCGGAAATAATATTCCGTACAAGAAGGGAATCGTCGACAATCACGACTCGTATGGGCGTATTAGAATTCATTCTTTATGAGCCTTCGAAAGCCGTCAGATTTAGAACTTAGGAATGAGCTCCATCAGCTCATCGAAATCCGGAAGGAATAGAAGAACCCCGAGCAAGTTATTTCCTTCATGGTTAAACTCGGTTAACATACTCAAAAATTTCGTACGTTCGGGTTTTACCGCATCTAGAACCTCTAAAAAAGTACCTTCTACCAGCTCCGGGACGGCCGGCATGACGCTTACTTTCGCCTTATTAGAAATGGAATTTAGAACGGATGCGCAGACTATATTCGATATTTCTGATAAAACGCTCTTAGTATCATCGTCGAGATTGTCGCCCGGAGAAACTGAGTCTAAAAGTTCTTTAGCAAGATTCTTCGCGTTCTCTCTGGAGAACATCATCAAAAGATTCCCGTTCAGATCTCCATTCATCCGAACTTTCATCCCGTAAAATTTATCGTCGGAAAATCTAATTTCGGAAGCCAAACCCTCTTTATCGTTCATTATAATTTCGGGAATAAAGAGATCCACATTTCGATTTAAAATTTGAGATAGGACCATTCCGGCGTTCATCATCCCGGTGTTAACGACTGCTTCGATTTTTTTAATCTGTTCTCTCGTTAAATTTCCGGTAAAATCCTTTGAATGCGAAACGGACATCATCCTCTGTTTTTTTTGTTCCAGAAATCCTTCGATAATATGTTCGGCTCTCTTCTTTTCCTCATCAGTGTTCACCGAATCCGAAATGAGTTCCGAGATATGAGATCTGTATTTGTCCTCCATCACGGACTTAGGAGCGGGTGGAGTGGTTTTATCCATTACGGCTGTGTTCGAAACGGACGGGGCGGAAGGTTCCGCCGCTTTTCCTCCGTTGGGTAAAAGACGGTCATCGCCGATATTGAGTTCGACCGAGAATGCGCCTTCTGTTTTTCCTGCGCCTTCCCGATGCAGATCGTCTTTCCCTGCGATGATCTTTTTGGAATCATCTTCCTTTTTACGCTCGGTTTTCTTTCGTTTTGCCCTCTCGCGGGTCGTGATCTCGTGCAGCTTATGATTGTATACGTTCGTAGGATTGGATGTTTTTTGAATGTACATCTCTTCTTCAGTTTCGATCGTCCGAATCGTACTGATTCGCTTCATCGTCTCTAAATGATAACTAATATACCTTCCGGTTTCATCCAAATAAGACGCAATTTCGACGAGACCGGGAATATCGAGGACCATAATAATAGTACCGTCTCCCATGATGGAAGCGCCGGTGAGTCCTTTGATATTTTTGAAATTCTTCTCCAAGGATTTAATGACGGTCTCATGCTTTCCGACAAGTTCATCCACCATGAAGCCGAGTTTTCTTCCTTTGAATTGGACTATGACGACCGGGGATTCTTCCCGATCCGTTTTATCCTGCAATCCGAGAATCCGATTCAATCGGTAGATCGGTAACACTTCCCCGCGAAGATTGATAATTTCGTTTCCTTCCAACGTGGTGATTTGCTCGTTACTAACCTTGATAGTTTCGTTCACTTCGGATAATGGAAATGCGTAAACCTCTTCTTCCATCATGACCAAAATGGAGGGGATAATCGCTAAAGCTTGCGGGAAGGAAAGTACGAAAGAAGTTCCCTGACCTTTCTGAGATTGGATTAAAATCTTACCCTTAAATTCCTGAATTAAATTATTTACCACGTTCATTCCGACTCCGCGACCGGAGATGTCCGTAATCTTTTCCGCCGTAGAAAACCCCGGGGCGAAGATAAATTGATAAACGTCGTTTTCGGAAAGAGCTGCGGCATCCGTATCCGAGACCAAACCTTTTTCTACGGCCTTCTGGCGAATTCGTTCTACGTCGAGACCTTTCCCGTCGTCCCGAATTTCCACCATAATATTACTGCCGCCTTGATAGGCGTTTAATTCTACGATTCCTAGTTCCGGTTTTCCGATACGTTTTCTTTCTTCCGGAGACTCGATCCCATGATCGACCGAATTGCGGATGAGATGTAGAAGCGGCTCTCCTAACGCATCGATCACCTTCTTGTCCAGTTCCGTGGATTCTCCGTTGAGAATCAAATCCACTTTTTTTCCGGTCTCGAGCGACAAATCGCGTACAAGGCGAGAAAAGCGACGAAAGACCGTCGAGATCGGAACCATCCGGATATTCATAATTCCGGATTGCAGTTCTTTTGAAATTCGATTGATTAAATCGATTCGACCTTTGAGTTCGTTGAAGAGTTGATCCTCTCCGAAAGTTCTTAACAAGTCATCGTAGATTTTCTGGAATCCGGAATTGGTGATAACCAATTCTCCCACGTTATTCATAAGTTGATCGAGTTTATCCGATGAAACTTTAATGCTCTTTAACGTGATTTTCGCATCGCCGGTTTTTTCCTCCTCATCTAATTGGAAAGAAGTGATAGCATTCGATTCGGCGCCATAACCGAGCTGAGAATTAGGATGAAATTCCTCTATCGTAAGGGTTTCGACCATATCCACATTAGCGGCTTTGGTCAATTCATCCTGCGGTTTATGACTCAGGATAAGAATCGTTAGAACGGCGGCCTCCGTTCCTTTTTCCAAATCCTCTAAATTAGGATTGGTTCGATAGATGGTTCCTATGGGTTTTAAATTTTGAAGAATAAGAGAATAGCGGAGTCCCTTCATCGGAGCATCCGATTTTAAGCCCACTTTGAGAATCCAGAAATTTCCTCCGTTAGCCCTGAGCATTTCTTCCAGTTCTTTCTGATCGTCCCCGTCAAGCTGCAGATACGAGGAATGCGATTGTTGATTTTGTTCCGTCAAAGTGGTTGCCGCGGGCGAATCAGACTTAGCGTTAGATTCCTTGGCCGCCTCCGGGTCGTGCTCGTACGCTTCCAAGCGACGGATCATATCCGTATAGGGTGTGTCGACCTTCTTGCCTTGAGAAACATTCACGATTACGTTCTTAATAAGATCAAAGCATTGAAATAATAGATTTACGAGAGAAAGTTTTACGGCGAGTTTTCCGTCTCGAATACTTTGGAGAAGGTTCTCCATTTTATGAGCTAAATCCGATAGATTATATAACCCTACGAAAGCGGCAGAGCTTTTAAGAGAATGTGCAGCCCGAAATATATCGTTGATCGTGGCAGGGTCAGACTGGTCTTTCTCCAACTTCAATAAATTGGCATTTAGTTCTTCAATCTGGTCTTCCGATTCTTCCAGAAAGAGTTCGGTATATTCGCCTAATACTCCTGCCACTTAGTTTTCCTCCGCAGTGAAGTCGATTAGCTTGGAGAGATTCAAGTTAAGAACCAGGGTATCTTCATATTGGCTTACGGATTCGATCAATTCACTATAGCTCACGCTCAATTCCGCGCCGGCTTCGCTAATTTTATCCCTATGAATCTTGACTACTTGCTTTACGGAATCGACTAGTAAACCGCCTCGCTTTTCACCGTTAACGACTACGATAATTCTCGTGGAAGAAAGGACATCGCAAAATCCAAGACCGAAAAGTTCCTTTAAATCCATGATCGGAATGATTTCACCGCGCAGGTTAATCACTCCGAGAATGAAACCCTCCACGTTTGGAATACGGGTGATAGGAACCGGTTTTAAGATTTCATGAATGTGCAGGATATCGATTCCGAAAAGCTCTTTATCCACTTCGAAGGTCAAGAATTCCTTCAACCCTTCTACTTCTTTACCGGTTTGATCGTCTTCTGCGGGATTCAATTTTTCAATAGCTCTCACCGGTCCTCCACGTAGGTAAAATTCCCGAAAAAAGGAAAAGCTCCTTTCGGGGGTTATTTGACGGCTCCCGTAATACAATCGGATTCGGGAAGCGCGGAATTCTCAGATTTTCAGTTTATCGGACTGAATTTTCATCGCTTTTCTTTGGAAAGCAATGGTTTTTTTTCTCAGTCAGAATCGTTCCGACGCGAATGTCGTGCCGTTCCGCTAAAAAATCGCAGGGAAATAGAGACTCGAACGTTAGACCGATCAGATTTTCTTTGGGAACCCCGGAAAGTGCACGATCATAAAATCCCTTACCCCTACCCAACCGAGCTCCCTCAAAAGACCAAGCCAGGGCAGGCACTAGGATCAAATCGGCCTCTTTCGGCGAAATTTTTTCTTTCCCGATAGGCTCAGGCATGCTAAAAGCTCCGGTTTCGAATCGTTCGGGTTTTATGAATGCCAAATCCTGATTTTGGACTTTAGGGAAAAAGAAATATACGTTTTGTTCGCTTATCAATGGAGATTCTTCGAACGGAAACGGATCGATTTCGTATTCGTCCGCGACAAACGCGATTATCCTGAGAGAAGTTCTATTTCCCAAAAAGGAAATAATAATTTCTCGCAACCGTTCTCGGATCTGATTTTCTTTTTTCGTTCGATCAGGGAGACGCAGAATAGAGTCTTTACTGATCTTTCTCGCTTCCGGCTTTGACAGCAAATTAAAGGTCCCCTATGAGACCTTCTTCCAAAAGGGTAATCAATTTTCGCGTTTTCTCTTCCGCTTCGGGAGAGGACGGCCCTGAAGAAGAAGGTTGGGCATTTCTCAATTGTTCTAATTCGTCCGCAAAATTCAAAGCCGCCAAGACTGCCAACTTCAGCTTCGAGGAAGACGGCATTCCCAAGCTTAATTCCCGGATTTTACGATCAACGACCTCGGCTAATTGTTTGATATATTCCGGATCCGCATCCCCGACGATCGTATAATCGTCTCCTAAGATGCGTGTCGTAATCTTTTCGCTCATTGCTATGGCTTAGTGTCTTTATGATCTTTGTGATCTTTCGGTTCGTCTTCGATAACCAAAAAATCATCGTCTTCATCCGCGTCGAATACGCTGATTGCGTCGTCATCATCTTCAATGATAATATCATCATCGTCTGCGGATACCGGACTAAAATCGTCGATCGGCTCGTCGGTAATGATGATTTCATCATCTCCGCCCGAGCTATCTTCCGAAGATTCTGAAATTACCGCGATATCATCGTCTTCGTCGTCCAGAAGGATAATTTCATCGTCTTCGTTAAAATCCTCTTCGGTGGAATCGGCAACCATAGAAGGAATCGGCATCGAACTAGCGGACGGAGTTACGGAACCTCCGGCAAAAGCAGCGGCCGCCGGTGCAGAACTAGCTGATGGAGGAGGTGCGCTAGCTGCAGGCGATGAAGATGGGGAGACGTTGGAACTTGATGCACTGGCAGGCGATGTCGGCAAACCATCCAAGCGTCCGAGAAGCTGATTGATCTTCCCTTCGAGAGCTCGCTCCCTCTCTTTCATTTCCTCGAGTTCTTTCGTAGTCTTTTGGAGTTGCTCGCGAACTGAAGCGAGTTCTTTCTCTTTTTCCTCCATGGCCAGTTTCATCTGGTCATTTTCCGCGCGGAGAGTTTCATTTTCCGATTCTAGCCGGCCGTTTTCGGCCCGGAGATCGCTAATCAGTTCGAGAGCTTTAATGACCTTACTTTCGAGTTCTTCGATGGTCTCCATTGTTAGCATACTGAGAACCTCATCCTTCCGGTACGTGATTTTTAATAGGACGCATAAAGATCATTCGTAAAAACGACCTGAATCTTTTTGGACCGCCAATTCGGCGAAATCCATCCTATTTTTCTATTTTCGGCAAAAGAGAAAAACCTTTTTTTAGAAAAACAAAGAGAGCCCAGAAAGAATCCGGGCTCTTTTTTGATTTCCTACCAAAAAATAAGGTTTTTCGGTGTTTCCAAACTCCTCTTTGAGTAGGAGAAAGAAAATTCGATGATTTGAATTAACCGGCTACTTTGATTTTTTCGACCAGAGCGTTGAAAGTCTCTTTATCGTTAAATGCAAGTTCGGCTAAGGCTTTTCTATCTAAATCGATGCTAGCTTTTTTCAAACCGTACATGAATTGAGAATAGGAAAGGCCAGCTTCCCGCGCAGCAGCATTAATACGGATAATCCACAACTTGCGGAAATCACGTTTTTTAGCGCGACGGTCGCGATAAGCCCACTGACCGGCTTTCATTACGGCAGATTTAGCTGTTCTATAAAGTTTAGAACGTGCGCCTCTAAATCCTTTTGCTTGCTTCAGGATTTTTTTGCGACGGTTCTTATGAATGGTTCCGTTTGTAGCTCTTGGCATTAGCGCACTCCGTAAGGCATTAGTCTAACGATTGATTTCCAATCGGCATCCACGACCAAAGTCATTCCCCGGAGACGGCGGCGTCTCTTAGGTCCTTTTTTGGTAAGAATGTGACGGGTATTCATGCTCTTCCGTTTTATCTTATTATTTTTGGAAAACTTGAACCGTTTTGCTGCGGCCCTGTTTGTCTTCAGCTTGGGCATTTTCCTACCTCAATAACTC
Source organism: Leptospira fainei serovar Hurstbridge str. BUT 6 (assembly GCF_000306235.2). Classification (NCBI taxonomy): domain Bacteria; kingdom Pseudomonadati; phylum Spirochaetota; class Leptospiria; order Leptospirales; family Leptospiraceae; genus Leptospira; species Leptospira fainei. The sequence goes on from NZ_AKWZ02000001.1 coordinate 125,444, forward strand.
CTAAGTTCCTGCTCACTATTTCGCGACAGCGGGGGTGATCACAACGACGATTTGCCGTCCGTCTAACACCGGTTCCCGTTCAGGCGTACCATGACCTTTTAAGTCTTCAACCATTCGATTGACTACGTTCATCCCTAATTCCGAGTGCATCATTTCTCGACCCCGGAAGCGGAGGCTCACTTTAACCTTATCCCCTTTTTGAAGGAACTCGACTGCGTGGCGCTTTTTAATCTCATAATCATGCTGATCGATCCGAGGACGGATCTTCACTTCTTTTACATTAATTACGTGTTGCTTCTTCTTCGCTTCTTTGCTTTTTTTAAGTAGCTCGAACTTATACTTACCGTAGTCAATCAGCTTGCAAACGTGAATTTCCTGGTCTCCAGATACTTCTACCAAGTCCAGGTTTTCTTCCTTCGCCTTCCGGAGCGCTTCTTCAAAGCCGACGATCATAACACCGTCATCTGTGACCAATCTTACTTGGGCAACCCCAGTAATTTTTTCATTAATTCTATGGCTAAACAGTTTATCCGTGGGTTTAGGTTGGGGCTTCCTCTGCATTCAGTCTCCGGCTATTTTTCCAATTTTTTGGCTCTTGGGCCTGCATTCAAGCGATTTTCTCCCAGCATAGAGGAAGAGTAGGCCTCTCATCAAGTAGAATTTACATGATCTAGTGAGGAATCCGGGGGGCGCCTCCCTGCGCTCGCAGGGCCGGGCTGTTTCGGGTTCGGCTAATCGCCTCATCCCGCATGGAAACCCGATGCACTAAAGAATTCAGAGTGTCGACCATGCGGGACGTTGCCCTACACATCCCTGGCGCGACACTAGGTCGTACTAGTGGATTTTCCGGCGAGCCCCCGCCCTGGTTCGGGGGCCTGTTGAAAAAGAGGCCTGGTTTGTCTGAAAATTCTTCTTCCTCTTTAAAGCGAATGGCAAAAAGAAGAAGGGACTGCCGTAGCAGATCGTTTAAATATACCGAAATCCGCAAATTTTTCCTATGTTGTGAGCGGAGCATCTTTCGGACCATTCAAGAGAAACTTTTTCCAATCCTTTTGTCATGAATCTATTTCCTGCACGAGATCCTTTCATTGCACCAAAGACGCCTTCAATCGAAGAAAACCGTTTGGCATAAATTTTTCTCGATTTCGGGTTTTGTAACTTTTTGCGCATTTCCATCGTGTAGAAATTATTCAGCTCGCTCGGATGGTAGTTTTTACTTGGACTTAAATGAATGTAGTTTCTTCTCAAGTTATTAGAATTCACCAAAATGGATTTAGATCGACCTTTTGTGCAGAAATGTTTCAACTTACAGCCGTTGCAACCCGTCGATCTGTAATCCGAATAACTGTATTGTCCATGAAGATACTTTTCGGATCGGAATTTAAGTGTTCTGCCCGATGGACAGACGAAGTTGTTAGCTTTCTTTTCATAGATAAATTTGATGAACGGAGGCCTTCGTTTGGAGAAATCGGTAACTTTTGGGATCTTCCCTGCTTGGAATAACCTTGTTACTTTTTGATCGGGACAATAAAGATCGAAGTCTTTTAATCTCTGGAAATTACTTTCGCTTGCATAACCGGCATCTAAGACATATTGAATTCTATTTAAATCTTGTTTTTCCGATCTTAAGAATTCGTAGCAAGATTCGACTTTTCGAATCATTTTCTCCGCAAACTTAGTATCGGATTGTTCCGTTTCCACACTGTGAGAAATGATCATGTTGGATTTGCAATCGACCGCCGCTTGAGCATTGTAACCTACCAGGAATACGTTTCCTTTTTTCTGTAGATCGCAATCTCTCTCATAGAGATGGACTCTACGACGGTCTTTGTGCTTTTTTAGGAATTTTACCGCATCCTGAAGCTTTTCTGCCTTTAGTTCTAATTCTTTCTTTTGTCTCGAATTTGAGAACGATCCATATCGGCAGACTTTTCCCATTCTTGAAATTTGACCTTACTTACCTTTTCGATTTGTTCAAGTCTAAGCTCGAATTTTTCCAGGTCCCCTATATCATCGGGATTCGCATTCGCCTTTATCTTAGTGCCATCTATGGAAACGGTTTCAAAATCTATATAACCGCTTTCGTAACCGAGAAATACCGTTTGAGAAAATAGATCTTCGATTTCAGTTCTGTGAGTCTTTCTGAACTTTGAGATAAAACTATGATCCAGCTCTTCTCCATCCAGAAGATAGATCAATTCAGCTCTGAGTTTGGATAACCTACAGAGTTCCCGCATCGAGATATTGCCGATTAAAATGGAATAAAAAAGAGCCGAAATAACTTTCTTCGGTGAAATTGCAGGTCTGCCAGTCTCATCATTCTGGTAATTCTTTTCGAAATCTTCGAAATCTAACCGATCAATGACTTTCTTAAAACCGTGAATCGGATGTTCTTCCCCGAACAATTCCTTGAACTCTAAAACGTACATTCTAAGCTGATTCGGATCCGTATTCTTGAACTTTGCCATTCCGTAAATCTAGCAAGTTCCCTAAAATTGCATCCCTTTTTCAACAGGCTCTCGGGTGGTGGTGGAGGGCACGTGGGCGAGGTGCTCGGCTCTATATCATAAATGTTCGGATTCGCCAAGCATTTTTGCAGTTAGCTTTTTGTGGGAGCTCCAACAAGCAACGAACGATTAATTGCCGGATTGAATCTCGGATTCCAATTGCTTTACAAATTCTGCAAATGAAAGGCTTATTGTTTCCTCCGATCCTCTTTTCCGAACGGCGACACTGCCCGACTCTCTTTCCTTTTCGCCCAATACGAGTAAGTAATTGGCTTTTTTTAGTATCGAATCTCGGATTTTCGCTCCGATTTTTTCGTTTCGAAAATCCGCCTCAACTCTAAAACCAAGATCTATTAAATTCTTTAAGACTTCTTGCCCATACGGTTGAACCGCATCGGTTACTGTCAGGATTCGAATTTGGTTCGGAGAGACCCATAATGGAAATTTCCCTTCGTAATGCTCCGTTAAAATTCCGATAAAGCGCTCCAAAGATCCGTAAATGGCCCTATGAATCATTACCGGTCGTTTTTTTGATCCGTCCGAATCGGTATAATCCAACTCGAAACGATCAGGCATGGAAAAATCGATTTGGATGGTTCCACATTGCCACATTCTTCCGATCGAATCCTTAATATTGAACTCGATCTTCGGTCCGTAAAAAGCGCCCTCCCCTTCTTTAATCTCGAAAGGAATTCCCTTTTTATCCAAAGCTTGTTTGAGCGCGTTCGTTGAAAATTCCCAATCCTCGTCTTTGCCCTGAGATTTCTCCGGCCGAGTCGCGATGTAAGTCTTAAATTCAGTAAACCCGAATTTTCTATATACTTGAAACGTAAAGTCGATGATATCCACGACTTCTGATTCCAGGAAATCTAACGGAGTATAAATATGCGCGTCGTCTTGGGTAAACGCGCGCACTCGAAAGAGTCCGTGCAGGACTCCATGCAATTCGTGACGATGCACGCTTCCTAATTCGGCGAATCGAAGCGGAAGCTCGCGATACGAATGCAAATGATGTCTATATATCAGGCTGCAACCCGGACAGTTCATCGGCTTGATGGCGAATTCCTCTTCATCAATCGATACGAAATACATATTCTCGTAAAAGTTATCCCAGTGACCGCTTTTACGCCATAATTCCGAGGATAAAACGGCGGGGGTCCTTATTTCCTGGTATCCGCGTTTAGCGCATTCTTTCCGAATATAATCCGCCAGCGAATTCCAGAGGATCGTTCCCTTAGGATGCCAAAACGGAAATCCGGGAGCCTCGGGTTGAAAAGAGAAGAGATCCAATTCCTTACCGAGCTTACGGTGGTCCCTCTTCTTTGCCTCTTCTAATCGAAAAAGATATTCATCCAATTCCTTTTTAGAAGGAAACGCAACTCCGTAAATGCGAGTCAGCATTCGATTTTCTTTATTCGCTTTCCAATACGCCCCGGAAAGTGCGGTTAACTTGAACGCTTTCAAAAAACCGGAACGCGGAACATGCGGACCGCGGCAAAGATCAAACCATTCTCCCATTCCGTAGATGGAAACTTGTTCTTCCGGGATTTGAGCGATGATCTCGATTTTATAATTTTCCCCCATCTTCGAAAAAGTGGACACTGCCTCTTTTTTATCCCAGACTTTACGAAATACCTCATAATCGCTTTCAACGATTTTTTTCATCTCGACTTCTATCTTGGGAAAGTCTTCCGGAGTAATTACCGAATCTCCGAAATCTATATCGTAGTAAAAGAAACCCGGTCCGTTTTCGATAACGGGGCCAACAGTTAGCTTTGCGTCCTTGTATAAGTTTTGGACCGCCATTCCGAGTAAGTGAGCCGCAGAATGCTGAAAGGTTTCCCAGCCTTCTTTATCTTGAAACGTGAGTACTTCCAGCTTTGCATCCGTATCGATCGTGCGGCTTAAATCCAGAATTTGGGCGCCGTTTAAACGAACTGCCAAAGCCTTATTCTTTAAAAAAGGGAGATTCGATTCTATAAATTCCTTGTAGGTGGAACCGAATGCGGCGTCTTTTTGGCTGCCGTCAGGCAGAACGAATTTTACGATCTTATTGCTAACTTCCACTGTTCTTTACCCAGCCCTTCTTCCATAACGCCAAAAGTGGGTTTTTTCCTCAACCATTTAGAACTTATAAGGTCCGCGCTACTCATCCAAAGGTTTGAAGATTAATCGGAATCGACGCGTGCTTCCTATTCTCTATTTCTCGATTGACCCCTATCTCAGGCGAGCAACCCTGTCCGTATATGAAAGCGTTCTTGGTTTTGGAAAACGGGGACGTATACGAAGGCGAGTCCTTCGGCTACGAGACCCAATCTGTCGGGGAAATCGTCTTCAACACGTCATTGGCAGGATACCAAGAAATTTTAACGGATCCTTCTTACGCCGATCAAATTGTCACACTCACTTACCCAATGATCGGGAATTACGGCATCAGTCCCGAAAATATGGAATCTTCTAAGATTCAAGCAAGCGGGATGATCGTAAAAGAGTATGTGGATCGGCCTTCCAACTTCAAGTCTGAAAAAACCCTCTCACAATTCTTAAAAGAATATAAAATTCCCGGAATTCAAGGCATAGATACCCGGAAATTAACTCGCTTTATCCGGACAAACGGTGCACCGAATGGCGGCATCTTCGTAGCCGAAGAATATTCGAACTCCTTTTTGGAGCAAGTGAAGCGATTTCCCGGAATCGCGAATGCGGATCTCGCAAAAGTAGTCAGTACCAATCATAAATACGAATTCGGTAGCTTAGAAGGAAAGAAATATAAACTCGCCGTTTATGACTACGGAGTGAAAACCAATATTCTACGACTGTTAGATGCGGTCGGATTTGCAGTGACCGTTTATCCGGCAGAAACTCCAGCTGACGAAATTATGAAAGACGGCGTCGATGCATTCTTTCTCTCCAATGGCCCAGGAGATCCCGCAGCATGCACCTATGCCATCGAATCCACGAGAGCTATTTTAGAAAAAGGATATCCACTCTTCGGTATTTGTCTCGGTCATCAAATCATCGGCTTAACCATGGGTAAAAAAACCGAAAAAATGAAATTCGGTCATAGAGGCGGAAATCAACCGGTTAAGAATATAGCGACCGGCAAAGTGGAAATCACATCTCAGAATCATGGCTTCGCGGTGGTTGCAGAATCTTCGGAAAAAGAACCCATATCTTTCGTGAATCTGAACGATCAAACGGTGGAAGGAATTTTAAAATCCGGTTATCCGTTACTCTCTGTACAGTATCACCCGGAAAGCGCACCGGGACCGAATGATAGCAGGTATTTGTTCAAGAAGTTCTATGACTTGGTGGACTCTACAAAAAACGGACTGAGGTTAACTAGCATCTTATAACTCAGGATTTCAATCTGTCCGATCCGACTTTCAGGTAAATAAGCGTTTCAAAACCGTTCTTAGACGGGAAAATTCTTTTTTCATTATAAAACTGATCCGTTTTCCCGTTTCAAAAACCAGCGAGTTAATTTTTGCACTCCGCAAGCATTTAGGTGCGTATAATCCCCGAAGACGGAAATTTCGAAAGGCTCATCCGGCTTTATAACCGGAATCCCGCCGGCCTTTAATATGCCTTCGAATTCGGACAATGCATTATCTCCGCCGACGGCGGCAACAAAATCCGGGCGGGATGGAATTAATAATACTTCGAAAGAAATATTCTCCTTTTGTAATATTTTGAAAATTAACTTCCAAGCTACTAGGGAGGACGATCGCATTCTTTTATAATTCGATTCCCAGCCCGAACCCGGCAAGGCTTGAGGTGAAGTGTTTGGAACGCAGTTGCCGGTATAGGTCTTCGAATTATTCCATTCCAGAAATCCTCCGCTTCGTTCCAGTTCTGCGCGCAACTGCTCATTCTTTTTTCGATTCGATTTCCATCTTTCCACCGGATTTATGGATAAGATTTCCGCCAGTCTCGGATCGGTTTCCAAAAATTGTTCCGTCTTAGGAATCGTGCGAATTTCCGAGGAAATTGCCGAATTCAATTTCATTAACGGAAATATTCTGGCCAGAGCAAAAAATAAAGCGTCTCCTACATTCCGAAAATAGAAATTTCTTTCCTGAGAATTCCAATATATACTCCAGCGAAAAGAATCGTAATTCAGCACTAGCGAACGGTGCGCGGGAACGATATCTACATCGGCAGTATTGAAATAGTTCGCATTCAGGAATATTTTTTCCGGCTTCAATCCTGCCGAAAGGAGTTCTTTTATCCGAATCAGGATACCTTCGGGTTGTTCCGAAGGTCGAGGTAAAAAAACAATCCTTTTACCCGTCGATCTCTGCAAGACCTGCGGATCCATACCGCTCATCAATTGACTATCTCCGAGAAAAAGCCAACTAGGTTCCCTGCTTTTGGCATTATCGTAACTTAGCTGTTTTTCAAACTGTTTCCGCAATAATTCGTATAAAAAAGCGTTCTTTTCCTGAAACGGCAATAGAAGTTCAAAGAGAAAATTGGACGCCAAAATCAGCGAAAGGAGAAATGCTCCCATCCATATAATAATTTTATTTTTCTCTAATTTTCTCATATTAAAACTGGAAATAGAAGAAGACTTTTTTTTCAAAAACTCCCGCACTCATGAACAGTAGGGCAAAGAAAAAGGCAATGACCGAATATTTTAAGAATGATCCCGATTGACTCCATCGGGAGAAAAATTCATCCGAACCTCCCGCCCTGATTTGCAAAATATCTACAAATACCAAAGGAGCTCCGAAAAAGAGAACCTTAGCCGCCAATTCCGTAGACCAATAGTATCCGGAATATGCGTTATGGAAATACGGAATCCAATCACTCGGGCGTGTAATATTAAAAAGAATTAAACCGAACGAAAACAAAGTCCATGTCAGAATTGTTCCGATAAATTTACTCGATTTTTGAACCCAGATATTCGAAGTCCATTCCAGTCGACTAAACGCCCTCGCACCTATCGTATAGAAAGAAATCTGGAGTCCGCAAAACAGGCCCCAAACTAAAAACCCATATGCCGCTCCGTGCCATAAACCGCCTAAGAGCCAGACAAGCATGATGTTAAGGATCTGACGAGCGACGCCTAAACGATTTCCTCCCAAGGGAATATATATATAATCTCTAAGCCAACTCGATAAGGAAATATGCCAGCGCTTCCAAAATTCGGCCGGATTGGACGCTAAATAAGGAAAATTGAAATTGTTCGTAAGTTTAAAACCTAGCATCTTCGCCAGTCCCCTTGCGGCATCCGTATAGCCGGAAAAATCTGCGTACAATTGTAAACTCATCACGAAAGCCAACCACCATACGATCCCGTCGGGCCAAACAACTCCCGGTTGCAAAACTTTTTCCACGAAGAAGAGCAGATTATCTCCGACAAAGACTTTCTTAAAAATCCCCCAGGAAAACAGCCAAATGCCGGCCCAGACCTCCTCGCTTACTATCGCGCGAGGATTTGCGATTTGAGGAAGCAGGGAATTTGGCCTTTCGATCGGACCGATGAGAAGCAAAGGAAAAAATAAATCATAAACGCAAAATTGCACCAAGTCGGCCGAAGCTCGAATTCGATTGATTCGAATTTCGACGATATAACTTATATTATGAAACGTGTAAAAGGAAATGCCTAATGGAAATAGAAGCTTGGGTACGCGAATTCCCTCTCCGCCGAACATAAAAACAAGATCATTCCATACTTGAGCGCCGAAAGAACTATACTTAAAGACACCGAGAAGAGCGAGATTCGATCCGATTAAGACTCCTGCAACCAAACTTTTGCGAGAATCGGTTGCTTTAGAGAGCCAAAGTCCTCCGAGAAAGTTTCCCAGTACCGAGAATATCAAAATCAAGGTCGGCTCCCAACCCCAAGAAACGTAAAACGCCAAACCCGAGACTAATAATAAAAGATTCTGACCTCGAGTATTGAAGCGATTGTACAGGAAATAAACTACTCCGAAGAAGAGCAAAAATCCCAGCGAATGAAATAGCATAAGAAAATTATGATTCTTCGATCAGTTCAAGTAATCGTTCTTTTTCTTTCGTATCTGCAGGGAAGCATAAGGTCTGATTTGCGGTCGAGGTCTGGAAGTCTTTACTTTGACGATCCAGCTCGACAATTCGATTGCGAATTTTCCGCACTACGATTTGAGTTTCCTCTCTGTCCTTACCGTCCAACACTACGACATATTTCCCTTGTCCCACTCTATAACAGTAGTCGCTCTCTCCCAAATTTTCTTGGATGGCGTTTCTTAGTTCTTCGCAGTAGTAGGCAAAATAGCCGGCTCCTTTCATTCTAACGACACGGGTCGCGTTCTGAACTTTAAAAATCGTAAGGCTAAACGGAGTTCCTATTTTAGAAGCGCGAGCAATCGCTTCGTTAATCTTTGATTCTACGGGACTGAACGGATCTCTGAAAACGGCGTCGCGTTCTTCCAACATTAATAGATTGGAAAGAATCGGCGCGGTTATTTCGGAAATACCGACGGCGGATTCTCGATCGGTATCCGTCCAAGGAAATTCGGTTTCATGAATCACAAGCATTCCGACAAGCCAATTCAAATTTAAAAACGGAAGGATATCGAACTCTTGCATCAGCCCCAGCTCGTCGTTCGTCAATTGAGCGAGCAATTCCGGATTTTTTCTAAAATTTGCGATCCTGAAAACGCCGGGGACATTCGCGACGATCCCGACTAGATTGGAATCCAATCCTAATCTAAATCTTCCGATCGTGTCCGGAGTCAATAGGTTCGTTCCAAAAACCTTATATTCTTTTCTGTTTGTTCGATCTAAAAGAAGTAAAGTCCATCTCCTCAAGCCGAGCTCTTTCTTCAGAATTTCGATCAATCGATCGTAAGCTTCGTCCATATCGCGAACTTGCGCCAAATCGCGAGCGGTCGATAAAATCCTTTCGTTACTTTTTAAAACTTCCTTTAGATGATCGTTTTCCTGATGGACAGTTTCCAAATCCATAATACGTCTGAAAACTGATCCAGATATCTCGCCGACGATTTTGAGAAATTCAAGATCTTCGATCGTATAATCTTCACCGGCAACCGTTTTAGTAAGAAGAATGATTCCATAAAATTCCTCGTGATTCCGAATCGGCACTAGGAGTTCTGCCGAGGTTTTTTCAAGAATTTCTTTTTCCTTCTTAGGAACGACTAGCTTAATCATCTCCTTAGCATAAATCACGGAAGGAGCTCGCCGAACCGCTTGGTAAATTTCGTCACCCGATTCCAAAACCCAGGAGGGATCAGCGTCCAATCCTTGCGCATCCACGACTCTTAGCGCATCAAAATCGCCGTTGGTAGATGAGAAAATCACTACTGCTTCGGCTCCAATCTGACCTAAAATAGAATACGATAGGTTTTCAAAAAAGCTGGTAAAGTCCTTGGATGCGGCAATTTCCTTCGAAATTTCAAAGACCGATAGATAGTTTTCAAGTTTCTTCCGAGAAGCGATCTGCAGATCGATGGGCATCGTGGAATAATCGGAATCGTCATCAAACAAGAACTCGGCTTTCTCTCTTTCTTCCTGCTCTCGGCGATGAGGACGACCGGCTTCCTTAGTCGCCTGGGTCTCCGCATCCTTAATCCAATCCGAGAATGGATCCTCGATTTTGTCCGCCTCGGTTAGCGACTCTGCTTCCGAATGAGAAGATTCAAATTCCGACTTCGCGATCGCTTCCTTTTCATCCGGTTCGAAAGAAGGCAGATCGTCAAAAGAAGTATCGGGCGCATGGCTTGGTGCAGACGGCATTTCGTCGTCTAAAAGCGGATCCTCTTTTCCAGAATCGATCGTCAAATCCTCGAACGTAGAATCGGGAAAATCGAATTCTGCGGGCTCGGAGTCCGTCTCTCGGTCCTCCTCCATAGACTCGAATTCTGCATTCGGCGCAAATTCCGACGCTGCGTCAGGCGAATCGTAGGAAAATTCGTCTTCGCTGGATGCGGACATAGGGGTCGGCTTGAATTCCGCCGGATCTCCGTATGCAGAGTTGAATTCTTGCGGTTCTTTTTTACTAGTAAATTCCTTTGCTCTTTCGAGAAGGCCTTTGGCTCGGGCCGCCATTGACTTTCTTAATAAGGAGGGCTTTTCGGAAACAGCGGTAGACTTCGAAGGCGAACCGGAATCCTCGGCAGGGGCAGCCGCCTCGGAACGAATCATACGACTGACTTTGTCTAGAAGACCCATAATCGTCAGACGCCGATTTGTTTCATTAATTTCTTGTAAAGTTCAAAATAGTCGGAACGAGAGAATTCCCGAATCATATCGTCCGGTAAATTGCCCAGCAATTCGTCCAGATACAATAAAATTCTCTTCATCTCTTCTTGAGATGGTTGAACTTCGCCGCCTTCCGCGCTTGCGGGAGCTCCTTCGTTCGTGGGAACCGCAGTCTGGCGAATTTCTTCGATCGGCGATAATTCGCCCTCGTCCGCAAATTCATCCAGTACGATAAGTAGCTCCGGATCAGGCGGCAATGCTTCGACCGTCGGAACGGTATCCAAATGGCTTGCTTCTTCTGAGAAATTTAAATCCGCAATGAGAGCTTCGTCGCCAGTTGCGCCTAACGCATCAAGGTCGGAAGCAGGAGGCGGCTCGGAAAGTAATGCGTCCAATTCCCCCGATTCCATTCCGCTCGGTTCTTCGTCGGCAAGTAAATTGCCCAGCTCGTCGTCGGAGAGAGTAATCGGTTCATCGGCTTCTTCTCCGAGATCCCAATCGGATGGAGCCACGGGTTCGACTTCCGCCAACTCGTTCAAGTCTGCTACCGGTCCGTCCCAATCTATGTCGTAATCGGTTTTAGGCTCTGAAGAAACTCCAAGCTCATCCAACTCGTTAACTGGAAGCGCAATCGGTTCGTCTTCCTCCTCCGACAGGAACTCGGAGCTAGCTTCCCCTTTACCTTCTTCGGATAACAAATTTCCTAATTCGTCTTCGGAAAGGGCAATCGGTTCATCGGCATCGGCAAAGAAATCCGGTTCATTCGTAGCGACTGGTATGGTCTCATCCCCGGAAGAGAGTAGGTCACCCAACTCGTTATCCGAAAGAGCAATCGGCTCGTCGGCCGCGCCGTCGGAAAGAAGATCCGTTTCTTCACCGTCACCAATATCAGAAAATGATAAATCTCCAAAATCGGCATCCGTCGAAACTTCCGCAGTTTCTTCTTCTCCCGAAGAAAGTAAATCTCCCAGTTCGTCGTCCGAAAGAGCGATCGGCTCTTCGGCCTCTTCTTCGGAAAGGAAGTCCGGTTCAGCGGATGGAACTGAAGCGTCTTCTTCTTCTCCCGAAGAAAGTAAATCCCCTAATTCGTCGTCCGAAAGAGCGATCGGTTCCTCGGATTCCGTTTCCTCGGTCAAAAAATCGGATCCGGGAGGAATTGCATCTATGTCCTCTTCCTCGTCCAACGCTCTCGGTGCGAACGGATCGTTTTCATCCTCTGGAATCGTAAAATCGCTGAATTCGCTCACAGGCAAGGATATCGATTCCTCTCCTTCCGAAATGATCGGCGCCTCCAGGTCGGCTCCGAAATCGAAGTCGGAGGCGACAGGTTCCTCCGTGGACTCCTCACCTGGTTCGTCTAAGGCAAAGTCCATTTCCGTCCCAGGAATCGCTTCCTCCGGGATTTCCAAATCGTTTAATGAAAGCGTATCGGAAGGTTCTTCCGATCCTGAGGATAGTAAATCGCCTAATTCGTCGTCCGAGAGAGCGATCGGTTCGTCCGAATCTTCTTCGGATAATAAATCTTGTTTTGGTGCATCAAAGGAAAAATCCTCAGCGATAGCGGGAGTCGATTCTTCGGAAGAAGGCTCAAAATCCGCCCACCCCGTCGTAGACTCCTCCGGCTCTTCGAGTGCGATTATATCCGGGCCGAAATCGATTTCGGAAGTAGTATCTTCGTCCGTAAGCAAGTGATCGAGTTCGTCGATAGAGAGCGCGATATCCCCCTCTTCTTCATTCGATTCTTCTAATGTGGAAGGGGTCGAGCCGGAAGCAGGGAAATCTTCTCCGCCGATATCGCCGAAAGCATCGTCAACCGACTTGCGAGGCTCGATCGTAGTCGGCGCCTCGCCTAATAAGTCTCCCAATTCGCTATCTGAAAGGGAGATCGGACCTTCGTCGTCGGAAAGAAACTCCTCCTCGACAGGATGTGCGGCAGCCGATCCGACTGCGTCCTCAACCTCTTCTTCTCCCATATCGAAATCGGCGAGGTTGGCGCTTATATTAATATCTTGTAATTCATCATCCGAAAGAGAAATCGGAGTTTCTTCTTCTAATTCCAGATCGCCAAAGCCGGTTTCGTGCTCTTCCGTTTCAAACGGTTCGTCGTCGGAATGGAAAGCGGAGGAAGGGACTTCGCCAGGTTGAGAAAAATCGCCCAAGTCTAAGGATCCCAAATCGGAAAATGCGTTTTCCGTATTCGGTTCCGATTCGACGTCGGTAGCTGTGGAAGTCGCGGCCGAGTTATCTTTCCAGGACGGCGCCGCCGTTTCGTTAGGAGTGTCAGAATCTTCCTCTTCTTCTATATCTAAAAGGCGATCTATTTCCGCATCGATAAGAGGATCTGTCAGTTCAAAGTCGAAATCTTCGTCAAGATGGACTTCTTCGTCCAATTCATTTAAATTAATGCTTAGATCGTTATCCGTGAAATCTTGCGCCGGTTCTAAATCGCCGAACGCGTCCGGAAACTCTTCTCCTGAAGAAGCTGATAACTCCTCGAAATTGCCGGAATCCGACATTTCAGCCACCGGAATGGAATCGAAGTCAAAGGCCGAAGGATCGTCCCCTGAAGAGAGAAGAGAATCTATATCGTCCAAACTCATTTCATTCGGATCAAATTCGTCCTCGCTTCCTTCCGGAAGATCCTTTCCTTTGCTTATCCTAAAATCGTCCGCCATGCTTCCTACAATATATCACTTATACCGGAAGATCCCTAAATTTCCAGGGAAATACAATCCGAAAATTATCTCACAGGGATACCCAAGATTGAGAGTCCGTGTGAGTTCAGATTCTTCTTTCCGATATCCTCGGAAAGAAGAGTTCTTATACTGATTTTCGGAATATGAGGACCCTAAAAGTTAGCGGGAAGCCGCTAAAATTCGGGTTTTTGCCTTTTGGAGGAGGAGATTTTTCTCCAGAGAGAGAGGAAGAGCTTCCGCATCTTCCAGAGATTTCTTGGCGGCTTCTAAATCGATTTCTTCTTTCAAGCTGCCATGGTCCGTCAAGATCGTAACATTATTATTACGGATTTCGAAAAAACCGCCTTCGATAACCGCGATCTTAGTTTTGTTTCCTTGTCTGATTTCCAAAACACCGATACCTAGCAGGGAGACAAGGGAGGTATGTCCTGGAAGAACTCCAAAAAATCCCTCGCTTCCTGGAACGATCAGACTATCCGCTTCTCCGGTATAGAGAAGCTTTTCCGGAGAAATAACGGAAACCTTAAGTTTAGGACTAGCCATTATGCCCTCAGGTTTTTAGACTTCTCGATCGCGTCTTCGATGGTTCCCACCATATAGAAGGCTTGCTCGGGAAGATGATCGTAATTTCCGGAAATCACTTCTTTGAAAGAACGGACAGTGTCTGCCAATTTGACATATTTACCCGGAAATCCGGTGAAGACCTCTGCCACATGGAACGGTTGAGACAGGAATTTTTCAATCTTTCTCGCACGAGCCACGAGAACCTTGTCATCCTCGGAAAGTTCGTCCATACCCAAGATTGCAATAATATCTTGAAGGTCCTTATAGCGCTGCAGAATCCTTTGAACTTCTCGAGCAACACTATAATGTTCCTGGCCTAAAACTTCGGCATTCATGACCCGAGAGGTCGAATCCAATGGGTCAACCGCAGGATAAATTCCTTTGTCGGAGATTGCACGAGAAAGAACCGTAGTCGCATCCAAGTGCGCGAATGCAGTCGCAGGAGCCGGGTCGGTCAAGTCGTCCGCAGGAACGTAAATTGCCTGAACTGAAGTAATAGAACCTTTGCGAGTAGAGGTAATCCTCTCTTGAAGAGCGCCCATTTCGGTAGATAGAGTCGGTTGATAACCCACTGCAGAAGGCATCCTTCCTAAAAGAGCGGATACTTCCGATCCTGCTTGAGAGAAACGGAAAATATTATCCACGAATAAAAGTACGTCTGTCCCGATCGAATCGCGGAAATGCTCCGCCATCGTAAGGGCGGATAAAGCCACTCGGAGACGAGCGCCTGGGGGCTCGTTCATCTGGCCGTAACAAAGGACGGTCTTGTCGATAACCCCGGATTCCTTCATCTCACGCCAGAGGTCGTTTCCTTCACGGGTTCTTTCACCGACTCCTGCGAATACGGAAAAACCGCCGTGTTGTTTGGCGATGTTATTGATCAATTCCTGGATGAGAACCGTCTTACCGACTCCGGCGCCTCCGAAGAGTCCGGTTTTTCCCCCTTTGATATAAGGAGCAAGAAGATCGATGACTTTGATTCCGGTTTCGAAGACTTCAGTACGAGAAGAAAGATCTTCGTATCCTGGAGCGGCACGGTGAATCGGCTTGCGTTCTTTTACTTGAACTACCGGACCTTCGTCGATCGCCTCTCCTAACACGTTGAAAATCCGTCCGAGAGTTACTTCACCTACGGGAACAGAAATTGAAGTCCCCGTATCGATCACTTCCTGACCGCGAATTAATCCGTCAGTGGAAGAAAGAGCGATCGCGCGAACAGTTGCACCACCGATGTGCTGCTGGACTTCCGCTACGATTTTTTCCTTTTTTCCTCCAGCCGCGGACTGAATTTCAAGTGCATTAAAAATTTCAGGCAGGTGCCCGGATTCAAACTCGATATCCAAAACCGACCCGATGATTTGTTTGATCTTACCTTTGCTCATCCAAATAACTCCAATTCCAATAAAAACTAGTTTAGCGAATCCGCTCCTGCAACGATCTCCGAGATCTCTTGAGTGATCTTGGCTTGACGAACACGGTTATATCCGCGGGTCAAAACCTTGATCATGTCGGAGGCCGCGTCGGTTGCGGACTTCATAGCTATGCGCTGTGCGATCTGCTCAGAACAGTTCGCTTCCAGAATCGCCTTTAAAAATGCCGTCTTAACCACCAAAGGAAGTAAAGATTCCAAGATGCTTTCGGGACTCGGTTCATAAACCACGCTGTCTCCGACAGAACTTTCTCCCTTCGGTTCAAAAGGAAGAATCTTGGTTACTTCCGCACGCTGGGAAGCTGAAGAGTGATAAACCGTAGATACGATTTCAACCGCGTCCACCTCTTCCCTCGCGAATAAATCCAGGAAAAAGTCGGCAAATTCTTCCGCTTCCTTGTATCCCGATTTATCATTGATATGAGTATACGATTTCTCGATCTTCTCACCCGCGAATTTGAAAAAGGAAGTTCCTTTCTTCCCGACTACGAACAGCCTTACGTCGATGCCCTTTTCTCTTAGTTCGAGAATTCTGCTTTTTGCCAAACGGTTTGCGTTCGAGTTGTAACCGCCGCAAAGTCCTCGGTTCGCGGTAATCACGAGAAGCGCTATGCTTCGGATCGTTTGAGGTCTCCGCAAATAAGGACTCTTGACTACTTCTGAAAGAGAAGCAAGAGATCCAACCATCTCCTTAATCTTATTGGAAAAAGGATGGGAAGCGTTTACCCGATCGCTCAATTTCTTGGATTTAGCGGTTGCCACCATCTCCATTGTCCGAGTGATCTTTCGGGTATTTTTAACGGATACGATCCGCTTTTTTATTTCCCTTTGTGTAGCCAAGATATTCTCCCGCTTACTTTAGGTTCCTGACGAACTCGCCAGCGATTTTGGAAACGACTTCGCCGAGCTTGCCTTCGTCGGCAATCTTCTTCTCGGTACGGATCGCTTTGAAAACTTCCGGATATTGTTCCCGAATAGTATTTAAAAGATGTACTCCGAACTCACGAGCTTTCGATACCGGAATTTTATCCATATGCCCGCGAGTTACCGCAAAAATTTCCACGACCTGCTCTTCTACAGGATAAGGATTCGATACTGGCTGCTTCAGGACTTCTACGATTCGGTAACCGCGATCCAACTGAGATTGAGTGATCGGATCCAACTCCGTTCCTAATTGCGCAAACGCTTCGAGTTCCCGAAACTGAGCCAATTCCAACTTCATCTTTCCGGCAACTTGTTTCATCGCCTTAATTTGCGCGGCTGAACCTACCCGGGATACTGAAATACCCACGTCAACGGCAGGCCTTACTCCGGAAGCAAACAAGTTGGATTGGAGATAAATCTGTCCGTCAGTGATGGAAATCACGTTCGTAGGAATATAAGCAGAAACCTCACCCTCTTGCGTTTCAATGATCGGAAGCGCGGTCAAAGACCCGGCACCGTATTTTTCATCTAATTTCGCAGCACGCTCTAATAAGCGAGAGTGAAGATAGAAAACGTCTCCGGGGTAAGCTTCACGACCCGGAGGACGGCGAAGCAACAAGGACATCTGACGATATGCGACTGCTTGTTTAGAAAGGTCGTCATATACCACCAGAGTCGCTTTTTTCTCGTTATACATGAAGTATTCTGCGAACGAGCAACCTGAATAAGGAGCAATGTATTGCATAGGAGCCGGGTCGGCAGCCGTGGCGGAGACTACGATAGTGTAGTCCATGGCGCCGACAGCTTTGAGTTTTTCGACGGTAGTTGCCACTGTAGAGGCTTTCTGACCGATTGCCACATACACGCAAATCACTCCGGATCCTTTTTGATTGATAATCGTATCGAGTGCGATGGAAGTTTTACCCGTTCCACGGTCACCGATGATCAACTCTCGTTGACCACGACCGATCGGGATCATTGCATCGATACTTTTGATACCGGTTTGCATCGGCTCTTCGACAGGTTGTCTCATCGAGATACCGGGTGCCGGGCTTTCCACCGGGCGAGTCTGCTTCGCGTTGATCGGGCCTTTTCCGTCTAGCGGTTCGCCTAACGGGTTTACGACTCGGCCCAAAAGTTCCGGTCCTACCGGCACTTCCAGAATTTTACTCGTTCTTTTTACGGTATGTCCTTCTTGGATATTCTTGTATTCCCCGTAAATGATCACACCTACCGAGTTATCTTCCAAGTTGAACGCCTGTCCGCGAACGCCGTTTTGGAATTCAACGAGCTCTCCGGCCATAACGTTTTTAAGTCCGAAGACTCTCGCGATACCGTCCCCTACTTCCAGAACGGTTCCGACTTCTTCTACACTTAGGTCTTTTTTATAATTTAGGATTTCTTGTTTAAGAACCGACGCAATTTCGTCCGTTTTAATTTTCATACACAACTCCGACCGGTAGTTTAGTTTCCAGCAAGGCTTGTCTTAACTTCCTTAGCTGGTTCTTCATGGAAGAATCGATCGCCAGGTCATGGAAACGGACCACAAAACCACCGATTAGGCTTGGGTCCTCCGTAGCTTCCAGAATGAAATCTGACTTGAATTTGTCCTTCAGAACATCACGCAATTTCGCAAGTTGCGAATCATCGAGAGCGGGATAGCTCCGTACTTTCGCGCGAACCCGACCCGCTTTACGATCCAATTCTTCTTTGAAAGCGTCGTGAATCTCGGATAAAAAGGAGAATCTTCCTCTATTTAATAGCACTTGCAGAAAATTTAAAGTGATATCCGAAATCTTCCCTTTAAACGTTTTGGTTAGGACGCGCTCCTTCTCTTCCTTCGTTACGGAAGGAATGTCGAAAAAGTCCCGAAACTGATGTTCCGATTTTATGATTTGGATTACCGAGTCCAATTCTTGCTCGGCCTCTTCCAGGGAAGTACTTGCCTCCGCAAATGCGGTAGCGTAGGTTTTAGGGATCGCGGAATAGCTCATATTAATTAAGCGCTCAGTTTCTTGATCTTGCCTAGCTCGTTTTCGATGAAAGACTTATAGTCGTCCGCTTTCAGTTGTTTTTCCAACACTAAGCCTGCAACTTGGACGGTCATACCGACGATCTGTTCCTGGAGTTCCGCCAAGGCCTTGGATTTTGCCAGTTCAATATCTTTCACTGCGCTATCCTTTAAGTGCTTCACGTCTTTAGCCGCTTCTTCCAACATTTTATTTCGAAGATTCGTCGCATCCGATTTCGCTTCCGAAACGATTCCGTTCGCCTGATCACGGGCTACCGCGATCTTCGCTTCGTAATCCTTAAGCAGTGCCTCCGCCTCAGAGCGGACGTCCGCAGCTTTCCGAATATCGTTTTGAATGGTCTCTGCCCGTTCATCGAGCGCTTTGAGAATGACATCCCAGGCGAATTTCTTTAGGACTAGTACGACGATCCCGAAAGTAACCAGGGTCCAAACAACTAGACCCGGATTTACGTCAAGAAGACCGTTCAGCCCCTTAGCTGCTAAGAGAAACAAGATTATTTACCTTCGGCGGGTGCGGAAACTGCAGTTTTAGCCTTTTCAACACTAGACTTAACAGCGTCGTTTAAGGTTCCAGCCGCGAGGAACGCGATTACGAGAGCGAAAAGTGCAGCACCTTCGATAAGAGCCGCAGAAATGATCATCGCAGTCTGAATCTTACCGCCAGCTTCCGGTTGACGGCTAATGCCTTCTGCAGCAGATCCACCGATTCTTCCGATTCCTAAACCTGCACCGAGGATGGCGATTCCAGCTGCGATTCCTACTCCGATATATCCTAGTCCGAATTCCATATTGCTACTATCTCCTGTTTGAACTAACAATGATTAAAAATTAATGCCTATGCATACTCAAGCCCACAAAGAGCGAAGTTAAAAGGGCAAAGACATACGCTTGCAGGAACGCAACAAAGAGTTCCAAAACGTAAATCACTCCCGCTCCGAC
Organism: Leptospira fainei serovar Hurstbridge str. BUT 6; assembly: GCF_000306235.2. Classification (NCBI taxonomy): domain Bacteria; kingdom Pseudomonadati; phylum Spirochaetota; class Leptospiria; order Leptospirales; family Leptospiraceae; genus Leptospira; species Leptospira fainei. The sequence goes on from NZ_AKWZ02000001.1 coordinate 144,743, forward strand.
CATGGACACCGGAATAATTCCCCAGGCCTTGAATTGGAAAATAAAGCCCATCAATGCCAAAATGATAACGTGCCCCGCTGTCATGTTCGCTAAAAGACGCACAGTTAGCGCAAAGGTCTTTGCGGCCGGAGAAACGACAAACTCCAGGGGCCACATTAAGAAATATAAAGGCCATGGAACTCCGTTCGGAACCGAATGAATCACGAACTTAGGTCCTTGGTATATAAACCCGGCGGCATAAATCATCGCCATGGTCATTAGCGCTAAGGTCATGGTCACCGATACGTCTCCCGTAACAGTGATCCCGTTCCAAACTTTCGCAAGCCAGATCGGCTCGTGATGCGAAGCGGATTCTTCGACGGCTTCCGTAGCCGCGTCCTCGCCGTTTACGTAATGTTGAACGATTTCAGAACCGACCTGAACGACTTCGCCGACCGGAGGAAGTAAGCCTAGAAGATTACAGAAAAGAATGAAAAAGAAGAGTGAAAAGATATAATGATAATATCCATGTCCGTGGCCGTCCATATTGGAATCCACAACGTCTTTCTTTAAAAAATCAATAAAGGTCTCGACGGTATTCGCGAATCGACCTTGAACCTTCAAAGGATTTCTGGAAATGATCCGAGCAGCCGGAATAAATATTACGAATAATAAAAATGCTACGATCCACATCATGGTCACTCTGCGAGTGATATGCAGATCGAAACCTCCCACGAAATGGAACCTTTTATTATGATGATGGTCCAGGAAAATATTTTCGTTGGAAGGATCGAACCCTTCTTGATCTTCATAGATCTTATGGCCGCCGATGTTCAAAGGAAACTCGGCGTGATCCATCAAGTGATGAACCAAGACTTCGTTTAAATCAAATCCCTCTCCGGCAGATTCGGATGCGAACGCAGGTAGGGCGGAAAGAAGTAGGATTGCAGCAAAGAGTCGTTTCAACATACGTTTAAAAAGATGCGCGGTTTCCTTTTGCGGGAAACTGGTTTCCGGGAAGAAAGCTCCGGGGTTCTAACGTTCAAGCTCGGATCGGTCGAAAACACTTCTAAACGGTGCTCGTCCCTTCACCTTGCGAATACCAATATTAATATGTTCGCGAAATGAGCAATAAAAAAACCGATTATAAAACCTTCACGTTCCCCCATCCATAAAAACGTAAACAAACAAGCTATCTGAATGAAAAAAAATAGAACGTTCGTTCCTAATTGCGCATTCAGAGCTCCCGTAGAATTCTTCAAAAGGATATAAAATCGTATCGAATATGAGAAAAAAGAAAGAAGAAGAGATGAGGCCACGCCTTTCCAGAAACCGAAATTTAAGTCGGGTCCGAACTGAAATAGAATAAGGAAAACAAGGCTTACTAGCAAGGCGCCGAAAAGATATTTCTTAGGATTTAATAGACCTTCTTGCATCGAAGGTAGAGCTACTTTTCTCCTCTCTCATGCTTTGCCACACGATAGAGAATGTAATAAATCCCGTAAGTAAAGCCGATCACGGAGCCGCCTAAAATTCCGAAGGGGGAAAACCCAAATTTGGAATCCAGGTAATTCCCGATAAAGATGGAACCTACAACGATAAAGCAAAACTCCATTCCAAGCCCGGCAAGCTCCCAGGGAGAAGCTTCTTTCGGTTTCTTAGATTCAGGCTCGGACATAAACGTTTGCCTACTGTAAGATAGTCCCGATTCTGGACCATCGAACTTCCATCCTAGGGATTCGATATAAAATCGTTCTGATTAGCCAGTTTGCCGAAGGATCTCCGCAGCTACTTTTTAGTTCGGAACCTTCATATTGCTCCGCATATTGCACCCCTTTTTCGGCTAATTCCCGGCCGCTTTTGTACTGACAGACGGAATCCTTCCAATTTACGGAAAAGTAAATCATGGCAGCTTTTCCAAGTACGTCCTCCCTAGGAACGAACCCCCAATATCTCGAATCGGAAGAATCGGGACGATTGTCCCCTTCCATCATATAATGGTCGACCGGAATTTCACATCCGCTGGGTTTATAACAATCAGACCCGTGATAATAAAGCGAATCGCTACCCTCTAAAACATAATGTTCAAAGCCGGATTTTTCTTCTTTGTACAGAAAACCGCTCAAAGCTCTGGTATTATCCAAATCATAAAGGAGGGTGCCGGGTTCGACTTCCCTATATTTATATTTCTTAAATTCGGAACTCCCCTTTTCCTTATACTCGATTGCGGAGTATGTAGAATAGTGATTATCTCTACGGATATTCGTCAAAGTGATCCGAATCGTATCTCCCGGTAAACCGATGACCCGTTTTACATAACGTTTGGGGAAAAAACCGTCTCGGGTGTCTCCGGGTTCCGTCATGGCTCGTTGTGGAGGGATAAACGTTACGATATCCCCTCTTTTAGGATCGTCGTATCGAAACAGCTCCTTTTCGGTAAAGGGCATTCTAAAAGAATAGCGCATCTTATTTACGAATAGGAAATCCCCGATTTTTAAAGTCGGTATCATGGATCCTGACGGGATATTATTGGCATCTAATACCGAGGATTTGAAGGCTAAAACCAGAACAACGATTACGATGAATGAAAAAGTGGAAGAAATCGATTCGTCTTCGACAAATCCGGAAATTAGGCTTTTTTTAGATGGAATGCCCTGGGGCTCGCTCATAGGTCTATTGATAGGAGATTAGGATTTCCCGTCAATCACGCACCAAAAATCCTTACGCTTTTCAGAGAAAGGACGATACTAGAAAGGTGAAAGAGCAGATTGACCGTAAAATCATCGAACTTCGCCGCTACCTAGTATCTCTGACGACGACTTATCCTATCGTCGGCTTAAAAGGCGGAACGGAAACCGAGGATATGGACGCCGAGGAAATCAGGGTTCTCCACCTGGTCGCCAAAGACGTGGTTCCAGTAACGGTCAAAATCGGGGGGCCGGAAGCAAGGACGGATATCCGAATGCTTGTAAAAGAGGAAATCGAAGGCATTTCGGCGCCGATGATCGAATCGGCCTATGCTCTCAAGAACTTCATTGCCACCCTCAGAAGCATGCTCCCGCCGGTTACCTTTCGAAAAGTATTCAAAGCCATGAATTTGGAAACGATTACGGGATATAAGAATCTCCTGGAAATCGTGGATTCAAAATCTTTCGAAGAATTGGATCAAGTTACCGCCGCTCGTTCCGACTTATCAGCTTCCATGGGCCTAATTCCCGACGATGACGAGGTCATGAAAGTCACCAAAACTATCGTGACCATTTCCAAGGATCGCGGTAAAAAAACATCCGTAGGCGGAACGATTACAAAACAGAACTTTCGGAAAATTGCCGAAGAAATCGGACCGGATAAAATAAACTCGAGACACGTTTGTGTGGATGCAAAACGGTCGGTAGAGAAAGGGGCCGAAGAAGTAGCGGAAGCGATGCTTCAGTTCGAAATCGAACTCTACGATCTTCTTTCGATCTTAAAACCCGAAAAGGCATTCGCTTATAAAAATCGGATGGAAACAAACCGTGAAAGAATTGGGTCTCGTAAGGTTCTTTATTCTATCCGGTAAAAAATGGCGAAGGATACACAAGATCTAATCCTAAAAACATCTCTTCGCCTTTTTTCGGAGCAGGGATATCACGGCACCACAATGCGGCAGATCTCGCAAAGAGCCGGTTTATCCCTAGGCTTAGCATATCGCTACTTCGAATCCAAGGAATCAATTTTAGTCGGCATCATCCAATCGCATGATAAAATTCTAAAGAAGTACCTACCCGAGAATCTCACTTCCCCTGACGATCGAAAGGAGTTGATCGAATTTCTTGCCGGGCAGATCGTAAAATTAGTAAAGGAAAACGAAGAATATCTAAGACTGTATTGGAATCTGATGCTCCAACCGAAAATACACAGATTGAAGCGTCGGAATATTCACCTTGTAAATCTGATCTTTTACGAAAATTCAAAGAAAGTCATTCTCGCATTAAAGCCGAATTATACCGAATTCGAAGTGAAAAATTTATCTTCATCTACGATCGGTTATATGATAAATTATCTTACGAATAGGAAAGAATTCAGTCTGGAAGATTTTCGCGCTTATATAGTGTATGCACTCGAAAACACCTAAGATCAATATTTGAGAAAAATCGGATTTCTCGTCGGATTGTATAAAGAGTTTTTTTATGATGAGAATCCTGATTTTTCCGCCAATTACTAGAAACGGGAAATTCCCCTCCGGCTCTAAAGCTTCTCCGCTGGAAATCCGGAAGGATCAGCGGCAAAAATTCGATTTACATAAGGAAAGTAAAAAAGCTAAGATTTGGATCGACTTTGAAAATCCGAACGAAGAAGATCTTTATTTTCTCTCGCAAAATTGCGGATTCCATCCTTTAGCGATCGAAGACTGCGTTAATCGAAACCAAAGGCCTAAATTCGAGGATTACGAAGATCATGCTTTCATAGTATTGCATAATTTTTCGTCCCCGTCCGGGAGCAAACAGCTTTTAGCGAGAGAGACTCATGCGTTTTTCAACCATAATTTCATCGTAACCGTGCATGAGCATAATGAAAATATAATAGATAACCTTTGGAGTCGATGTTGTACGGAAGCGAACCTGGTGGCTAAAGGAACCGACCATTTTTTATACGTTCTTTTCGACTTTTTGGTGGACTCGAATTTTCCGATTCTGGACGAAGTATCCGAAGGGATCACCGATCTGGAGAACCAAATTCTCACTAAAGAAGTCCAACCCGACTTCGTTACCGATATGCTCTTCCTAAAAAGAAACTTGGTGCGAATGCGAAGGGTTCTTTCTCCTCAAAGAGAAGTGCTGAATCTGATTATGCGGCATGAGAATAAATTCCTGACGCAAAGAATTAGATTTTATTTCAGGGACGTTTACGATCATCTAAGTCGATTGGTGGAAACCATCGATATGGACAGGGATCTTATCGGGAACTCCATGGATGCGTATTTCTCGCTATTGTCTCAGAAAACGAACGAGATCATCAAAAAACTGACTTTAGTATCGATGGTCTTTCTTCCGTTAACGTTCTTAACCGGCTTTTTCGGAATGAATTTCACCGACCTGCCCTTTTCCAGCAATACTATGTTTTGGATCACAATCGGAACCATAGGAAGCATACCGGCCTCGATGATGCTATATTTCCGTAGAAAAAAATGGTTCAACGAGTGAGTTACAATTTTAAACCGTTTTATGCTTCTTATCGTTAGTCTACAATTCTCTCGAACGCCCTAATAATCCTCCGATTCGGAAAAATAAAACCCGAAAGATTTGAGTGATCTTAAAATCGTCGAAAAGAATTATTTTTATTAAATCTATCCTTCCGTTCCGTTTAAATTGCGCATTGAGCCAAAATCGATCTTTACGATTCTCGATAGTTTTCCTCACGGATGCTTAAAGTTCTGCGCTTATTAAATCGCAACGTGTAATAGATTCTCTCTTGACTTCAAGTTTTTTTTTCTTTAGAGCCGTGAGGGAGCTCCAACAAACTTTTTCGTAAATTCGAGATTGACGATTTCTATTTTTTATGATACATAATCGCGTCTTTTAAAAGCCGCCCCCGTCCCCCACCCAAAAAAGGGTGGGATTCTCTCCAAAATCTTTTACTTTACATTTAAGTAGATATCATATATATAGTATATATGCAAATAGGCTCTATCCGAGATTTCGGTACCGATTTATATCGCCCGATACTGGGCTGGAATCGTAAGGGAATCGGTATGCTTACAGGTCGCGAAGGCATTTACCGCTTAGCATTACGCTGGGAATATGCATTTGCGTCGTCAGGATTTAAGGTCTTTAACTTGGATTGTGCGATACGCTTCAACCCGTTTACGATTACTCGGGAAACACGGATGAATCAACTTCCACCCGAGGAACTCCTACAAAATATCTTAATCCAACGCGCTTTCACGCCGTATCAAATTTTGGATTCATTACGATCCATTGCAAAAAATCAAACGGAAGACACTATCTACTTCCTTTTGGCTCCATGCAAACAATTCTTCGACGGAGACGTACAAGAGGAGGAAGGGCGCTATCTATTAGATAAAATGCATTTGGTTTTAGAGGTTCTCAAGGACAAAGAATTACCCATCCTTGTAATCGAATCTTTAGGATACTCCCACCCCACATTCCAACGTTTTTTCCCGAAATTAGTGGCGGCAGCCGACGATCTCTGGGAGCTTAAAATCGAGAGCGGTCACTCCTATTTAAAGACAAGAAAAGGATTAATGCATTCGGATAGAACGTTAAGTGCTCCTTTAGAAAACGAAGAAGAGGAATAAATATGGGAAGAACAGTTATCCCTTACTCTAGGCAAATGCAACAAGTGGAATCCAGCTTAAATGAATTCAGAAGGGGCTTGCGAAGACCGGACCAGGCGATTTTTGACGAGCTCATACGCATCGCCAAAATGCAAGTGCAAGCCGGAGTTATGGCTTCGTCTCCTTACCCGATCGATTCCATGTTACTTACGATGGTCATAGATTTAAAAAAGGAAACGTCTCTTTTGAAAAGAGAAATTGATAAATTAAAGAATGGGAACGCGGGAGATGCTTCCTAAGCGATCCAAATTCGCGAAAGGGTATTTATTCGACGTATATCATACCGAAGATAAAATCTATCTCTGGATAAAAACGTATACGGGAGAATCTCTTTTATTCTTCGATTCCTATCAACCGATCATTTATGCGAGAGGAGACGAGGGCGTACTTAAAAAGTTAGTTCGGAGACTCTATGAACTGGATGCGTTGGGAGATCATCCTCAGTACGAAGAACGAAATCTTTTTTATGAGAATCGAACTGTTCCGGTTTTAAAATTAGTCGTCTCTCGCCCTTCGATTCTAGCAAGGATTACGAAAAAATTATATGCTCTTTATGGAAAATTCGATATCTATCATTCCGATATAGACGTTCCCACGAGTTATATGTTTCACAAAGGGCTGTTTCCGTTATGCGAAGTGAAATTAAGCTACACAGTCACCGATAACAACGGAAGACAAATCAAGAAAATAAAATCCCGTTCTTCTGTTCCCGATATGGATTATAAGATCCCCACGTTTAAATCAATACACATGAAATTGGAGAAAAGCTATAGAATAGGATTTCAAAATAATCCGTTGATTCTGCAAACCGACGAACATTCCTATAGGCTATCTGTCGGAAGTCCGAAGGAACTCCTACAGAAAATCGATTCGATTCTTCAGAAAGAAGATCCGGATATCATATTTTCATCCTATGGAGACCATGTCATTTTTCCGAAACTGTTCTCTTATGCGCAAAAAGTGGGTTTTCTTCCTTGTTTCGATAGGGATAAGACGGCTCCCATTCGGCGACATATTACCACAAAGGGAACCAGCTATTTCACCTACGGCAATATAGTCTTTCGGGCCCCTTCTTATCCTTTATTCGGAAGATGGCATATAGATTCCGCCAATAGCTTCGTTTATAAGGAAGCGTACTTAGCCGGAATCGTGGAATTGGCTAGGTTATCCAGATTACCGATTCAAAGAATGGCAAGAGCTTCTACGGGCAAAGCTTTAACTTATATAGAAACGGATGTGGCCTTAAGAAGAGGATATCTTGTCCCTTGGCAAAAGAGCGCCGTCGAATCCCCAAAAACAGCGCTTCAATTATTAGAAGCCGACAAAGGAGGTTTGGTTTTTCAACCCGATATTTCCTGCGGAAAAACAGCCGAGAACGTCGCACAACTCGATTTTGCGCAAATGTATCCGAGCATAATGGTGTTGCATAACATTTCCCCCGAATGCGTAAACTGTTCCTGCTGCGAATCGGATCCGAGCGCACCGATTGCTCCGGGTATCGGCTATCATATTTGCAATAAAAGAATCGGTATCGTTTCTGAAGCCTTAAAACATGTATTGGATCGAAGGGCTTATTACAAACGAAAAGTAATCGAAAATGACGACAGGCGAGAGGAATATGATGCCAAGCAATCCAGTTTAAAGTGGATGCTGGTAACTTCGTTCGGTTATTTAGGTTATAGAAATGCCAAGTTCGGTCGTTTAGAAAGCCATGAAAGCGTCAACGCTTTCGCGAGAGAGAAGCTATTAGCGGCCAAAGAAGCGACTGAGGAAAGAGGTTATGTTTTTATACACGCAATTACGGATAGCATCTTTATCCGTAAGGAAGATTCGTCGGCATTTACTTCGGAGGAATTGCAAAATCTTTGTTCTGAAATCTTTCAACGGACGGACGTAAAAATCGAAGTGGACGGGATCTATACTTGGTTGGCTTTCCCGCCCTCTTCCCAGGACCCTCTTATGCCGGTTGCGAATCGATATATGGGAAGATTCGAATCCGGAAAATTAAAATTCAGAGGAATCGGTGCACGGAGAAAGGATCTTCCCATATTTATTCGAGCCGCTCAAACCGAAATGCTGGAATGGATGCGCACAAAAATTTCGGCGCAGGATTTAAAACATTCGGAAAATGAAATACTATCGATCTATTCCAAATATGACTCCCTATTAAGACATGAAAAAGTTAGTTGGAAGGAGTTGTTAGTAAAAAGATCTACTACAAAAGATTTGGAGGAATATGAAGTAGATAGTGCGACTTCATTGTCGTTGCATAAACTTCGAGAGCTGGGAATGGAAGTCCAGGCTGGGGAAAAAGTCAAATATTTGGTCCTGAATCAAGCCTCAAAATCCAAAGGACTCAGATATACTCCCGAAGAAGAGCTCCAACTTTCCGATAAACAGATCCATTACGATAAAAAATTCTATCGCAAACTTCTATTAAACGCATTTCGGGAAGTTTGGTCCGAATTCGCTTCCTTTAACGATTTCGATTCTCTTATCGATGATCAAGGAAGACTTCCCTTTTAAACACGATCCGCAAAGCCTTTATCGAGGTCCATAAGCTCCCAATAATTTCAACAAAGATCTAGTTGCTTGTGCCGCCGTCTGGAAATCCTTTCCCGATTCCTTAACGAGTTCGTTTCCTTTTTCAGGATTGATATCGCGGATAAAAGCCGAAATTTCATAATGAGGATCATGTTCCAAATCGTAATTCGGATCCATCGTAATGGTTTTTCCGAATATGGCCACTATAGTCGAATCAATATCGGGAGCATGATTAGATGCTTTTGCCCCCACTTCCTGCAATAGCTTGCCCACAGAATCAGCACCTGTAAGAAATGCATCTCCTCCGGTTAAATACGACTTTAAATTTTCAAAAATCGGATTCTTATCCGAATAAGATTTATATAATCCATAGGCTACGAAATCTTCGTATATAAAATGACGATTAGCGACGATCTGAGTCGTATCTTTCTTTATTTTGATCTTGTTTTCCTTCGAAGCCAATGCGTATTTTAAATAATAATAATATCCGGCCGAAGGAACCGCTTTAGAATGATACGGTTGGGCGATATCTTGAACATAATGAGCAGCCCAGGCCGCAAATCTGTATTTCCAGAAAGGATGATTTGTTTTTCCCGCAAATTCGGAAAGTCTTTGAAATAACTCTACACGATCAGGTAACATGCTGCCGTTGGTCATTTCGGGTGCGAATTTGCTAACGAAGAAATTTTCGTGCTGAAAATACATATGAAACGGAGCCTTACTACTTTCTCCTTTCGGCTTTCCGAATGGTTGCTTACCATAACCGTATTCGGCGACATTCCAGAGCTCGTGATCCATTCCCCAATCCGGTTCGTCGACAAAAGTAGTCAGAATAGATCGTATACTTACTTTTCGCGCCTTGACGTTCTCGAACGAATACCGGTCCATTTCCCTTTTCTCAAGATACGGATATACCAAAAAGGAATTAACTAAATTATATTTGGCGGTCTCACCAGGAAGAAGTCGACGAACGGAATAAAATTTATGAGCGGGTCGTAGTCTGGACGCACGTAAGAATTCGGCCAAAGGCGACTTACGGGCAACGTCTACTTTGAATTCATAACTTATAAATCGCTCGGAACCGCGATTTTTTAACCAGATAAAGTAATCATCGAAAACGCCCTTCAGCCCATTTGCCTCGGTTGCAACAAACGTCTCTAGTTCTTCAACAGGAACTTCTTCATTCGCGTAAGAAGCTGTTCTATGTTCTAGAACACGGTCCATGATTAAATAATGAGATCCCCAAGGAAAAATAGGGAAAGATAAGAACATGATTAGAATAGAAAGAGATTTCACACCGTACATCCATCTAAACTTCCACACGTTATTTATTCTGCAAGTCAGTTTATTGGAATATCAAAGTGAAACAGTCTTAATAAATTCCTGAAATCTAAAGAAAAGTCAAAAAAGAATTAAGAAAAAATCACCTACTCGTTCAAGGGAGTCCGATTAACTTGGATCAATCCAGTTTCGATTCCGAACTTTCACACGTAACGCTTTCTTTGATATCGATGATCGGATTTTTTTCCGACTCAAATCGGAATTTAAAGAGTGCCCGCTCTTCGAATAAATCGTATTATTAATTCTGATGCGATTACGGATTGTCTTTCTTACTTTTTTTCTTTGATTTCTGCGAAGACTTAGAATTCTCAGACGACTCACTCTTATCGCCTTCGGGATTTTGATTTCCGTCGGCTTCAAATAACTTAAGATAATTGTAATTGAATGTCACAAGACGCAAAGGCGCATCCCAATTTAGATCCCCGTCTTTTGCCCGCATACGCAACTGTTCGGCTTTTTCGATCCAATTCTTCGCATCTTCAAACTTATTTACGGAGAGAAAATACTGAGCCATCGTAACATGTCCCACAAAGAAGCGATACGGATCCTTTTCTTCCTTTAAGTGTTCCGTAAGAAGCGGAAGAATATTCTGGTCATTCTCCAATTTCTCGTCGAAAAGATAAGCGTCGGCTCTTTGATTACGATCCAATTTCTCATCTTTTTTCTTATCTTCGAAATCATTCAATTGAACCAGTTTTCCGGTAGGTGTAAGGACGAAAATTCGTCCGAAGGATTCGTCCAGCTGTTCGGAAGTCTCCGCCAACTTACCCCCCTGCATAAGGTTCGTCATAAAGAGAATGGCTTTTTCGGAAGGTTTTTCCTTATTCGAAACAAGTCGGATAGCCACGTTCAGCGATTTACCGGCGATATAATTCTTATATATGAGAACTTGAGGATTGTCCTCGGTTAAATTATGTAATACGGCGGAGATAATTTTGAACTTATAATTATCTTCGATTCTCCTATCCAAATCCGTAATATAAAACAGATCCCGATATAGGTAATCGGAAAGAAAAAAAGCGGTCTTATTGAAAGCCTCGGTCTTTTTATTGGGATCGAAACTATAAACAAATCCGCTCCCGTCGGGCACCATCGAATTCAAATTATCCCAAAGGGTTTGGGCCGAAATCGGTGCAATGGTCGAAAATGCGAGTAAAGTGAAAAGGAGCCGACGCAATAGTCCCATAATTAAATTTTTAATATCATTCGTAAATTTGCAAGATCAATATGCCGGAGTGATCGGGACCCAGAAGACCGGCGTTTCTGATGGCGGAAATTTTTGGATCTTTCCAAACAAATTTCTTAGTCCCAATTTACTTAAGGGTGCGCAGCGATTCCACGATATCCGCATTAATGCGAGGTATCATTCCTTCAAAAACGATTGGGTGATTCGCTCGAATCGTCGGGCTAAACATTCCTAAGCAACTTAAATTTCCGATTTTACATTCCGGCGGATTAGGCCTTGCCCAAAGAGCTCTGAGGACGGAATAATCATTATTATAATGCAGTTCCTTCAGCCGATTCAAATTTGCGTCATAGATAAGAACGATAGTGGAAGCTTCGAACGTTTCGTAAGACGGAAGGATTCCTAAACTCGCAATGCTCGCCAGTTCGGATATCAATGTAACAAAATTCCAAAATATTCGGGATGAATTTTCCAAGGGCGGCGTATGAATTCCTACAATATAATAATCGAAAGGAAGATTTTTTAAGGTATACGTATAAGATTGATTCTCCTTTTTGATATCTAAAAATTTTTCCAATTCTCGGATCCCTGAAGGCCCGGTTTCGGATAGGTAAGCTTTCATAAACGACTGAACTCTTTCTGTCGGAATATCCGCACGAGTACCTGTAGATTTGAGGTCAATGTTCGACGGAAAATTACCGATCGAAGGGCTCTTTAAAGTTCTGGAATCTGGCTCGGTTAATGCTTCAAAAGCGACCGTGCCATCCTTGTTCTTGATCGTCGAGGCCCGAAACGTATGAAAGCCTATATATGCAATTCTCAAACTGCGGGCTACTTTCGGAATTTCCGGCGTTCCTTGAGGCAACTTTGTGTAATAACGGGAGGCACAGGCACAAATACTTACGTAGATTAAAAAAGTAAGCAGGACCGTTCTTGGCATAAATTTCATTTCCGATGAATAGAATTTAAAATGAAATTCAAAAACAAATCTACCAAAAAATCGTTCTTCAATTTTGCGAAAATCGGCGTATCGATACGGCGATTTTCTTTCTAAGCTGTTCTAAATCGCTCACATCATTATTTTTCAACAACATTCACTTTGAATTTAAAAACTGCACCAAATCCGATTCAAGCTCCGGTAATACTGGCTTGAAAGCAAAAGCCGGCACCGAGTCGAATTGCTGAAAATCGCATCCGCTTCCGGCTTGACATCCTTTGGGATTCGGACTCGCCCAAACCGCTCGATAAACGAAATAGGATGAATCATATTCTTTTGACCAGACTTGATTCAAATTTTTGTCATAAACTAAAACTTTAGTGGTCGCGTCCGACCATAAGAGAGATGGAATTAACCCGACTGTTACCATGGAAAATAAGTGGGTGAGAACATGTATGAAAGTTAAACCTATATTCGATTCCTGGAAAGCAGGGCTAAGAATTCCCAAAACATAATAATCCGCCCCTAAATCCTTTAATTGAATCGTGGATTCTTTTGCATTCGGATCCTCTTTAGATACTTGGACGACGGACATGACCTCTTCTATACCCGATTTCTTGACGGCATTGATATACGTTTCAGCAAAGGCTTTTACTTTTTCCGGGGGAATATCTTTTCTGATTCCTTTTACTTTAAAATTCTCGGCGGGCTTTCCAATTTTCTCCGAAAGTTGAATTCGTTGTGAACGATTCACGGTCGCAGTATAGGTCCTACCGGCAGATGTGACTTTATAAGGTAAAAAACCGACAAAGACAACGGACAGGTTTTTTTTCAATGTTATAGGAGGGATATCCGCTTTTGCCTCTTTAAGAATATAATGAGAATTGCACGAAAAAAGAAGAAGGGCGAGCAGAATGCGCGTGGAATTTTTTATACTGAGTTTCATCACTTTATCTAACCCTTTACTTCGGAGATAAAGACAAGAAAAAGAGAAATTCGGACAAATTATAAAAGCCGATTAAAATAAAAAAGCCGCCGAACAATTCGTTCAGCGGCTTTCGTTAACCGACTACTTGCGATCGCAGAAAAATAGTCCTGCTGAATCCCAGCCGACTAAATCTAATATATTAGTTTTTCTTTTCCTTCAATTCCGGAGCTAATTCCGCTAAAGGAATTTTTTCCTTCGGCAGATTTTTATAAACTTCGAATTCATATCCCTTTGAATAATGATCCAAATCGGTCGGTTCGTAGAAATATTTATAATCCTTACGATAACCCCATGCAAAAACGGAATTTTCCGGATTTTGGTTTACGACCAAACATGTCGGACTCACCCAACCTTCCGTCTTTTCGGTTTTTATTCGAACCAATGATCTTGGATGAATGGCATGATTTCTGTAATCATAAACTCTGACTACGGTCCCGACGGCTAATTTTCCGACAACTACCGGATTTTCCTTTTCGTCGGAAAGAATGCCGACCGCCGGTTCCAATCCTTTTTCTAAAGTCGGGCAATTTACATTACCGACAATCTGTGCCGAGCTGGAACATGCAACCAACACGAGGGTCAACGTTCCAAGGATCGCTAAATTAGTTATTCTATTTTTCATGGATCCTTCCTCTATTGGTGATGATGGAGGCAATCTTCCAGCCTCGGATCGCCGACCGGAATCAGCGGAGCTTTTTCCAAACGTTTTAGAAGAACCAGTCCGAACAGACCGATCATTCCGACTACGGAACCTAAACTTGCTATATAACCTCCGAGCGAGAAGTCCACGAAGTTTGCCGGATAGACTAACCAGAAAATTTCCGTCGCTTGGGTAAAAAGAATCCAAACCGCGACTTTCACTAAGAAGTTTATATCTCGTTTATTGGGGCGGTTTAATAGAAGTAGGAAAGGAACCGCAAACTTGATCGCCGGAATTGCCAACGTAAGATATTCCCAACCGCCGGTTAAGCGTTGTTCAAAGAAGAAAGTTTCTTCAGGAATATTCGCGTACCAGATCAGCATGAATTGAGAGAATCCTACGTAAGCCCAAAACACGGTAAAGCCGAGCATGAACTTACCTAAGTCATGAATATGATTTTCATTCACGAGATTTCCCAGATATCCCTTCTTCTTTAGGAAATAGGCCACTACGACGAAGGATGAAAGTCCGGCTTGGTAGGCGGCTGCAAAGCAATAAACTCCGAACATAGTGGAGAACCAATGCGGAGTGAGAGACATGATCACTTCGAAAGAGACGAGCGAGAAAGATAAAGCGAAGAAAACGATAAATCCGCCGGATAACTTCGCATTGAATTGAGTATGCTTTACTTCTTTATCCTTATCTTGTGCGATAGATCTCGTATAGAATAGATAGCCGAATGCGGACCATACTACGCTTAAGAAAATGAGAATTCCCGTGAAGAATCCCATGTTCAGTAACGGTTTTTTATGTTGAAGAAGATGATCGTGCGCGACGGCTTCCTCATGGGTCCATTCGTATAGATCGTGAGCGCCTAAGGTTAGGATGACCAATAATACGCCCGCGACCGGAAGAAACATACCGTATCCCTCCGAGATCCTCCGCAAAGTTACGGGCCAATGTGCTCCCGTGATATGACCAAGCGCAGTAAAAAAGATTCCGGCTATCGAAATACCGAGAATGAAAAAGGTTCCAACCAGATAAGCAGACCAAGCCGGATTGGAATGTCCGCCGTCATGACGTAGATTTTCGTGACCGAAGCCGAAGGCCGCAATCGCGAGACTAACGAGACCGACAATAATCATTCCGATCAGTGCCGTCCTGGTTTTGGAATCCAGCTTATAGTTGATGAGGTTTTGTTCTACCTTAACGTCCATTATTTCTTAGCCGTTTCCTTGTTGGTCTTATTGTCGTGATCCTGAAGCTTCCGGATATAGAGGACGATCTTCCAACGATCTACGGGATCAATCTGTGAAGCGTAACTGTTCATGCGCCCCTTCCCTTCGGTGATCGCGTGATAAATCTGTCCGTCCGAATATGCTTTTGCACTTGCGGATATTAGAGCCGCCATAGGACTTCCGTCACTCTGTCCGGCATTCAATTTCGGAGCCGGTCCCACTACGAAACCGTTTCCGGCGCCACGGACTCCGTGACAAGGACTGCAATAAGTTTGATATTTATCTTCACCGCGTTTAAGATTTGCGAAATCCGCTTTGAAAGGATTTGCAAGACCTTTATTAGGAATTACTGAAATATCCAGACCTTTATATTCGTAAGGAAAGTAACCGACTGGTACGGCGCCCTTAGGAGGAAGACGAACCGCAGAATTGTTCGCAAAGAACGGTTCGGCTTCCTGTGCTTCCCTTGCGATCGAATCGGCCATATCCGGCATGTATTCTAGAGGAGGAGTCTTTGATTCGCAGTTCCATAATAAGAGCGCTGAGAATGAAAGAATGGAAAACTTTTTCAGGGAAATCATTTCGTTTCTCCTATTTCACCGTCTCGACGTATTTAGCGCCCAGACTTTTAATGAACTCGGTGACGGAACTTTCCGAATAGTTTGCTGAGTTGGACGGAATCCAAAGAGCAAACTTATCGTTAGTAATGTCCGGATGTAAGACTTTCCGATTTAACTTCGGCAACTTAGCAAGAATGAAGAGCGCTACAGCCGTGGAAACCCCCGCCATGAAAACGGTGAATTCGAAAGTGATCGGAATGTATGCAAACCAAGCGTTCAAATTTTTGCCGGAGATGTTCAGAGACCAATCATACTTATGAGTTAGGTATTGCATTCCGAACCCTACAACGCAACCGAAGAGCCCCATAAAGAAAGTTACCCAAGGTAATCCTGAACGAGCAAGGCCCATGGCATCGTCGAGTCCGTGAACCGGATACGGAGTCAAACAATCGAATCCGGTGTAACCTTTATCTTTCGTCTTTTTCGCAGCCTCGATAATTTGGGCAGGAGTATCAAATAATCCGAATACTCCCGATTCCGTCTCTTGGAAAGAATGGAATTGTTCTTTAAATGGTTTATACATTAGTGATGACCCCCGTCTTTATGAGGCATAACCGTTTTTATTTCCGCTACTGCAATCACCGGAAGTAATCTACAGAAAAGAAGGAAGAGAGTGAAGAAGATACCGAACGTTCCGAGGAGCATCATGAAATCGTAAACCGTCGGAATATAAACGTCCCAGCTCGAAGGTAAAAAGTCCCTGTGAAGAGTCATTACGATGACGAAACGCTCGAACCACATTCCGATATTTACTATAATCGAAATGATGAACATAACAGGAATGCTGGTCCGTAATTTCTTCCACCAGAAGACCTGCGGAGCAAAAACGTTACAGCTAAACATAATGAAATAAGCCCATCCGTACGGTCCGAACGCTCGGTTTACGAAGGCAAATCCTTCGTATTCGTTACCGGAATACCAGGCCATGAAAAACTCAGTTGAGTAGGCTAATCCTACGATCAAACCGGTTACCATAATCACCTTGTTCATGTTTTCCAGGTGTTTCATAGTGATATAGTCTTTGAGATTAAAGACTTCTCTCGCGATGACCATCAAAGTCACCACCATGGCAAAACCGGAGAAAATGGCTCCTGCAACGAAGTATGGGGGGAAAATGGTCGTATGCCAGCCTGGAAGTATCGATACTGCGAAGTCGAAGGACACGATCGTGTGCACAGAAAGAACGAGCGGAGTGGACAATGCGGCGAGAATCATCGCAACCGTTTCCAAGTGCGACCAAGCTTTATTGGAACCAACCCATCCGAAGGAGAGAATATCGTATACCATTCTACGAACTTTGCCGGTGGCTCTGTCGCGAACAGATGCGATATCCGGAATAAGTCCGATATACCAGAATACTAACGAAATCGTTAAGTAGGTCGAAACTGCAAATGTATCCCAAATCAAGGGGGATCTGAAGTTAACCCAAAGAGGTCCGCGTTCGTTCGGATACGGAAACAACCAATAACCCATCCACGGACGTCCGATGTGGATGATTAACGTCGATGCCGCCGTTAATACTGCAAAGATCGTCATAGCTTCGGCAGCCCGGTTAATACCGGTTCTCCATTCTTGGCGGAATAGATATAGAACAGCAGAAATCAGTGTCCCTGCGTGACCGATACCGATCCAGAATACGAAGTTGACGATAAAGAATCCCCATCCAACAGGATTATTGATCCCCAGGATATAAAGACCTTCATATACAAGGTATCCAATGATACCCAAATCGATTACGGTAATCGTTAAAGCCAAAAGAAAGGCTTTCCACCATAGGGAAGTAGGAAAGGCTTCGACCGGCTTGAGGATATCCTCCGTTACGTCACGAACGGATTTGCCGCCGGTGACCAGGGGCTGGATATCCAGGGCTTCTTTGATTGCGTTAGGTATAGACATAGCGCTTCGTTTTACTCCGGATTAGATCTTGGTTCTGACCCTGGTCAGGTAGGCGACCGCGGGACCGACGTTTAGATATTCTAGCAAGCGATAAGCTCTTGGATCCGCGCTGAGTTTTGCGACTTCGGAAACTTTATCATTTACGTTTCCAAAACTGATCGCGTCGGCCGGACAAGTTTGCTGGCAAGCAGTCTTAAGTTCGCCGTCTTTTAAAGTGCGACCCTCGTTCTTGGCTTGGATCTTTTTTTCGGCGATACGGGAAGAACAGAACGTACACTTTTCCATGACCCCGCGACCACGAACGGTAACTTCCGGGTTAAGACCCAGATAGCGAGGAACTCGTCCGCCTTTATGGGCGCCGGTTTCGTTGTACCAGTGTTGCGCCCAGTTATAGCGACGTACTTTAAACGGACAGTTGTTCGAGCAGTAACGGGTCCCTACACAGCGGTTATAGATCATGTCGTTCGTTCCTTCCGAACCGTGAACGGTTGCCAGAACCGGACAAACCGTTTCGCAAGGAGCGTTTTCGCAATGCTGACACATGACCGGCTGATGAGCGATTTGCAAATCTTCAGGTTTATCGGGATTACCGATATAATAACGATCGATTCGAATCCAATGCATTTCGCGACCGACTCGAACTTCGTCTCTACCTACTGCGGGAATATTATTCTCGACTTGGCAAGCGATTACGCAGGCAGAACAGCCGGTGCAAGCAGTTAAGTCGATACTCATTCCCCAACGGTAGCCGGGATATTCGAATACGGGATTTCCGCCTCGAGCATCGACCAACTTTCCGTCTTTCTTGATTTTCGGGATTTCGGACTCCGCTTTTCCGGAGGCCGGATCATTCCGATAGTCTTCAATCGAAGTGGATTGAATTAAAGGCCGATCAGGATAGCCGAAACCGGGCGATAGCATATGATGGTGCTGAGTACAGGCAAGTTTATATGTCTTTCCGGTCTTCTCAATTGAGGTCACGGAAATTCCGGAGAACACGCCGCTTTCCGATAGAAGGTAGGCGTTCTTTCCTACGCCGTTTCCGACAACACCTGCTGCCGTTCTTCCATAGCCGACTGCAATACCGATCGTATCCTTATGCATACCCGGTTGAATTTGTGCAGGCAATTCGATCGACTGATTCGCAGTTTTTACGATAACAACATCGTTGGATTGAATGCTCTTCTCTTTTGCAAGTTGAGGAGAAATCAAAACGTAGTTGTCCCAAGTTACTTTTGTAACCGGATCGGGAAGTTCTTGTAAAAGAGAGTTGTTTGCGCCTTTACCGTCGCCGATTGCAATCTTCTCGTATAGAGCCAATCGGATTCCGGCAGGCGTTGAAGAAATTTTCTTCAGTGCACCGCGGTTAAATCCGCGGGACGCACCTGTCGCAATCTTACGATCGGATGCTTTTACGGTAGTTCCTACGCGAAGTAAATCTTCCCATTTTTGTTTGGAACCGAGCTTCTTGACCCATGAGTTCTTTAGGTATTCGTAAAATACGCTTTCTCCGCCGAGCGAGCCGCCTGCGAATTGAATCAAGCTATCTTCGAAAGAACGGGAACGGAAAAGAGGCCTGATTGCAGGTTGCTGAATGGAGAAAATTCCTTTCGTTACTTCCTCGTCTCCCCAAGATTCCAAGAAATGCGTGGTAGGTGCCAAGTAATTGGATGCGAGAGCGGTTTCGTCCGCGCGATCCGAAAGACTTACAACCAGCGCGGCTTGGTGAAGAAGGTTTTTCCATTCCTCGCCCGCTTGGTATACCAGGTTGGTATCGTATAAGAAAAGAACCCCAACCTTAGTTTGCTTGAGTTGAGCGCTCAGTTCCTTTAGATTTCCGGAATAATCGGCCAATCCTTCTTTTTTCGGATTGGAATGATCTACGGTTTTTCCGTCATTGTCCAACGCGGAATTCAAGTAGTTCACGAGGATCTGAAGATCCACGGCATCTTTAGTGGCTGCGGAAAGTCCACCCGCAACGACTAACGATTTCCCTTTATTTTGCCAGAGAGCTTTTGCGGTTTTCTTAATATTTTCCGCATCTAATCCAAGCTCTGTAGCCAAACCGGCTAACGTAGCTCCGTTCAGAGCGTCTTTAGTATTAGCTCCCAGTTCTCCTAGGGCGGCAGCGATCGCAAGCGCGAACTTTGTCTGGTCTCCCGGACGAATCGGAAGGCGAAGATCGGCGTTGGATCCCGATAAAGTCGGAATGGATTCCGCCGCAACGTAGAAGTTTACGTCTTTTCCACCCTTTCTGAGATTTCTACGTTTGGAAAAATCTTTCTGGTGCTCAGCTCCTGAAAGCCATCCGCCCATAAAATCACAATCAATGGAGAGAATCGCATTCGCTAAATCAAAATGATAGTTAGGAATTAAGCCTTTTCCGTAAGAAGCCGCCTGACCTTTGGAAACCGCTTCTTCGGCGGAAGTTAAGGAAACTTCGTAATGTTTTCCGCCGCCAACCGCCTTCAAGAACTCGCCGATGAGTCCTTTAGTTGCCGGAGAATCCAATGGGCGAGTTACAATGACTGTTTTGCCTTTGTTTGCATTTAGCGCCTCGCGAACTTTCGAATCTAAAGCCGACCACTCCAATTTGGATTCTTTCCCGCCCTCGATCAGCGCGGGATCTTGCGCGCGATCCGGATCGTATAAATCGAAAATTGCCGCTTGTTCAGTCGCGCCTAAGGCCCCTTGAGAAACCGGATGCTCCGGATTTCCTTCTAACTTTAGAGGTCGACCGTCTCTTGCTTTGACAAGAATCCCGTTTCCACGATGTACGGTTGCGTAATAGTAAGAATGGCCGTGCTTAACGAAATCGTATGTTTCTCCTTCGTCGCCGACTCTCAAGTCCACATAAGGAACGATTTTTTCAACGGGTTTACGGACGCAATTAAGGGAAGTCATCGCTACTCCCGCGCCCATTAATTTAAGGAAAGTTTTTCGGTCGAATTCACCGGATTTAATCCTAGCGATAATCGGATCCGGAGAAGTGAAGAATTCGGAACGTTGGAGTTCCTTCGTCTCTTCCGTTTTATCGCGGAGTTCGAAGGAGAGCCAGTGCGCTTTCTTTTCTTTCTGGAAATTCTTATTATCCATCTGTTATGCTATCTCCTGGTTATCTGTGGCAGGTGGAACAATCGGTTGGAGCATTGTTTTCCCGGTGACAATTCACGCAATACCCCATATTCAAGGACGCGACTTGTTTGACTTTTACCATCTCGGCTACGTTGCCATGACATTGGGAACAGTCTACACCGCGCTGAATATGCCGGGAGTGATTGAACTGAACATGATCGGGAAGGTCATGGACCTTAACCCACTCAAGAGGTTGCTTCTTCTGGTAAGTTTCGATAAGATATTTAATGTCGGGCTTTTGAGTCGCCACCATAGAGTGACAATTCATACACGTCGATGTGTTCGGAACGGTTGCATGAGCTCCCGTTTCCACACCCGTATGACAATATCGGCAATCTACCTTATTGTCTCCGGCATGTATCTTATGGTTAAAGGGTATGGGCTGATCTGGCGAATAGCCCACGTATTTGGAGGGAGAAAAAATCAGGTAGGCCACCGCTGCAATAGCAATGAGCGGAACCGAAAGTTTCAAAGCTTTCTTATTCATTCGTGAAAAGTCCCGTGGAGTCCAAAATAAGGTTTGGAACAAAGATTTCGGCTCGGGTTAAAATTGCAAGTAAACGCCTAAAAACGCGAAGGATTCGGCGATCCTTGCAAAAATTCTTTGAGACTAAGTATCAATTAAAAGCGGGCGAAAAAGAGGAATGATAAACGCAACTTTTTGATTTATCTGCTCCTATAGAGTCGAGAAAAGCGTTCTATGCGCAAAAGATCAGAACGATCGTTCTTAAGAACTTGCATAAAACTTAAAATAGAGGGACGAATATCATAATGAAACGGGCAAAAAAAATTCTGAAATGCGACGATCGAGGACAAATATTTTTTCAATTTCTATCGATTACTCTGTCCGCGTTGACAATAACCTGCTCCGTTGCTGCGGATAGCTCTCCTTTCAACCTCGTAATTTCCAGCTTTAACGCGATGTTCTTATACGATGAAAAGGGAGATACGGGTAAATTTCCGGTAAATCGTCAACCGAGAATACCCGCGGATTTCGAAACGATTCGAGCTTTAGTTCTACAAAATTCACCGGATATAATCGGATTTCAGGAAATCGAAAGCGAGTCGGCAATCAAAATGATTACAAATGAAAACTACAACTGTTCCGCGACCAGAACCCACGGATATTCCCAGGAGGTGGGACTTTGCTGGAAAAAAGCTCTGCCGAATCCGATGTTAAGCGAACTTCCCCAACTTTCGCTCAGACCGGGCTTAAGAAAAGGATTGATGGCGGAGTTTCCTTTTCCGCAGGGAAAATTCACGGTGATTTCCGTGCATCTAAAGGCAGGTCAATCCGCCGAAGACCAGTCGGAACGCCAAGAGCAAATAAAGGTATTGGGTGAAATTTTAGCGAGAAAGAGAAGATTCGTTCTCTTGGGAGACTTTAACGAGAATTTAAAATCGAGACGATCCTCATGGAACATATTGAAAGGAGAACTTCGTTTAACGACGGCAAATTATAAGGCGAAGTCGAATTGTTGGCAGCATAAGAAGGGATTTATCGATTACCTAATTACCGATCAGGAATGGAAGCCGGAAAGCTTTCGACAATTTAAATTTAAAACGGACGACGGACAGTATGACGGAAATCCACCGGAAGAACTAAGACTCTCCGATCATTGTCCGATATCGGGAGAATTGATTTGGAGGAACGATAGAAGCCGTCGCAATTCCTATATTAGAAATTAAAAATGTAAGAACGAGGCCCTCTTTCTTTCCGAAAATTTTAAAGGTGTTAGCCGAAAGCGGCAAATGCGCGCTTAAATCCCTTTCTGTGGGAGCTCCAACAAGAATGGGCGGCCTAAAAATCTCTTGCAAACCGGATGAAAATGTGTTATTGGGTTCGACGGGTACCGCCGCTTGCGCTCCAGCCCCCGCCCAGGAAGGGTGGGGCTAACAAAAAACTCATTCGACTAAAATCATGAAAGAGATATTCTCTAAATAGAATCTCGGGAGAAAATCAAAGGAAAGGAAAAGTGATCCCAGGGAACCCTGGGACCAAAACCAAACCAGGCCACAAAATAGCCTACTTAAGAATTCGGCGGGGTTTCGAATTTTCCTCTACTTTTTTTCCGACGATTGCATTCCCGAATCAAATTTATTCGGTAAAAAAAGTTCAGTCAGACTGCAAAGGTTAGCGGTACATATCGTTCAGAATCGGATTTTTTTCGAAATTCGAATCTTTAGCCAAAGCCCGTTTCCCGGATAATGAGGCGGAATTCGAAATCAATCGATGCATCGCTGACTTAGCCTCGATCAATGCCTCTTTTTCTCCCAATAATTGGAACGTTAAATTTAACGCTAATTCAAATCCGAGAAAAGCAAAGGCTAGCGACTTTGGAACGACTTCCGATTTTAAATGTCCCAAGCTCTTCGCTTCCTGAATTACCTGCGATAGTCCTAACTGCCACTCTTTGATCATGGCGGCTACCGCATCTCGAACCGCTCCGGGCCTGCAATCAAACTCCGCTGATACGGATGCAAAGAAACATCCCCCTTCCGATTGCCTTACATAATCCAACCAACTGTCAATCAATGCAACGAGACGCTGGATCCCTTCAGGCATCGAGCGAATCGGATAGATTACCTTTCGGATAAACTTTTCTCGGCCTGCTCGGACTGTCGCAATTTGCAAATCTTCCTTTGTACCGAAATGTCCAAGCAATCCTGCCTTACTAATTCCGGCCGCATCCGCCATTCTTCCTATTGTTAGGGCTTCTAAACCTTCAATCGTTGCCACTTTTACGGCTAGATCGAGCACCCGTTTTCGAGTCGCTTCTCCACGCAAAATATGCGTAGCAGTTTCAACTTTTTTCATAAGCCTCCAAAGGACTAACGGGGGAAGGATTTCGCCATCCGACTCGATCCACATTATTTTTTTTAAATAAATACAAGCCTTTAGCAAACGATCGAGTACAGCCGATCTACGGCAAATCCCCTCCCGTCTTTTGCAAATCGCTTCAATTCAACCTCATTACGATTGATTACCGTCGAATACTACTCGAACTCTAAATACCACCGATCGATCGGTAACTAATCAAACGAAAACGCCCGTTTTAAATTAAATTTAAGACTGACGGAAGATTAGAAATCGATTGATAAACGATTATTTTTCCGGATTTTTAAGCCGGATTTTCGCTAAGTAAACTTTGGATACTACGGATTCGCGTTTTGACTTCAGGAAAAATTTCCCTTCCGGTGTCGCGACTTTGTAGCTTGGAAATTCGGCCAAAATATCCACATCCACTTTATCTTGCATAAATTCGGAGAAAGAAGGTAGAAATTTCTCGGAAACAACGATCAATCTTTCTCCGTCTTTATTCAAAGCTTCAAATAAAACATCCGGATCGAATAAGGTTCTTGCAAATCGTTTTGCGTAAAAAGCGTAAGATCGCTTGGATGCGGGAACGCCGAATAACAAAAGTTTATCCTTGTTGGGTTCTGCTTCTTGAATGATTTTCCCGATTTCTTTAGAAGGTTGATAGGAAATCAGAAGCGGATATGCATAAACGCTAACTAATGTAAAGAAAAAGGAAGTGGATATAATCAGAGCACTCAAAATTCTCTCTTTTTTACCGGATAAAAACCAAAGCGCTGTAGCAGCCGCTGCATAAAATAGCGTCCACCCGATATATCCGAAGCCGACAGTCACCGACAAAACCGGCAAAAGAATTCCGGCAAGTAAGAAAAGCGCACATGTAGCCCAGGTAAGAATTCGTCCCCAGTCGATTAAGCGACTTTCTTCTCCGGAGATGAGATTCATTAAAAATCCCGAACCCAAGACTGCAGCGGCCGGCAAGCACCAATAAATGTATTGAGGTAACTGGTATTTCGAAAAACTGATTAAGAAGAGAAAAACAAACAGCCAAAAAGCCGGAACAAAATCCGCTTCCTTCCAAACGTTACTTCGAACGGAGGAAAATAAAGCGGTCCCCTTTTGTCGAAGAAACGGTACCGCTTTCCCTGAAATATAAGCCAGAAAAGGAAGAATGAAAACTCCGAAAGCCCAAGCAAAATTCGCGTAAAAGAATCCAGGATTAAATTTCTGATCGTACATCTTAACGTAAAAGCGACCGAACGATTGTACCCATAGGAAGAAATAGGGCCCGTAAGTGTTAAACTCAAGATAGAGAGGAATCGACCATAGAAGCGGAGGCAGCGCGGCGATGATGACGCCTGGAAACAACTTCATTCCCGACAAGCGCTTCCAATCTCGGCGGAAGAGAATATCTCCTCCGATTCCGATTCCCGGAATTACGACTGCAATCGGGCCCTTAGTTACGAATCCTAAACCCATCACAACATACATCGCATAATAGTATGCGGAATTTTTCTTAGTTCCTAAATAATAGAACGCAAAAACCAAAATGATATACGGGGTCACATATACGTCGATTTTCGGATCGACAACCATCGCGTACAAGCCGGGAGACAACGCATACAAAAGAACTGCCAACCATCCCTGCTTTACACTTCCTGAATACAATTTTGTGACGGTAAAAATTCCCCAAAGAGAGAGGAACGTAAGCAGTATTGCGGGTAGGCGGAAAGCGAAATTATTTTGTCCGAATAAAACGAAAGAACTCGAAATACTCCAAAACGTTAGGATAGGTTTATCAAGATAGCGTCTTCCATTATCCCTAATAAAAAACCAATCTCCGCTATCCGTCATTTCTCGGGAAATTTCGGCATATTGGGAGGAATCGATATCGATAACGTCCAAAGGAAACGTCAACAACATTGGTAGGATTGCAATTGCTAGTAGAATCCAAATTACGAATTTTCTTGAGAAGAGAGAATCGTTTTGAACGATTGATTTCATAATAGCTAAGCTCCGGAAGAAACGTATAAGAGGGAACGGAAAATCAATCCATTAACCCCGATTCCATGATACAGCGATTGAACCCTTTACAGGTTTTTTCACTTTCATAGCAAGGAACCGCAAATCCTTGTTCCCTGAGACAACCCGATTCACAATCGATCGTGACAAGAGTTCGATCGGCATCGGTAATGACTTGTTTTCCTTTAAATTCTTCTTCCGCGCAGGAAAGATAAAATTTACAGATTTCCTGACATTTTCGCTCATAAGGATTCTTACAGGAGAAAAACGTAAGTATGAATAACAAAATAGGAAAGATTCGCAGATAGAGAATCGGCTTCATTCTCTCCATTTTCTCGACCGCTCAAAGACGGTCAACTTTTTGAAGCGAGCATGCCGCATGCGCCGTTAATATCCTTACCGGGAGAACGACGATTTAAAATAGGAACTCCTGCCGGTTCCAGCTGGGCGATGAATTCGTCCACTTCAACCGAGGTCGGCCTACGCCAACCGAAGAATTCAGTATTCAAGGGAATAACGTTAATTTTGCAGTCCAGCTTTCGGGCAATTCGTACCAATTTTTTGGCATCTTCACTGCTCATATTTATGCCGGGAATCATCACATATTCGAAAGTAATTCTTCTGCGTAGAATTCTAGTATAGTCCTTGGCAGCTTCGAGTAGTTCCGGCAACGAGAATTTTTCCTCGATATCCATAATTTCTTTCCTGCCGGCCGGATCCGGATGATTCAAGGAAATTGCTAGATTATAAGGTTCTTTATTCTCTATATATCGACGGATTCCGTTTACTACCCCTGAAGTGGAAATAGTGATCCTTCTGGATCCCAATCCGATGGCTTCGGGATCGCGAAGAATTTTTGCGGCTCGAATAACGTTAAAGTAATTATGCATAGGCTCACCCATTCCCATAAATACTATATTCGTTGCCCTATCGCCGACGATACTTTCCACCTGTAAAATCTGATCCACGATCTCCGAGGCCTTCAAATTTCCCTGATAGGGAAGTTTTGCTGTGGCGCAAAATTTACAATTGAGAGTGCATCCTACTTGAGAAGAAATGCAAATCGTCTTTCTTCCACCGTCTCCAGAGGGAATCCATACCGACTCGAACTCTTTACCGCTGCCTAAAGTCGATTCGAAGGTGAATTTTTGAGTTCCATCTATGGATTTCAGATGCTTGACTACGTTGAGTTTTGTAAGGGAAGCGACCTCTTGAAGTTTTCTACGAAGGTCTTTTCCTAAGGTGGTAAATTGATCCCAGGACTCGTAACGATTAGCGTAAAGTCCATTATAAATTTGTTTTGCTCGAAACGGCTTTTCTCCTAAGGAAGAAAAAAGAGCGACAAGTTCCTCTAACGTTTTACCTTTTAACGGGGTCAAAACTCCGGCGGACAGTTTGGAAGACGAGGATTGCTCGGTATAAGCTTCCATCACTTGCAATATTCCTGAATCATCTCATTTGCGGTGGCATATCCACCCTCGAGGGAAAGCTTGAAATCATCGCATGCATTCGTCTTTTTGCGAACGGCCAGATAACATAGTCCTCGATTATAGTACGACTGGCCTCCGTCTTTCGGATTTAAAAGAATGGCCTTTGAATAGGCATTAATGGAATCATTGTATTTCTTCAGGCCGTAATATGCGTAGCCGATCTGGAAGTTTGCGCGAGAACTTTGTGCATCGAGTCGCACCGCTTCCTTTGCATCCTTCAAAGCCGCAGTCGGTTGCTCGGAAAGATTGTACAAGATGGCGCGATTCACATAAGCTTCCGCATATTTCGCCCCAAGCTTAATGGCACGATCGATATCCTTAAAAGCCTCGTCTCTCTTTTCTAATTCGCTTTTGCAATATCCCCGATACAAAAGTATATCGAAATTGTCCGGTTGAATTTTGAGAGCGGTATCGAAGTCAATTTCAGCTTCGGAAAACCTACCGAGGCTATATTTTGCTAATCCTCTATTATAAAGTGCGGACGTATCCGAGGGAATCTTTTCAAGATAGCGATCATATTCCCGAATCGACTTTTCATAATCTTTCTGTTCGTATGCGTCAAAACCGGCTTTGAAAATATCGGTCGGTTCTTCGGACGGATCGGTTAAATTAGAATCCGACGGTTCGGGGCTTTTAGAAGTTAGATCTCCCCAAATCGTTCGAAGCAATTCCGAGAATTGAAACGTATCCTCCGAACGCGCAGATGACGACGTACTTAGGGCATCCACCTGATTTTCCGTAGTACGAGTAAAAACGGAGAAAACCGCTAAAAGTAAGCCGAGGAGAAGAAAAAAACCAAGGAAGCGATTGATCATGGAAATAAATTATGGCGAAAAGGAAGAAAACTTCCAGCTCTTTTTAGGTTACGACAGAGTCGCTATGCTCGGCGATTACCTTACCGTCCTCTAAAATCATGCGAATCAGTCTAGTCATTTCGACGGAATACTCGACATTCAAGTGTTTAGTAACGCCTTCGCAAAATCCGTTAATGACTAGCAACTTAGCGTCGTCCTCCGACAATCCTCTTGATTGTAAATAGAACAGCTGATCTTCGTCGATTCTAGACACCGTCGCTTCATAATTCAATGTGCCGTTCTGTCCGCTAACATCGTTGTACGGATATGCATGAGACTGAGAACGATCATCCATCATCAGTCCGTCGCATTTTACGTGACTATACGCATTAGAAGAACCTGATGCGAATTTCACTAGGCCGCGATAAGAGTTCGTACCTCCGTCCAGAGAAACTCCTTTCGCTAAAATATTGCTTCGCGTATTCTTACCTACGTGAATTATACGGGCTCCTGTATCCTGAATCTGACCTGATCCGGCAAATGCAAGAGATAGTATATCTCCGGTTGAATTATCTCCTTGAAGAATAATTCCGGGATATTTAACAGTATTGGCCCCGATATTGACGTCCGTCCAAGTGATATGCGCGGATTCATGACAAATTCCCCGCTTCACCGTCCAGTTATACATATTCTTTTTCCAATTCTGAATCGTTGTATAGAATATCTTCGCTTTATTATGTGCGACCAACTCCACAACAGCAGTATGAAAATTCGTTCCTTTATCCTGCACGGAAGAACAGCCTTCCGAATATTCCAACTCGGCGCCTTCTTCCGCAATGAGGAGAGTACGTTCGTATTGACCGGAAGAAGCCGCAGTGACTTTAAAATACGCCTGAAGCGGCATAGGAGTCTTAACTCCTTTTGGAATATAAGCGAAGGATCCTCCGGAAAAAACGCAGGAGTTCAATGCCGAAAACTTATTATCTCCGATGGAGACTACGGTTCCTATATGTTTACGCACGATTTCCGGATATTCGCGGATAGCGGTATCGATATCGCAAAAAATGATTCCTAGTTCGGTAAGTTCTTTCTTAACGTTCGCATAAACGGTTTCGGAATCTTCCATAGCTTCGATCCCGGCTAGATACTTTCTCTCGTGCTCAGGTATACCTAAACGTTCAAAACTTTTTAGGACCTCTGGATCGACTTCGTCCCAGGATTTTTTTTTCTTATGATTGGCGCCTATATAATGAACGTATTCATCGATATCCACGTGAAAATTAGGGAAAAAACCCCAAGTGGGCATCGGTTTACTTTGGTATATCCGGAAAGCTTCCAGCCTAAATTCCGTTAACCAAGTAGGCTCATTTTTTATGTGAGAGATCGACTCGACGACTTTACGGGTCAGACCTTTGGGAAAATTATCGGCTCGATAATATTTTTCTTCATCTAGACCAAGGGTTTCCAGTGTTTGTGCCATTGCAAATCCCCCTTTACTATTTAGACCTTCCCTATCGGGAAAAACGATTCAAATCGAAGTTAAACCGATTCGGACGTTTTATTCGAGTCTTTTTACCAGAATTCACGGAGAAGTCTCCCCAGACCAGGATAAATTCCGGGAAAACCCGGCTTAGGAAAGCCGGGCAAGAAGCGGCAGCGATTAGTTGACCGAGGAGAAATATTCTTTGGATTTTTCCGGATCCGCTTTCATGGTTTTTTTACCTTCATCCCAGTTTGCAGGACAAACTTCCCCATGTTTTTCCACGAATTGGAAAGCTTTCACTAAACGAATTGCTTCGTCGATATTGCGTCCAACCGGAAGATCATTGATTGTGGATTGGCGAATTACGCCTTTCGGGTCGATTACGAAGGTTCCACGGAGTGCGACTCCCCCTTCGGTTAGAACGCCGTAATCACGAGCGATGGATTTAGTGATATCCGCGACCAACGGGTAACGAATTTCACCGAGTCCGCCTTGCTTCCGAGCAGTGTTTTTCCAGGCAAGATGAGTAAAAGCGCTATCAACGGAAACGCCTAAAACTTCGGCGCCTAGCTTCCTGAACTCATCCAATTTCGCATCGTATTCGATGATTTCCGTAGGGCATACAAAAGTGAAATCTAACGGCCAGAAAAATAGTACGACCCATTTCCCTTTATATTCGGAAAGTTTGATTTCCTTAATCTGTTGGCCGATTACGGCCTCGGCTTTAAAGTCCGGTGCAAGTGAGGTTACTTGAGGCATTGGGATACGCTCCTTTATTTTAGAATCATTCTAAATTTAGACGAGTCTTTTGTGAAGCAGTTTTTATTTTTTTGGAGATCTACAATTCTTTGAAAAAAACGTCAGATTGGCAAGTTTTTCCATCTCTGAGCGCCCCTGATAGAGGGGATGTTAGCAGGAATCATTTTTAGGGCCAGCATTCGCAAAGGCGCTATGAGAAAGTAAAGTATCGATTTCGTTCGATGGAGAATTCTATCAATCTGAAGAAAGTAACGAATGTAAATAGACGAAAGGAAATCGCTCAATGAAAAATGATCGGGAACTTTGTAATTTACGGGAGACGCAAATTTAGACCCCAGCAGAATAATTTCCCGGTTATCCGCCTTTTGCCATCAGATATTTTTCCATAAATTCGGTGATGTCTTTGATGTTCCTGTTGATCATCTTACGTAACTCAGGAGGAATATTCTGGGATTTTATCACACGATAATAGTTTAAGGCGTTCTTCAACATCTTTCGCCTGGCGAATTCCTGAGCTTTTATCAGCATCGGCTTATATTTATAATATGAGTATTCCATAATACTGTAATTTTTAGAAAGTTTGAATGAATGCGGTATTTTATCGAAATCGTAGGTTAATGTGAGAAAGGGAGCGTCGTCTACTTCGGGCGGTTTGAGCTCCAAGATCCCGTGGATCATTTTAGGCTCTTCTTCTCCGCCTCCGGAAGACTCGGGAGACTCCGGACGATCTTCGTCCAAAGGCTCTAATCCTCCTTCTAAAACCTCTATTTCAGGAGACTCGTCATCCGATTGCGCCGCTGCGGGAGCTAAGGAAGGTATTTCAGGCCGAGATTCCTCCCCTCGCCTTTCATCGACAGGATCGGGAAGATCTATTTTCGGAAGTTCTACCCGCCCCGTTTCCGCTCTGGGTTCACCAGAAGGAGAAGGAGCAGACTCCGATGGAATAATCGGTGCGTTAGGCGGAACTTCTCCATGAATCGTCCTGTCCTGTGGATCCGGAAGACGAATGGGAACCAACTCGACCTGCGGTAACGCAGGCATTACATACTGGGGAAGTTGATCGGATAACGGAACTTGAGGCTGAGGCCATTCTTCCGCCGAAGGTTCATATTCTTCTTCCGCGCGTTCGCGCTCCTCTTTCTTCTCCTCCGCTTTCTTCTTTAAATATTCATCACGTAACGCAAACAGATCTTCCTGTCTGCGGTCATCGCCTGCTCTTCTATCTCGCCTTGTCGCATTATCTCCCCGGCGTTCTCCGCGAGATCGTCTGTCCTCTCCCGTTCGACGATCGACGAGCGGGAGGTCCTTAAACTTATCCCACTCGTCGGTAAAGAAAGTATCCTCCGGTAAATCCAATTCGTTCGGATCCAGATGATCCGATCCGGGAGGTTTGGAGGGAGCTTGAGGCGGTTGCCCCTGAGGAGAAGGCGGAGCGAAAGGAGGCCCGCCGGCCCCGGGAGGTCCCGGTATTCCCGCCGGAGAGTAGCTCGCAGGAGCTCCAGGAGGTGGTGGAGGGATAGGGCCTGAAGAAGGCGCATAGGAAACGACGGTGTAAGATACCGGTCCGGGAGGTAATTCTGAGGGAAGCTTAGGCGCTTCTCCCGAGGCTGGCGCTTGGATCTGGATCGGTTGATTAAATCCTTGTGATAAAGTATTTCCTAATGCTTGACTGATTTCCTTGATCGCGCGGACTAGATCCCCCATTGGAATCGGTTGTCCGCTATAATTCGGATCATCAGGCGTGTAAGTCTCATCCTCGTCGGGGGCCTGAATATGATCTTCAATCGCCTGTATATTCTCACCGATCTTGCCGTTAATTTCCTGATCCGGAATCCGCGCGTTCGTTCGCTTTAGAATTTCTAAGGCGCCGTGTAAATTCTCCTTATCGACGAGCGCCTCCGAATGCAATAACGGTCTGCGATGGTGAGCATAACGGGAGTTATTCCGAATTATATCGTCGGTTGCGTGAGGGAGGTCTAATTTTTTCTTCTTCTTGCGTAAGCTCGGCTGGGGAGGTTGTTCGCCTTCGGCGGGAGTAGGCGGTTCCCATTCTTGTTTTCCTTGCGACGGTCCCTGACCTCCGGGAGATGAGCTGGTAGGAGATCCTCCGGCAGGTGATGGAGGCGTCCCGGGCTCCCCAACATTGACTAACTTTCCGCGATCCGCCGAAGGAGCGCTTGGCGAACCCCCACCTCCTGAACCTGGAGCTCCTCCCGAGCCCCCGCTAGAGCCGCCCCCACCCGGTTGGGATTTGTTCGGATCCCGAAATAAGGTGTATGCTCCCGCACCTGCCGAGAGCAAGCCGAGAAGTAAAAGTAAGGCAGTTGTCATAGAAAGTGTTCTTCCTAACTAGTTTCGACAACGGATTGTGTCGTTCTTAATCAAAGCTCGTACAGTTTTTACGATTGACACCAT
The DNA here is from genome assembly GCF_000306235.2 of Leptospira fainei serovar Hurstbridge str. BUT 6. Classification (NCBI taxonomy): domain Bacteria; kingdom Pseudomonadati; phylum Spirochaetota; class Leptospiria; order Leptospirales; family Leptospiraceae; genus Leptospira; species Leptospira fainei. The sequence goes on from NZ_AKWZ02000001.1 coordinate 177,365, forward strand.
GAATGTTAAGTAATATGTTGACATTTATGAAATCAACGGTTCGGGAAAACCTGAGTTTCGGGTCGAGCCCTGACAACCCGGATGGTCTTCAACTCAAGATCACCTTTGATGAGGACACAAAAACCGCTTATGGCGATTATACTGTCCCAGAAAAGTTTCAAGGCTCCCCGGATGTCATTCATCCCGGAATCATAGCTACCATATTGGACGAAATTATGGCTAAGATTAACGAAGCCATGAATTTTAAAACTACGACCGGCGAATTAACGATTCGTTTTCTTCAACCGGCGCAAATAAATCAACCCCTGCATCTACGCGGTTGGTTTGTAAAGAAGAACAAGAAGGTAATCGAAAACCGGGCCGAAATCGAGAATGAAATCGGCAAGATTGTTGCCCGAGGCAAGGGCAAGTATATCGAGCTCGATTCCTGAGCTTCTAGGACTCATACGACCCGCCGACGTGGTGGAATTGGTAGACGCACTGGATTCAAAATCCAGCGAGGGCAACCTCGTGTCGGTTCGACTCCGACCGTCGGCAGGGTTTTTTCCTCTCTTCTGAATTTTCTCAAAGTATAGGTCATTGCTTTCTTGAGGAAAATCCATCCAGGCTTAAGTACATTATCTTTTCCTAATTTACTGTCCGGAAAGCGGTTCGCAGCCGGTTCTTATTTTCGGGAGAATTTTATTCTTTCCAAGGCTTCGTAATAACTGTCCTTTTCGATCGTTTCGATCGCGTCCAAGATTAGATCCATTTCGCCGCGCGACATTCCCTGAAATAATTCCTCTCCCCTTGCAAGAATTCCGGCGCCTAAAAGAATGCCTGAGACGTCTTCCTGAGAATAAAGTTTCGGTTTTGCTTTCATGGTGCGGACGACTGCATCCATCAAATCTCTGATTTTCGATAATAGCTCTCGATTCGACAGAGTACGGAACAATTTTACGATATCGTTTCTAAATGAGTCGGCGTCGTGAGGAGAAACTGACGCCAAAACGTAATCGAAGATTTCCGGCTTTTCCAAATCCGCCCCCTCGCCTAATAATTCCTTTGCTTTTGTAAACATTAGGTCTTCGAATTTATGCGCAGTCACATACGAATGAAGCGCCGCAAAGCCCGCTTGAAAGGCCGACTTCAAATGTCTTCCCAATTTAAAAACCGCAGTGCCTAAAGAACCCAATACTCCGAAGACTTTGGATGGAGATTGAACAAACCCCGCGAGCGACGAAAAAGCGCCGTCCAAGCGCTTTCTTCCTTCCAACTCAGGATACAAAAGTTCTAAAAAATATTTAACGAGTAGTTCGACTTTTGCGGAAGAAATGCTGCTAAAGCGAGGATATCGTTTTATATTTTCCGGCGAGTAACGACGGCGTAGCGACGACCTATATGCTCGAATTAATTTAGGAAATTCGGGATCATTCAAAAGGGAAGCCATTTCGGGTAATGGTCGGCCATTCGCGCATTTTGAAAATCTTTTTACGTTTTAGAAATCTTACGCTTCGATAAGTTCAAAACACGATCATCGTATTAGTCCTTGACTAAGCGCGATTAATAAAGAGGCTTTTCTAGATGAAGATCAAAATCTTCTTACTGCTACTCTTCGTATTTTCTCAGACCACATATGCCGTAGCTTCCAAGGAAAAGAAGCAGATCGGCAAAAGCTGGTTTCTGAACGCCGCAGACGCCCTTTCGCTCGAAAAACAAGGAGCAACTATGATAGATGCAAGGGAGGGTTTTAAATTTAAGTCCTATTTCCCGAGCATCTCTCTAAAGTGGAAAGAAATTTCCAGGAAAGATTCTCCTTTACGCGGCTATTTATTACCCGAATCCGAAGCGATCGAAATTTTGCAAAGGAAAGGGATTCAAAAGGACAGAGTCATCCTCGTTTTCGCCGATCCGATCTCAGGTTGGGGAGAAGAAGGAAGAATAGTCTGGTCCCTTCGTACATTAGGTTTTTCAAATACTTATATCATAGACGGCAGAATTCGAGCGCTTATAAAAGCTCGCGAATCTAAAAAGGTAAGCGATTCTAAAATCGAAATTTTTGCAATAAATTCCACCCGACAAACAACCGACTGGTCAGCCGATGCAAACTTCGTGAAATCGCATTTGTCGGATAGAAAATTCATATTCGTAGATTCCAGGGAAGAACGCGAGTTTGAAGGCGGGACGCCCTACGGAGAATCGCATGGAGGGCATTTACCTGGAGCTCGATCGTTATATTATAAAAATCTATTGAACTCGGACGGATATCTTCTCTCCGAGACCGAACTCAGACGGAAATTCTCTTCGGTGGGCATCGAATCCGGAAAAACCGTCGTGACGTATTGTACGGGTGGAATTCGCTCAGCATGGCTCGTAGCGGTGTTAATCTCGTTCGGATACGACGCCAAAAACTATGCCGGATCCATGTGGGAATGGTCGTCGTTAGATCCCGATCGATTCCCCTTGGTCAAAGGATCGAATTAAGGACCAATGGCGAAATTTAAATTTTGGGGAGGTCTTATCTTCCTATGCTTGACGTTCTCCGTAGGACTTCTCTCCTACATTATTTATTCCGGAAATCGGAAGGTTTCGGTAGAAGCCGCTTTAGGAAATCATCCCTGGGTAAAACCGATTCCATATCTTCCGCCATTGGAAGGGGTCGGCGAAGTCCGTGCCGAAAATTGCGGGAAATGTCATACGGAAATATATCGTGAATGGAAGACTTCTACTCACGCAAATGCTTTTACCGACCTTCAATTCCAATCGGAGCTTTCCAAATCCTCTTCCCCGAGTTGGATTTGTCTTAACTGTCATATTCCGGTCTCGAATCAGCGAGAAACGATCGTGAACTTTTTATCCGATGGGGATTATCGCCGTCCAATAGAAGAGGCAAATCCGAATTTTGACGCAAAAATGAAATCGGAAGGCGTTACTTGCGCAACATGTCATATTCGATCTGATGACAAGGGGAATTCCTACGTGCTTGGCGCAACCGGAGGAACAAGCCCGCCGCATCCTGTTCGAATCGAACGGGATCTTTTAAGAAATCGATGTTTAGACTGTCATAATGTATCCTATACGCTGGACGACCAACTCGTCTGCGCATTTAATACGGGAAACGAATCCGACGATCCGGGAAACTCCTACGGCAAGAAAACTTGCGGAACCTGTCATATGCCCGAAATCGAGAGAAAATTCGTAAAATCGAATTTAGGAAGCCCAAAACGAGCTTCACACAAGCATGCGTTTATCGGTGGAGGAGTTCCGAAACGATTCGAACTTTACGCCGCTCAAGTCACCCACGGATACGAATCCGGACTAAAAATAGACCCGATAAAATGGAAGATAGCGAAAAACAGCATTAAAACTACGTTAGAATTTTCTAATTTTCGATCCTCTCATTATATCCCCTCCGGAGACCCTGAACGATTTTTGAAATTAATAATCTCGGTTCAGAATGATTCCGGAATCGAGATACAACGAAAGGAAGCAAAAATCGGCCAGGAATGGGAATGGTACCCGAAAGCAAAGCTGATATCCGACAACCGAATACGTCCGGGCGAAACTCGAACTTGGCACGAAACATTACGACCCGAGACAAAAGGAATATTGGTTCTAGAAATTTTTCATGTACGGTTAAAAGAATCAAACGCGGCCCATATGAGAATGATAGCAGACAAAGCTTCGAAGGAATACGCGGACAAAATCCGCAATATCGAAAAATTTTATCCTTTCTCGACTCTCGTTCACAAGGAAGAGGTGGATCTGACGACCGGAAAGAGTCGTATCTTTTCCAAGAAAGATCTCTTTAAAATTTCCGCAGGGAGAAAAGGAGAGTGAACGAGCAACAAATCCGACATCATCTTTGGAAAAGGGCGTATTTTATTATTCCCGCGTTAAACGAAGAAGAAAGTCTGCCGGGGGTATTGATCGAGCTAAAAAATCTCGGAATCGAACCTTCTCATATACTGGTAATCGATAACGGCTCCATCGACGGAACTGCTAAAGTTGCGGCCGAACAAAAAGTTTTCGTCGTAAGAGAACCGAATAAAGGTTATGGAATCGCTTGCTTGACTGGAATCTCCTTTTTGAAACTGCTGAATGAATCTCCCGAGTTTTTAGTCTTCATCGATGGCGATGGATCGGACGATTTAAACGATCTTTTTTCACTATTCCAACCTTTCGTAATGGATGCTCGGACGGATTTCGTATTGGGCACCAGGACTCAAGGCGGTGCGGAAAAGGGATCTCTTTCGTTTTTGCAAAAATTCGGCAACGCCCTATCCTGCTTTCTGCTCAAAGTCTTTTACGGAGTAGAATTCACCGATTTAGGTCCGTTTAGAGTACTACGCTGGAATTCTTTTTTAGCGTTGGAACAGAAAGATAAGACATGGGGCTGGAATCTTGAAATGCAAATCAAAGCGGTTCAAAAAGGGTTTCATATTGCGGAAGTTCCGGTTCGCTACGAACGACGAAAAGGAGGTGAATCGAAAATCAGCGGGACACTGATCGGCAGTCTGCGTGCAGGGGCAAAAATTCTTTGGATATTTTTCTATTTAACGTTTTTAGCAAGTGGCAGGCGTTCTAAGGAATCGACGATCATTCGCATTCCTAAAACTGTCCGCAAAATTTACGGCAAGCAAGGTTCAGCCAAAATTCTCTAACAATTCGGGAATGCGTTCCGGAGGAATCGGCCTGGAATAATAATATCCTTGTCCGATATCGCAACCGGCATCTTTCATCAATTTCTCGACTTCGGGAGTTTCTATCCCTTCCGCTACCACAGTCATTCCAAGCTTATGCCCCAGATCGATAGAAGCCTGACAGATAAACAAAGACTCCCTATCTTGCGGAGAATCCATTACGAAAGATTTATCGATTTTCAACTCAGTAAACGGGAATCTATGTAATTGTTTTAAGGAAGAATAGCCGGTTCCAAAATCGTCGATGGACAAACCGATTCCCCGAATCCTGAGACGAGTTAAGATATCCTGAGTGAATCGAATGTTTTCCAAGAAGCTTGTTTCGGTCACTTCCATTTGAAAGTTACTTTGGGATATTCCGCTCTCTTTTACTTTTGAATAAATCCTTTCCGGAAAATCCAACTCAGTCAATGTTACAGGAGAAACGTTAACCGCCATTCGTAGTTCCTTTCCCATAGACTTCCATTTGGCGCATTCCGCCAAAGCGACATCTATTATCTTGTCGGTCATTAAGTTTAGTATTTTTGCTTCCTTTTCCATGTTGGGTAGAAAAGAATCCGGATAGAGTAATCCGTATTCCGGATGACTCCAACGCACGAGCGACTCAAAGCCTTCGACTTTGCCGGTCTTTAGGTCGATTTTAGGTTGATAATGCAATACAAATTGATCGGACTGTACCGCATGGTAGAGTTCCTCCGAATTAAAGGAATGCCTGGATTTTCCAACGATAGACTTTTTTGAGCGTGGAACTCTATCAGATTTCCCGAATAAATCCAGAAGCAAAGATCGCATATCGGCTATGCGAATCGGCTTTTCCATAACCGAATGAATGCGCAATCCGTATTCGCCCGCCAACGTTTGAGCGCTATGCAAAGTCCGACGATCCGCTCCGGAAATTAAAACAACATCCGGATCGACTTCTTTTTCAGACAACGCGCGAATCACGTCCACGCCGTCCATTCCGGGAATCATCAAATCGAGAATAATACAATCAAACGAATCGTCGAGCTTGTTAAGAAAGTCGGGCGCATCATAAGTAAGCGAAACGTTAAACCCGCAATCTTCCGCGATTTCGCCCAAAATCTTCGTAATCTCCTCCTCATCATCAAGAATGAGAAGTTTTTTAGCTTTGAGGTTATTCATGGAAGTATGGCTCCCTCTCCGGCAGGGATCGAGTGGTCAGGACCAAGTATCGGCAGGAAAATAAGAAAACTCGTTCCGTGTCCGGGAACTGAAATCACTTTAACGAATCCTTTTGATTGTTTTACGAAACCGTAAACCATCGCCAAGCCTAATCCGGTTCCCTTTCCAGCGCCTTTAGTTGAAAAAAAAGGCTCGAATATCCGGGCCTTTATCGTCTCTTCCATACCGACCCCGGAATCCGTTACCGTTACTAAACAGTAATCGGCTTGCTCCAACCCCGATATTCGAATCCCTTCCGATGAGGCATTCTTTAATAGTCCCGAAGAAATTCGAATCGTTCCTCCTTCCGGCATCGCATCCCTGGCATTGATCGTTAAATTTAAAAGAGCGTTCTCTAATCCGCTTTTTTCGATCTCGCAAATCAAAGACTCATTCGAAATTTCTAATTCAACGTTCACTTTATCGGTCTGTATTTTTTCAAGAATCGGTGAAAAATCGCGGAGTAATTGATTTACATCGGCGATTTCCGGATTGATAGGTTGCTTTCTAGAAAAGGATAATAGCCTGCGGTTTACTTCCACACCGCGTTGCACGGCATCTTGAGCGGACGTTACCCGCTTCAGCAAATCCGGCGACTCTTTCAATTTAAGCTCGAGAAGATCAAGATTTGCCAGTATTACGTTTAATAAATTATTAAAATCATGAGCAAGACCGCCGGCGAGCTGCCCAACGGCCTCCATTTTTTGGGATTGCATCAACCGCTCCTCGGTTTGCTTCCTTTCAGTCACGTCCCGATGAATGGAAATCCAATGGGTATATCGTCCGGTGGAATCGTTGATCGGAAACATATCTAGCTCCGTCCAGAACTCCGTCCCGTCTTTTCGATGATTCAATGTTTCTTCCCGAATCTGTTTCCATTGAGACATATACTCTTCTATTTTTGCCTGAATTTTTAGGTCAGATTTCGGTCCGCGTAATATTTTGGGAGTCTGACCGACGACCTCTTCCCTAGTGTAACCGGTAAGTTTTTCGAATGCTTCGTTCACATACACGATTTTAGGTCCTGGATCGGCGATCGGTTCCGACTCGGTGATTAGAAAGATATCCGTGGATTTTTCAATAGCAATTTGCAGCAATCTTAGGTTTTCTTCGGAACGCTTTCTTTCCGTAACGTCCTGAACCGTACCGATTATAAAGATGGGCTCTCCCTTTGAATTTCGTACCAACTCGGCCCTCTCCACTACATAGCGAGTTTCGCCGTCCGGTTTTATTATTCTATGATCGATTTCCGTGATGGTTCCGTATTCAAGTAATTCTTCCCCGAATTTCCGAACTCTTACGAGATCGTCCGAATGAACGAATGAAAAGAATCCATCGACCGATATCTGAAATTCATTCTTAGAAATTCCGAATATAGAATAGACTTCGTCCGACCAAGTGATTTTATTTTCGATTACGTTCCATTCCCAACTTCCAAGATTAGCGATTTTTAAAGCGCTTTTTAGCATATTTCTGCCGGAGCGAAGTTCATGCTCTACGTTTTTTTTGTAAAGTATGGATCCAAGCATCACGGAAACTAACTCTAAGGATCTCTCGATTTCCCGTTCAAATGCATCGCGTTTTTCCGAAAACACATTGATGATTCCGACGGCTTCGTTCGCGAAGATAAGCGGGATCGCGATACCGCTACCGACCTTGCCTTTCAAAGAAAAATCATTCCCCGCTTCCGCCGAAAGCGAACTCAATTCGCCGTGAAACAAAATTCGTTTGTTTCCGATTGCTTGACCTGAAAAACTCCATTCTGTCGGAATTCTAAGTCCTTTCGGGTAAACTAATTTGCCGTAAGCTCCTTTATAAACGAATTCCCCGTCTTCCTTTCTTCCGACGGAAACGCCGTCACATTCCACAAAGCGACCGATTTTTTCGGCGATAAAGTCCGGGAATTCTTCCGTATCTAACTCTGTGGTCGCTACCTCTATATTTAGCCGGATGATTTCTTTAAGCCTAAGAGAATCTTCCGCAAAGATATTTCCAAACTCGTTGTTTTTAAGGCAGGCTCGAATTGTTTCGTTCAAAAATAATGAGTTGATATTCGCTTTATCGATGTAATAGGAAGCGCCCGCCTCGAAAGATCGCAATTTAGCGGCAGAATCGGTCCCTTTATTTATGACGATAAACGAGGTTGCTGCGTTGGATATTTTATGCTCTTCAAGCAGATTGAGGTTGTTCGGAAAAACGGAGTGATAATCGACGATAAGGAGATCGTAATTTAAAGATTTTATCTGTTCAAGAGCCGATTCGGTTGCGACGGTTTGAACGTAAAAAGTCTTATCCTGGTCGGCTTTGGACAATAAATCATGAAGTGTGGGAACTCCCGCTTCTTTGTTTTCAATTAATAAAATCAATTTACGCATCAAACTTAAACTCATATTTTAGACCGGACTCCAATCATAGAGTAACGCGTCGAACCTGCTATAAATCAGATCCACCGATTTTCGTTCAATCATTTCCAACTCTCCAATAAATCCGAACAGGTTATCAAAATATTAGGTTCTACGCCTAATGAATAATTCAAAATCGAGGAAAAAATAGCGCCCGAAAGATCGTGCATGCTTATTTCTTTAAATCGCGTATTCGACCCTCAATGAAAAACTCATAATCCATGCTCCACTATAGGACGAAAAATATTGAAAAAAACCGAGTTTGAAGTTAATCCGCATTTTTTCGCGCCGGAAATCCAACTATTATTTTTAGAGTATCACTTCTAATCCGAAAGTATAGCATGAACTTATAAAATACCCTTTCTTCTTTACGAAAGATTGATTTATTAGTTCTTTAGAATTAGCGGGAAGATGGTCAGAAAGATATTTCCGGATAAATGATCATTTTGAATGTTATATTGGATATTGCACGAACGGACTTCTACTTCGAATAGATCTTATCCTGAATGATTTTAGCCCATTCTTTCGCTTTCAACTGGGAAGACTCGTAACCGAGGTCGTACAATCGCAAATATTCATTCCAATCGAAAGTCGAGAAATCCCGAGCCGGCAACTCGACGAAAAGGTCGGAAGATTCCTTGGTCTTTTTCAGGGAATTTTGGCTGGAAATAAGCATCGAACGCATAAAGATCTCTCCAATATGCGGAAAATCCAATCTTTGCTCCTTAGGCAATAAATTGTTCATAATGAGTGTCCAGGCAGACGGAGCCGCGCCCGGAAAACGTCCTTCTACCAGCGAACCATAAGCTTGATCTTTTGCCGGTTGCGAGCCCGCTCCCAAATCTACCGATATTAATATGTCCGCTCCTTTCTCCCTTAGCAGAAGTCCCGGGAGATTATCCCATAAACCTCCATCGACATAGAGCGATCCTTCGTCGTAAAAAGGAGGAAAAATACCCGGAATGGACGTACTCGCCCGAATCGCTTTCCATAATTCTCCCTGATCAAATATTTTCGGTTCGGACTTTGTTAAATTACAAGCCACCGCTAAGAAAGGAATCCATAATGTTTCGATCTTTCTATCGCCGAAAAAATCCTTAACGGCTTTCGAATAGCGCAAGCCGTTTAAAAGTGAAACGAAAGGAATCGTGTAGTCCCTCGTTAACTTAGAATCAATCCAAACCTTCTTTATTAAACGAAGTATTTCAGGGAAATCATATCCCATGGCGAATAAGCCAGCCATAATCGATCCCGCGCTCGTTCCGCCGATAAGATCCACCGGGATTCCTTGATCGCGAATGCTATGCAAAAAACCCAAATGCGCAAAACCTTTCGCCCCACCGCCGGCCAATGCGATTCCGACCGCTTTCCCTTCCATACGTCTAGCGACTCGATCGAATTCACCTGCTCTATTTTTTCTTACTATATGTCTTTGGCCCGGAAGTTTTTTGAATAAATCCTCCAAAATTCGCCAACGGGAATAACCATCCTCTACGTAAAAAACCGTTTCACGAAGAGTCTCATGAAGTCCTCCTCCTTGAAGCACTTTCCAGGCATGACAGTCTTCTTCCAAAATGCTTCCCGGCTCGACCAGGATAAGAATTCTATCCGCTTGCCGGAGACAGGCCTCCACCCAAAGTGAATCTTCGTGTTCGACTTCGAAAAATACCTTATCATATTCCCGTTCGAGCCCGTTAAACCAGGAGAGAATTTCTGAAATTCCGAAATTCTCTCCGCGATTTCTTTTCGACCTTTGTTGTTGAACGAATCTTTCGAATTTATCCTTACTCACTGTAAGCGAACTCCCGAAAGGTTTTAAACTTTTGGATAGCTCTTTTGAAAATTCCTTGAGAGGAAAGCCCTTAGTGAGCGGAACGAGCGCGATCGTATGCACCTTTCGTCCGAGTTTTACCCCTCCTCGATTTTTCTCATTTAGGCGCCGCGCAATCGTTTCCGTTATGTGAAATAAACCTTCGGGAGATCGGGATATGAATTTACGAAAGCCGTCCCGAGATATCCGAATAACTTGTCCGGAACGGAGAGCATAGACAGAGGCAGATCTAGGCTCACCTGTAAGCAAGGACATCTCTCCGATGATATCCCCTTTTCCAAATTCGCCTTCGCTAATTCTCTTCCCATTCCCGTCTTCCGTAACAAATCGAAAACGTCCTGAAACAATTATATATAGGGAATTTCCCGGATCACCTTGACGAATCAGCCGTTCGCCGCCGGGGACATACAACCATTCCAAATAGGATTGCAATTTCGAAACTTTGTTACGATCGAAATGAAATAGTATTTCGATACTGGAAAGAAAATCCAAAATTTCTTTCTGGTTAGGTCGTACGATCGCTAAGCGAAAGAATCGGCGGCTTTTTATTCTAGCGGCAAGCAGTCCCAACCGTTGAGGAAATTTTCTTTCGAGACGATTCCACTCCTGTTTGGATATTGCCGCTAACGTAGAATCGGTTCTCGTGCGAACGCCAAAAACAGCCTCTTCCCAGTGAAAAAAACTAGGTTCACCAAGATATGCACCCGAACCGATTTCTCTCGTCGAAGAAGCATCGCGAAAGGAGAATTCCTCGCATACTCCTTCTATTACGAAATATAATTTTGATGAATTCTTACGCGGATCTACGATCGTTTTTCCGGCGGGAATTTTCAGAATCTCAAACGCCGAAGCAAATGCGCGCAGCTCCGACTCTGTCCATTCCGTAAATAGTTCCGGATTGGCTTGAAGGACGGAGTCGAACCAACGTGGGGGAATTTTAATCTTCTTAATGGGCACGGATATCTAACACTTTAGAATGATGCATTTACTTGAAATTACCGCTATAGCCTGAACAACCCATAGCTGCGTCGAACAGAATTAAAATACATAGCGTCACTTTCAAATCAGCGAACGGAGAACAAAGCGAACATCAATCTGTTCACAAAATCGACCGGAAGAAAGCAAATTTACTGATCAAAATAGAATTGAATTTGAAAAATTTCCATCTTCTCCCTACCGAGGAAAGTATTTGCGACGAGGATTTTTCTTTAAAAATCATTATATTTTCTCGGGTTGCCCGTAAAAGGACCTTCGTTACCGAGGGATTTTTGCCGTCTCATAATCAAAGAAAAGAAGTTCGAAGTGATAAATTTTCCTGGGATCTTCATTCCGATTCGGACCCGATTCCAATAAAACCGTTTAAAACCCGTCTCGAAATATAAAAAAAGAACCCCCTTTCAACCAATCCGAAACGAAAAAACTACGCTTAGATTGTTTCGAATAAAACGCGATACTGCGGGAGGCGATAAGGAGGATTCTAGAAACCAATTAGAAAATCACCGAATTCGGATCCTATCGGATTTCTAACAAAAAATCCCGCGAGGAAAGTTCAACATTAAATTAATATTCAAGTATCATTAATTGATAGAAATTCACAACTTTAATCAATTGAAATTTATTGAATTAAATATTTTTCATGTTTTATTTTCAATATTTTAGTAGTTATTTATACTATAATATCTCACTTTTAGAACATTTTTAATTAGAAACTTGGAATTATCGACATGAGCTCAACTGTAGAACTGCTTAAAATCGTGACCACAGGCCTCGATTTGCCTTATCTAAACCTTTTTTCGAAAGACAGCTTCAAAAAGGGTGAAAGACCTTACTACGACCCAGAGGCAGAACATTTATTAATAGCTGCCAGTGACTATTCGAATCTCGAAGGATTGAAGGCCGGAAAAATTCCCTATATCGCAAATACGGAGGGGATGGATAGAAAGGTTAAAGAAAACATTTTAAACTTAGTGAAAGATCGCTTAATCGCATTAATTCCTAGAATCAGCTTTAATTCGGATTCTAAAGAACTCGGGCAGATCGTTTATATAATTGCGCTGGATCGCACGAGTCGTCTTGATCCGTTTTCGATTAAAACTCTATTTCTAGAAATCATGAGACGATCCGCATGGTCGATCCGTAATTACGAAATTCTCAGACAAACCGAAAGGGACGTACAGCTTCCGAATCTACTCCAAAGTCTCGCGGAAAATACTCCTCCGGCAGAAAGCTCGAAGGTAGAAGACGCATTGGATAAGTGTTTACGCAAGATTCACGAGATGGGGCTCTGCAGTCCGCAGATGCTCAAAGATTCCAAGATCATCATTCGGAATCTAATCTTCGAGGACGGATTTTTAGCTCTTACAAAGAATGCAGGTTACGTATACATTCCCGAACAGAACGTCGAAGAGACCTACCAAATAATAGCGGAACTATATTCTAGCAAAGCGATCAGGACGGTCGTAGATCTGAACCCGCAAGTAGCGTTGGACTTAGTTTCTTTTCGTGAAGAAGTATTGCAGGAAGAAACAAGAATGAGTTCCGGTAACCTTTCTTATATATATAAGAAAATATACGCGGCAGAATTTCCTAAGTTATCGGCAATTCTTCCGAAGGATACTCCCATAAACGATTTCTTTCGAATAGGAGCGTTCATCACGAAAAAATCTCTGACCTATGAAGAATACGAGAGTGACGCGAACGAAAAGGCGAATATTAATAAAATAAAATCCTTAATAAAAAGCGGAAAGAAACCTCTGGATAAATTTTTAACTTTCTCCCTAGGCACCGATCTTCCATACGACTCCCCTCTCATTATGAATGCCGAAGAGGATAACAGTCTACTTAGTTACGTTTATTACGGCGAAGAATTTCCCGAACTCTGCATATGTCGCTCCGATGAATCCACAATCAGAGAGGTAATTCTCGCTTTAGCAGAACGCTATTCGTTCGGCAATCCGACTAGCTATCGTTTCATTTTATTACTCAATAAATATAAGAAAAAATTACTTTCGGTTTTATCGGATTCCGATGTGCAATCCTCGTTTTGCAGCATAGCATTTTCATGCATCGCCGATCATTTCCCTTGGTACGTAAGATTATCGTATTTTATCGGCTTCAGAGGCGCCATGCTTTCCAGCATATTGCGAGAGTTAGGAAACATTCAGCATAAACAATTGAATGAACGACTTAAGTTCAAAGAGAAATTGAGCGCCATAAAAACCGATTTGAGAAAGGAATTGGTCGAGGAAGTACGTAATATGATTTATAGTAACGAACAGTATCCGGAAGGAATCTAATAGATCCTTTCAATTTTCATTACGACTTCATAAGCGTTTCCTTTAAATACGGAGGCTATCGATTCAATTCAATTTCCTTGAATAAAGAAAGAAGGCTCTATTTAGGAATGGCGACTTTCGCATCCGGCACCATCCACAGATTCGGTTTTGTCGGTTTCTTATCGACGAACGGATTCAGACGCCTTAACTTATTAATTCCTCTCTTAAGGCTTACGCAGAGGGTTTAGATAAGCCAATCGATTTTTGTCGGAATCACGATCGTTGGCAGTCTATCGCTTAAGAAATGGTCGATGCCTAAACCACCGCTGAATTTGCCGATTTAATTCCATTAATTATCCTAACTTCCCGATTGCATCCCGAAACTTATCGGTTTATGTAACGTAGTTTTCAAACAGAAACCTAGGATATCCGGGAAACAACGGTCGCTTCAAGAATCGAGTTTTTTATTTTCTAACATTAAAATCGACGAGGGCTAAAAGTACTTGCAAAATTCTATTATATATCCATATGGTTATATAATATATGATTTATTCAACAGGCATTTCCGACCGGCTTAATCTCACATTCGCGGCCCTGTCCGACCCCACCCGAAGAGCTATTCTTACTCGCCTTGCTTCGGGAGACACGACGGTTACAGACCTAGCCAAGCCATTTGCAATCAGCCAGCCTGCAATTTCCAAACACTTAAAAGTATTGGAACAGGCGGGTTTAATTTCAAGAAGTCAGGATGCGCAGAGACGTCCTCGCCGAATACAGGCACAACCGTTGGCCGAAGCTTGCCAATGGTTGGAAAATTATCGAAAGTTTTGGGAGGGCAGTTTTGAACGACTCGACACATTATTGGAGGAGCTAAACTCCTATCGCACGGAAAAAGAAATCGAATAAAAGCGTAAAATATATTCAGGAGATATAAAATGAAGAATACGGGAAATTTGAAGATAACGGCAAAGAGTGAATTGGAAATCGTGATCACCCGCGAATTCAACGCCTCACCCTCCTTGGTTTTTGAGGCATTTACGAAACCGGATTTAGTGAAACGTTGGCTGACTGGACCTCCCGGATGGGTGCTTGAAATCTGCGAAATCGATTTGAAGACCGGAGGCAAATACCGTTACGTTTGGCAAAGCGAAAACGGAACATCAATGGGGATGGGGGGAATTTATCGGGAAGTTAAATCTCCGGAACGAATCGTTCATACCGAAAAGTTTGACGAAGCATGGTATCCAGGCGAGTCAGTAATAACCACACTTTTAACGGAGAACTCGGGAAGAACTATTGTTACATCAACGATGCTCTACATTTCGACTGAAGCTCGAGACGCGGTGATTCATTCTCCGATGGAAAAAGGACTCGCTCCAAGTTACGATAGGCTGGACGAAATTTTGGAATCTGCAAAGGCACAGGAAGCAGTAAAATGACATCTCAATCGGAAAAAACGAATGCGGCTTCGAGATTCATTTTGCAAAGCATTTGGTCCGTACTTCTTGGATTCGTGGCTGTCTTTGTCCTTTCTCTCGGCACCGATCAAATATTACATATTTTAGACGTATATCCACCCTGGGGGGAACCGATGTATGATCCAAGCTTAAACGCATTGGCACTTTCGTATCGAATCGTCTATACGATTTTAGGAGGCTATATTACCGCTAAGTTTGCCCCCGAAAACCCTATGCGACATGTGATAATACTCGGAGGAATTGGAATCTTTTTTAGTTCGCTTGGTGCGATTGTGACAGTTACCCAGCACGATCTAGGCCCCGCTTGGTATCCGATATCACTTGTGATAACGGCTTTGCCTTGCACCTGGTTGGGTGGAATAATAGAGAGCCGCCTTAATACATAAAGGATGCGTATTGCGCATCCTTTTCTAACTTTAGGAAAATTATAACCTTTAAGTAACCTAAAGAATCGTAGCGTCGGCTTTCAATTTGGAGCAATCGCTGCTTGTAAGAACTGTGGTAGACGCATCCAGTACTAACAAACCGATAGTTTGAACGTCCTTTATGCATTTATCAACGTCCGTTTTTTTATAATATTTACCGTCCTCGATATTCGAGAAAATTTCGGCAAGAAAGGCATCTATCATGGCAATCTGACCCGCATACTTCGACGTAGACGGAGTCGAGCCGTAGTAAAGAAAGTCGGAAGTGAACGCTGCGTCGTGTATTTTCTTCTTAGCCTCAGAACCCTTATAACTTCCACTTAACCCTGTCATATCCAGGACAATGCAATTCGAAAGTGCAAATGCCAAACTTAAAATTATAAATGATATTATCTTTTTCATATCTTTTCCTTTGATGTAATATTAAAACCATTTTGTCAAAATAATATTATTATATCAATATTTTTATCATTTTGTATAATTATTTCTTTCGGTTCGCGCGAACGAGCTACGATCGTAATCTCAGAATAATTTATATTTTGTTAATATATTTTTAAACGGTCGAAAGGGATTCTTCGACTCGATCGAATTTATTATTTCTTTAATGAATTTTTGTACGAAGGCTACTAGAAGATACTAAGAATCGGATTACTCTATGTCTCAACTCTCTCGAGGCGACTTGAATTCCGAGTAAGCTTTTCCATTTTCAAAAATCTTCGCCGGTTCCGAACTCTTTCTAAAAAAACGAAAATCAATTTCAATTTCGATCATTCCGTCGATCGTTAGATAAATAATCCATCCGTGAACGGTTCGAGCAATTCCGGTATGTTTTTCAATCCTCGTCTTTGGCGCTTCATAAACTTTAGTAACAATGACTATTTGGTTCTTTGGAATTCTAAAGCCGGCAACTGTTTCATATTGTCTCAATATATCCCCGACTTTGAAGGATCTCCAATTGGATGCCGAAATATCCTCAAATGCTCGAAGCGTCCGAATATTAATCTCCGTTAGAGCGAGAGCCGAATCGAATTTTGGAGTTGCGGTTTCGATACGTTCCGAAGAGAGCAACGATTGGATTTTCTTCCAAAATTCCGAACTAAGATTCTTTTTCATAAATGCCTTTGACATTCTTAAAAAATGATAGGGCTTTTCGCGCTAATGAAAGCTCGGTTCTCAAATTCGCGGATTCCCATCGCAAGGAACTCATTTCATCCTTCAAGGAAGAAATTTCCCTTAATTGTTCCATCACTTGAGAACGCAGCCAATTTATCTGTTGATTTTGCAATCTTACTTTAACCAGTAATCTATAAATGAAGATATTATTCTTTAAGACTCTAGATGTTCTCTGTCGGGTCGTAAAGTTGAGAGTTTTATCCCGAATCGTCAGAATTTTACGTAAAGCCTGTACTTGAGATATGTTTCCCAATTGCTCTTCGAAATACTCCACATTATACCATTTCGCAAAATACATACGATTAATATATCGAGTCCACTTTCTCTCTCTTTCCGTTTCAAAAGCCGGATTTCTCCACACTACGGCTATTAAATGCCCATAGCTCACTTATCAGGCCGTTTTCCTTAATAATCATGATTAAAAAACATTTTAACATTTATCAACAATTAATTTTATCAAAATGTATAAATAGCCACAAAATTATTCATGCGAGCTTATTCATGATCCGCAATTTTCCGGGTATAAAAGTCCGAAACAGGCGATGCATTTCTAGCGGAGTATCGATTTTCTGCGAATTAAAAAGAATTTCCAGCTTCATGATCAATTATCCTGCTATAGTAAAAGGACTTAAATACGCAATCCTTCCCTATCGAAGCCCCCCAGGAGCGCGGGAAAAGCAGCTTAGAGCTTCGAATCTAATCTTCGTCGAGCCGATATTAAAGGCCGGTTCCGGTTCTAACTTAAAAAAAGGTCAGTT
The DNA here is from genome assembly GCF_000306235.2 of Leptospira fainei serovar Hurstbridge str. BUT 6. NCBI lineage: Bacteria > Pseudomonadati > Spirochaetota > Leptospiria > Leptospirales > Leptospiraceae > Leptospira > Leptospira fainei. The sequence continues at coordinate 194,571 of NZ_AKWZ02000001.1, forward strand.
ACCTTCTTGGCATATTTTCGAACCTGACTGGAAACACCTCGCTCCTTGCTATAAGTGACTTCCAAAAGCATTTCCGCTTGCAAAGCGTAGATTTCCTCCCTTCTCTTAATTTCAAATTGATCGCAAATTTCCTTGAACGCTTTCGGATCCATTGTGTTTAATAGATATCGATTAATTGACACGATTGCAGATGATAGTCGTGGATTACGGAAATCATACTTGAAGTCGGCCAATTCTATATTGAATAATCTATATTTAGTGATCGGAATCCAAGCAAACCAAAGGAAAGCGATGATCCCTAAAACGGCCATTGACGTTAAGGAAATTCCATACAACGGAAGTACTATTACAAAAATAGCGGATACGACTCCGCCAAGCATAACGCCGGCAAATAAATAAATGGAATGCAATCTAACGAAGTAATTTCCCTTGAAAATATTTCGCGCAAGTATAGCCGCGCTAGCGAAGATTGAAATATAAATATATGCGCAAGCAGGATAATAAAGAGATCCTGGGTGGAAAACTTTCGCACCGCTCAGCATTTGGTAAGGACCGACTATCCCTTTAAGTGCGTACCAAGAAAAATATAGAATCGCAATCCCGTGAAATGCAGTCAGTAAATATGGGGGCCATATTAACGAATACGGTCTCGTGTAATTAAAAATGATGTACGTTAACAATATCGGAATACAGATGATTGGAATCGGAATTACGTTTACAAGAATGGTTTGAGCCGCTGTCGGGAAAGGAATTTCGCTTAATGCTAGAAGCGCACACCAGACAGCCAATAAAAACGTAAGAACCGAAAAAGACAAACTTAGTAAATTTCTTTCTGACCATCTGTAAAAATAAAACGCCGATATGGATAGCAGGATAAAAGTAAAAATCGCTAAGGTTGCCTCCATTTCAACTCTCCAGGACTCTACGGGCAAACTTGAACTCTTTGAAACTTAGAGGACCGAACGTTTTTAAGTTGCCGGACTGAATTAGAACATTTTCTATCATTAATTTGCTTGAAATTGACATATATATATTTTCAAATATGTATAAATTGTTAAATTTTGACAATCTTTTTATATAAACAATTTATATGTCAAAAACCGCAGGAGAACGAATCAAATTCGTGCGATTACACGGCTTGAACAAGGAATTCAACCAAAAAGAGTTTGCAGAATTCGTCGAAATCACGCAGGCAATGCTCAGCTTAATCGAATCACATAAGCAACCTCTATCCTATGCGATTGCATTAAAGATCGAAAAAGCAACGGAATATCGAGCCGAATGGCTGATAGACGGCTCCAAGCCGGCAAGACTACTTAGCCGCTCTTACGAAATCCGAAATCCGAAGGATCAGGAAGAACTTTTGCGACTAATTTCAAAGACAGATGCTTCCAAATATATTTTACTTTTGCTTTCAAAACTTTCCGACTCCGATCGCGAGGCTGTCTTTATGCTAATCGAGTCATTAGCGAAAAAAGGCGGGAATCACAAATATTGAAAAAAACGATTATTATTTTGGACCGATAAAGAGGTCGGTAACTTTCTTGGCGTATTTCCGAACGAGATTGGAGACGCCTCCTTCCTTACTAAATGTAGCCTCCAAAAGCATTTCGGCCTGCAAAGCGTAGACTTCTTCTCTCTGGATATTTTCAAATTGATCGCAGATTTCCTTATATTTAACCGGATTTAACTTATTCAGCAAATATCGGTTAACGGACAGAATCGCGGAAGAGATTTTAGGATTTCGAAAATCCTGTTTAAAATCCACTAGCGCTATATTAAAAAGTCTGTAATGGGCGATCGGAATCCAGGTTAACCACAAAAAAATAAGTAATCCGATAACGGATATCGAATTCAAAGATATTCCGAGCAACGGCAAAACTACGGTAAGAACAGTCGATATGAATAGACCGATTGCAATTCCCGCAAACATATAAATCGAATGAAGTCGGACAAAATATTCGTCGTCGAAAATATTCCGTATTATTAAAGCTAAAGAGATAAATATCGAACCGTACAAATATCCGCAGTATAAATAGTAATAAAAGCTACCTTTATAGACCACTTCTCCATTTTCCAGTTTAAATGGGGTTACTTTGCCTTCCCAAGAAAACCAAATAAAAAAAGCCAATAGTAACGTATGAACAAGAATAGCGACCCTAGGAGGAGAAGAAAGATCGTTAGGCCGAGTATAATTATGAGTTACATAGGTTACTAGAATCGGAATCGGCAAGGGAAAAAAAGTAATTAAATCTATTATCGGAATTCGAATCCAGAGCGGAAAATGAATATCACAAAGAAATAGAAATAGGCTCCAAAATGCTAGGCACAAAGATAAAAGAGTAAACGCATTAGATAGAGTATTTTTGTTCGAGTACTTATAAAAAATAACTGCTGAAGAAAAAAGCAGGATGAAAGTCAATAGAGCCAATGCTACCTCCGCATAATCGAATTTTCAAATGAGATTCTTTGTGAAAAAAGGATATTTAATTTTTTTTTCGTATTTTTGTTCGAAATCTTTCTATTCAGCTTGAAAAGACTCATGAAATTGATAACCACACTTTATAGAGAGCAACATCATCAAGCATTCTAAGCGTTGAATTTTGTGAAGGAGGCTGAAATATACACATTCTTAACCAATCCGTTAACCGCCTTACTTTCAAGTTGAATCTAAGCTTTTTAAAATATTTCGCATATTTTTTGCAATGCTATTTTGTTTGGTGGATTTTAAATTCTAATTGAAGGAGTTTCCTAATTTGCGGATACACGGTAAATCAGACTAAACACATAAGCAGTTATGGATGTCGATTACGGCTGGAGTAACGGAAACATTGTCCGGAAATCGGGGATATAGACGGATTTCAGCAAATTAAATATGAATAGGCTAAAATTCGATTCAATATAGTGAGCGTCACTTAACTGGATCAAATTTCCCGGTAAAGCTTATTCCCGCCTATAGACTTTAATGAGCTAACCCTAACGCACAAAACGACCGGAGATATTCGAATCATCCTTCACGAACGCTTCGAAAATGAACACCGGTGCTTTCGTCTGCGGAGCGTTCTGCGCTATCCTCAATTAAACTATGGATCCGGGAAGTACGGTTCTTCCTCGTTCCGACCAAACCGCTCTTTGAATTCTTACTATTTTAAGAAAATGTAAAACTTTTAGTATTTGGAAAGTGAAATCGATCTCGAACCATTTAAAAGCGAAATTAGGAGAATTAGGGTGAGCATGGTGATTATTCTGATAGAGCTCGCCCAGGATTATAAAATCGATAAACAGAGTATTACGAGAATTGTCAGGATTTTTCGAGTGATTGCGATACCCATAAAGATGACCGCACCAATTAACGACGGATCCTTGAATTTTCGCCATAAAAAAATGAATCGGCAGCAGAGCGTAAAGCCAAGGTGCATTTTTAGGAACGAAATAAATATAGAAAGCCGAATAAGCGAAAACAAATATCAATCGCACCCACAGAGACTCCGCATATTTATCTAGTCCCGGCATTTCCGGATAATTCCCCTTAAATTCCTTTTCAACGTCGGTTTTATAATTTCGAATATCATCGTACCCGCTTGCAGTTTTTAAAAGCATATCGAAAAAACTCTTGGAAGTAACCGGAGAATGAGGGTCTTTCAAAGTATCGCTGAATGCATGATGCCTTCTATGCAAAATCGCATACGTTCTCGGATTTAAAAACGAGGATCCCTGTACAAGGAACGTTAGAATATAAAAGAATTTTTGCCACAAAGGACTTAGCGTGAACATTTGATGTGCGGAATACCGATGCTGAAAGAAGGACTGAAGAAACGTCGAAAGAAACCAATGTCCAATAAAGAAACTCAAGATAATCGGCATGTGAACTCCTTTCCGATCCATATTCTGAGAATAGAAAACTAAATCTCAACTTATCGGAGTTCAATTTCCGGAAAGTGTTGCAAAAACGAACGATCATTTCGATTTAAAAAGACTGATTGTAATATATGAAACCTTTTCGGATCGATAAGGTTGATCTACGTAAGTCTGAGAGTCGCGATTCAAGAAAGTGTTAGAGTCCAAGGCGACTCATTCGTGTAAAAGACTTGCTGCCTGTCCATTTCAACGTTCAATGGATTCTATGGATGGATCAATGTTATACGAAATCACCGTACCGCAATTTACAAAAATGCTGCAAAACCTAAGTCGAATTTTAGATAAGGCGACTCATTTCGCCGAAACCAAAAAAATCGACGTCGAAGTGTTGTTAAATTCAAGATTAGCCCCGGATCAGTTCAACCTTATTAGGCAAATTCAAATTGCATGCGATACTGCAAAACTCGCGTCTGCCCGTTTGACAGGGAAACAAGCGCCTGTTCACGAAGACTTAGAAAAAACTCTTCCCGAATTGAAAACTAGGATCGACGATGTAGTCAAATATTTAGGAACCTTTTCCGTCGGAGAATTTAACGAAGCAAATAGCAGAAAAATTTCACAACCTCGCTGGGAAGGAAAGTACTTAACCGGATTGGAATATGCGATTCAACACGCCATTCCGAATATGTATTTTCACGTGACGACCGCGTACGATATTTTACGACACAACGGGGTCGAAGTGGGCAAAAAAGATTATTTAGGAGAAATGCCGTTTAAGAATTAATCCTTCGAACGAAATCTCTCATAAATTGCCCGAAGTTCCTAACCGAGGGCAATAGGTCGAAAAAATTCCCGGCTCAAATCAGTCGAGATACGATAGTCGTAACGGACGTCTCGATTCAATATATCTTAATTCCAATAAAATATTACATAAACATATTATAATATATTACTTCTATCCGAGAGACGACAATCGGATATCTGCATCGAACCTTACGACTACTATAACTTGACAATAATTCCTTTAATGCCATAATTAATATGCTTATCAGGAGGAAGACAATGAAAATCAACGAAGGAATGTTCGACAGATCCGCAAGAACTATAGTTGGATTAGGACTAGTAGCTTGGGGATTTTGGGCGCATAATTCCTTGGGAATTATGGCGGTTATTGTCGGTCTGATTCCGCTTCTAACAGGCTTAATCGGCTGGTGTCCGCTCTATCAATTCCTGGGATTCAGCACCGATTCTAAACGGAAGAGCGTTTAGAGCTTTAAGTCGAAGCGGATCCTTTGGGCTTGCATTGGAGACCAAGATTTAAACATATTCCTATCCATATCACATTCCGCTTACTTTCGTAAATTGGAAGCGTGCGAACGAAATAAAACTTGGAATAGGAACGGGCCTGCAAATCAGCAGGTCCTTTTTTAAGCAAACGGAATACTCCTAAATATTATAAATGCCTTATCGACGTTTATGATGCTATTATATCAAATCGATCTCAGAATGGTATTCTTGTTTACTAAATCTCGACTTGATCGACAATCGGTTTGCAATTTACGGCAAGGATCAACAATGACTGAAGCGATATACGGCCCCCTATCCGCACTGATCGGCAATTGGCGGGGAGATAAAGGATTAGATATTTCTCCGCTTCCTATCGGCCAAGAAGTAAATCCTTATTTTGAAACGATTTCATTCGAACCTATCGGTTTAACTACCAACGCAGAATCGCAAATTTTAGCTGGGCTTCACTATCGACAACTCGTGAGTAGAAAATCGGACGGAAAGGTTTTTCACGACCAAACGGGTTATTGGATGTGGGAAGAAAAATCGCAAAATATTTTTCATACATTCGCGATTCCTCGGGGCGTTTGCGTGCTCGCAGGCGGACGATTTCAAAAATCGGAGCAGGAAGCAGGCGCAACCCAATTTCATTTATCTGCGAAAGCGGGCGATGCGGATTGGGGAATCATACAATCGCCGTTTATGAACGCAACCGCGCAAACGCTTTCGTTCCAAATTACTTTGACTGTACGAGGTGAATTTCTCTCTTATTCTCAATCGACAATACTGAAGATTTACGATAAAACGTTTACCCATACGGATGATAACACGTTACAATTACAAAAATAAAGGGTATGAAAATCGATGGATGACTTGGTCGTATATGATCTGAGAGTCCTATACGATATCGAACATTTCTCAAACGACATGTTAACCCTGCGCTTGCAATCAAACTTTGGCAATATCACTCGGCGGAAAAAGGAGGGTTCCTGAAACTACCGCCCTGCCGCGCTCAGTCCACACCGCTCTACGTATCCGAATGATTTTGAAAAAGTGCATTAACTTGATGATCTGATAGGTAAGATCGAATTCGAACCAACGATAAGCGAAGTTCGGTGAATTAGGATGGGCATGGTGATTGTTTTGATATAGTTCGCCCAAGATAAGGATGTCAATCGGCAACGTATTTTTAGAATGATCCGGTTGCTTGGGATGATTTTTGTACCCGTACTTATGGCCGCACCAATTCACGATCGCAGTTTGTATCGGTCCCATAAAATAATGTATCGGAAGAAGGATGTATATCCAAAGCATATCGATCGGTACAAGCTTAACATAGATTAAAGTGTAACAACCTCCAAAGAATATTCTGACAGGCCAAGAGTCCGCGAATCTATCAAACCAAACAATCTCAGGATAGCGACCCCTGAATTTTCGTTCGACTTCTGCGCTTCCACTCGCAATCCCTTTAAAAGCGATGGCCGTTCTATTCACCATATCGAAAAATCCATTCGATATGACCGGAGAAACCGGGTCCTTTTCAGAGTCACTATACGCGTGATGTATTCTGTGAATTATAGCATATGCTCTCGGATTTAAGTAAGAAGATCCTTGACCAATAAACGAAAAAAAGTAGAAAAATCTTTCCCAAACTTTATTCATTTCAAACATTCTATGCGCGGAATACCTATGCAGAAAGAAGGATTGAATAAAGACGGAAAGTAGCCAATGCCCCGCAAAGAAAATCAAAATGAATATCACAGTTTACCCTCAATTCAATTCCCGTTTGGAAATCAACGGACTGATCGTTCGATTAAAATAACTCGATTTAGAATAAGTTAAATTAAAAGAGAGGTCAACGCGATTTCGTTCTATCTATTCTTGAAACTATGATGGAGCCGACTTTAAGCAATAGAAGGTAAAAATAAAGGAACAAAGAAAACTGGACCACCGTACGAAAGATTGCGTTCCTAAACGATTTCATGAAAAATAATAGTAAATTTATTTCTTAAGTTTATCCAAGATTCTTTTGAAAGGTAAAAAATAAATGGAGAAGAAATTATCGAAATCCTCTTTTTTCGCATCCTTTAATCCGAAAGTTATTTCTTCCGCCTCATTTCGATCCGGGATATAAAGGGTTCCTAAGAATACGTCCCAGAAAGCGAACGTAACTCCTATATTTTTATTCTGAAGTCGTATATCAACACTATGATGAATCTGATGCTGAGCAGGACTTAAAAAAATATAACTAAGCCATTTCGGAAAGTAGACGGCGATATTCGAATGTCTTAAATTTGCATAGAGATTGAAAATAAAAATCCCCGCATTCACCCCTAAAAAGGAAATCATCGTAATCTTTTCCGGAAAAACGAACATCGCGATACCTGTCACGATTCCGGAAAAAAGGGCTCCCAGAGAATTGACTAGAATTGCCTCCACAGGATGAACTCGATAAACCGTTAGCGGGTTTAAAACTTCCGCAGAATGATGAAGTCTATGAAATTCCCAAAGAAAAGAGTTCTTGTGAAGAAGCCAATGCGCAAGAAATCTTCCAAAATCATTCATCAGCCAAAATAAAACGGAATAAAAACCGATTACCGCAGCCGAATCGAACGGGATTTCATAAAGAACGATCCCGAATAAATTGACCAAGCCTTTATTGACGAAAGCAGAAACAGTCGCGCCGGATAGTACAAAATAACCGTAGTAGAAACTGAACAAAACGGTGTTAAAAAAATAATATTTGTAATCCAATAGAGCCGATTTATGAAACCAATATTCTTTAGATAAAATCTTACTCAGATAATTTCCGACACTAAAATCTTTTACGTATATTTTCTGCCATACAATGAAAAGCGCCGTGATAATGACGGAACTCAAAAGATATAACCAATATATTTTTACCGAGGGGAGAAATACGATCCGGATCGGACTTAGTAAAGCAGAGTAGATATTACTGAAATTTAAATCCATAGGATTTCCATTTCAAAAAACCATTCTATCTTTTCCCAGTCAATTGAATTTGGGCGATAAGAATTGAAGTGCAGTTAATATGAAATATGAATTTTAGAACGATTCCAATGAAAGAACCGCCGATCTGACTTTACGGAAAATCAGCATTCGGGAAACGATCCTTCTCGCTACGCATTTTTTCTGAGCAGTCTTTTTGTCCTAAGCTTCCATTCCCATAATATAATTTCCTTCTCTATGCCGTTAGACTCTGCCTGCTCTTTCTCCAAAAGAGCAAATACCATACTTGCAATTTCGAGCGAGAATCCCTTCTTGAGTTCGGCTTCAAACTCGATTTCTCTCATTCCTAATATTAATTCGGCAAGGCGAAATCCTTCGTTCAAATTTAATAGTTTATTGTACCGACTTTTGCTTTCTTCCTTATTCTCATCGTTTCGAATCATCAGCTCGAGAAACGTTCGGATAAAGGCTATTTCTTCGGGTATCAGCGAAAAATCCAAAAGAAGTTGTTTAACTTTCTCGAGCTCATTCTTCTGTAAATGAACCTGAGCTAAGAAAACGGGATTAATGGAATGCAAATTTAAATTGCCCTTCTCGGAAAGGTCCGATGCGCGAACCGCTTTGAAATCAACAACGTTCGAGCTCTTTCCGATTTCATCCCCTTCCCGGATCTGATTTTTCGCATGGACGCTCGCAGAAAGCGCGGCCTTACTTCTGATAATCAACATATTAAGCGAAGGAAATCTTATTTTTTGAGATATCAAATCTTCGCGGGGAAAATTTTCATCCAAAACTAAATGGTGAATTTCAACCCCTGCCCCTCGAGCTCGTAGTAGGTCTTCACATTTCCGGTAATGAAGAATAATTACGGGAAGAACATCGCACTCGCTGCCGCTTTTAAAAAAAACGGATCGAACTTCGCTTCCAGTATTCGCGTGTTGAAACGGAATTATCAATTTTCCGTGATTTACGTTGACGAAACTCAATTCTCCCGTCCGAAAGTGAGATAAATCAAATCCGTCCCCAAGAAATGCGATCCTAGGTACGGGCACGATGATAGAATTATTTTTCGAACCTTTCGGGATCTCAGGACCGTTCGCGGTAAATACCACATAGTTCATTTTGGCAAGCTTGATCTTGACCAAAAATCCTCGAGGTGTTTTTCTCTCCTCATAAATCGAATCTACTGACGGAAAAGCTGACACGCGGACTCCTGCAACAATTTCAACCGAAGCTTACGATCGGTATTGATCTAATATCTGACGAAATTGTATTTCGCAACCGAACGACTATTTTATCTTAATGTAAAATAGTACAATCCATCTCGAAGCGGAAGAATTGATTTTTTACATATAAAATTGCGTCATTTTCGAAAATGTTGTTTTCCTAACAGAGATCGAATTTCAATTTAATTACAGAAAGAACGTGTTACTTGATCGATATTTTTGAGGAAGGAAAACCGAAAGTCCGGAATATACGTCGGTATTAGAAGGAGAAATCCCTGCTAATTTAAAGAAGGACAAAATCCGTATCAAGAATGGAAACATTCCCTCAAGAGTGAAAGGTTAATCTGTCGAAAAGCCGGACAAAGTATCGTCCATAAAACAAAAGAAAATCCAATTGAACTCAATCGCTAAACTCACTCCAAAGATAGCGATGAAAATTCGCAATTGTGGAAATTCCGAGCACAAAAGCTATGAATTTTTGTTCGTCGGTTCCCTTCTTAAATTCTTAAGTAGATCAAGCAGTTTTGCAATTCTCTCATTCTTGGAATCCAATTCGAAAGCTTCCATGGCGATTGCCAGTGCACTATCGTAATTTTTCAAAACCAAATAAATGCGTGCAAGATTGAGTAAATTCTTAACATGATTCGGTTCCCTGAGACGAAGCCTTTCGCCGAAATCCGCGGCCTTTTCAATTTTCCCGCTTCGGCGCAGCATAAAAGACGTGAAGTATAGCATATCATTGTCTAATGGATGAAGCTTCAGATACTCTTCTGCATGATGGGCGGCATCTTCGAATAATCTCTTCCGCATGAATAGAAACGCCAAGTATTTCTTAGTTATCGGAATTTTTCCGTTTAAAGTTTCGATTTCCCTAAATAACGAAATTGCCTCGTCGAAATTTTCGTCTTTCGCATTTCTCTTAGCTTTATCGATTAAGTTCAAAACGTGTTTATTCTCTTGTATTCCTTCAGTATCGTCAGCCGCTTCTTTTATATCCTTCTCTTTAAATGAAATTCTAATAAGCGATAGATCATCGGTTAAATGCCCTTCCGATAAAATAAGATGAAAGATATTTTCCAAATTTCCGTGACCGGATTCCACAAACTCCAGAAAACGAGTGTGATCGTCATTTATCATTTTTTCACCGGCTTGGTTCGATCCGATATGAATATCGTCCCTTCCGTCGGAACCAGCGACAATGACGTCTCCCGGTCGCAGCTGAAATGTTTTCACATAGACTCGACCGTTCATTCCCTCGGTTCCTAACTTCCTGAACGTCAAATCGTTCTCGATAAAGCTAGCTTGATTATTTCGGTATAAGACCGTCCAAGGATGCTCTGCATTTAAATGATAGAGTATACCCTCTTCCTCATCCACTAATCCGATCACGGCAGAAACCAACATAGATCCGTTAAAACTTAAGAAAACTTTATGAAGCTCCATGAAGGTGCTCTTTAACCATCTTTCAGGGGAATAGTCTCGGATCGAATCCGTGATTTTCGTTCGCTCGATAATAGCTTCGAAAACGGCTCCGAATACCAATGCGCCGCCGGCACCTTGCATGGATTTGCCCATCGCATCTGCGTTTAAAAAAACGGTATAATTTTTCCCTCTTAATTGGATCCGATTCGAAGCGCTGATGTCCCCTCCGATCTCCGAATCATAGTTACGAAATTTGAATTTCTTTTTTTGATCCGTTAATAGATCGACCTTCACATTTCCCTGATTCGCACGATTAGCGGCTAAAGATTTCAATAGGAGAGACATCAGGAAATAGTCGCCATCCTGCTGTTCCTTAAGATTTTTAACTTCGTTTAAAGTTATTTCAAGTTCGTTCGTTCTTTCCTTAACTTTTATTTCTAGATTCTCGGCATAATTTCGAAGGCTATTTCTCGCAGATAACATACTTTCAGCCATATGATTAAATGACCTCGCGATAAACCCTATCTCATCCTCGACTTTAGGGACCAATCGGTATTCAAGATTCCCTGCATATACTTCCTGCAAACCGGACACAACTTCCTTCATCGGAATAATTAATGCATACCTAAAGAAAAGTTCGAAACCAAAAACGACTAGGAACATTATGGAAATGAGGCAGAGAAGCAAAATTAACGAAGGGTAATGTAGATAAGCCCTGTAAATACGGTAATCGAATCCGGTTTCGAATAATCGACCGGAAGTTTTATTCAAAAGATAATACGCCACATAGTATTTAAAGGGAGTACTTTTTTCGGCGATAATCGAAGAATCGTTTCCCCTATATATTCTTTCGCCCTCTCGATAGACCGGGAGCGTGGAATTAAATACGAGGCGCTTTAAGTCTTCCTCTGACATACCTGTCTTCAGTTCAAGCCTATAAACGATGGAAAGTTCGTTTAACATTTCAGCCACTCCCGGCTCGTTGGCGGAAAACAATTTTGAAATACGAATCGAGTCCTTCTTATCCTGAACATGAGAGAATTGACTATTCAAAACGATCAACCTCTGAGATAAACGTTTCAAGAAAGTTTCCATTTCGACGTTCGATACTACTTTATTTTTCTTGGATGAAAGAAATCCCAGAATCCCTGCCTTATATGCGAAGAACTCAGGAGGACTATTTAATAGTATAGACTTTGATTTTAATAATCGTTCTTCGGCGGGAAGATCCCCCAGACTGCAAATCAAATTCCAGAGACGTATGTAATTTGTTTCCAATCCCCTTTCCGATTCCGAAATCGGATCAGATTTTCCGAATATTTGATTCGAACTTCCTGCGGACATGTCGTACGAAACTATATATTCGAGTCCTTTCGCTTTTTCTCGAGTCGCGATCGCTAATTTGGCCTCTTGATATTGTATTCGATCGAATACCAACTCATACTCGATCAAAATAAAATAGGCTATTATCTGAAATACAAGAAAGAACGTAGCCATCGAAATGCCGACAATACGATTCAGGATCGTGGTCTTTTCCTTCGCGATATTAAGATAGATTACCAAAAGGAGAAAAAAACCGATTACGAATGATAAATCCACCGCTTGTTGATAAACGATTCTAGATATGGAGCCGTTTCTATTTAGTGCGTTGGTTACTGCCGGAATTACGAGAATAATGCAAAATGCAAAAAGCATATAGATAACTGCTCTTCTTTCTTTCCCTTTCTCTACGAGGGCTCTCCAAACTCCCAAAGATATACAAAGAAGGTTAAAGAAGAGAACCAGTATGGAATATAGCATATAAAAGGAATATGTTTCAAAATCCCAATAATGACTTCCTTTTACGAAGCGCCCGACCGAATTACGGGAATTTAATATAAACAGAATTTCCACAGCAATGACGATTAAGATTAGAGTGAAATAAATGTATTTTCCGATCCTTTCTTTTCTCGGCGTCGGAAAATAAAAGAAGACTAAGGAAAACTGAGCGAATACAAGTAACGCCGACGGGATAACTATCCATCGGTGATAAATTCCCCATCGTTCCAAAGTGAAGAAACCGATCGTATATCCGAAATGAAAAAAGAAAGCAAAGCCAGATGCAATTCCCAAATGCAACGCGGCTTGACTCCTCTCTTTGATTCTCAAAAAGAAAAATGCGACATACAAACAAAAGAGAGCGGCCAAAATGGAACCGAAAGAATAGAAATTTAAATAACCGAATTTCATCTTAAGCCTTTCCTAATTTCTAATACGAAAAATATTTGATACGCAACAAAGCGGTAATGTTCCGCTCTAAGGAAACCTTTCGGATTTAAACCTTGGTTGCTTCTCCTGACGTATATAAATCCTCGATGCGATCCCTATATTTTTCCATTATCGTTGCTCGCTTCATCTTAAGAAGATTCGTCAGCTCGTCTCCCACCTCGAACGGTTTGACTATTAAGAAAAAAGGCGTTACCTGCTCGAAAGATTTGAAGCCGTTTCTAGCGTTATTCAGGGTTCTTATTTCGCTACGATATAGATCTATGACCTGCCTTTTTTGAAGCAGCTCCTCTCTGGAATCGAAGGAAATGTAATTCTCCTTCGCCCAACTGATAAGAGACTCAAAATCGGGAACTATAATCGCTCCCAAGTTTTTCTGATCTTGTCCGATTACCATACATTGGCTTATGTATTTTGAGACCTGTAGTCTTGCCTCAATCGGGACCGGCTCTACGTTCTCACCTCCTCTTAGCACGATAGTTTCTTTTGCCCTTCCTGCCAAGGTTAAGGTCCGATTATAACTGACGATTCCTATATCTCCGGTATTCATCCAGCCTGCGCTCAGAGCATCCGCCGTAATTTCTGGACTTCTATAGTAACCTTTCATAATATGCGGCCCGCTTGCAAAAACGACTCCCTTTTGGCCGGGTTTCCCTTTTGTAAATTTTCCGTTCTCGTCTATCTCGGATAGCACTTCGTTCTTTTCGGTTCGAATTTGGAGTTTTGTTTTCGGCAAGATATGGCCGACGGAACCGATTACGAATCTATCCGTCCTTCTTATCGATATTACCGGAGAAGTTTCCGTCATACCGTACCCTTCCAATAGGCGGATGCCTAAATGGTTGAGCGTCCTATCCACCCGATTAGGCAATGCTCCTCCGCCGGAAACGGATGTTTTCAAAAAACCTCCGACGATATCCTTGCGTATTTTCGATAAAACAAGCTTATCCAACGTAAAACTATTTAATAAAAGGCCGATTAATCCGATCGTATATAATGGAATCTTGATTTCGTTCGTCACATCTGTCGATGGAATCAGCATAGCACATAGAAAGGAAATGGCGGATAACGTAAATGGACCGAAAAAAAGATATTCGAAGGTCATTCGCAATCCCTTCAAAAAGGTTCCGAAAGAATTTCTTCCGTTTAAATCCAGTTCGTTTCCGAGAAAGAACGCTTTTGCCTCGTTCTTCTTTTCGGAATAGGTATAAGCTAAGCTGAATAAGATTCGACCCAATCTCGAAGTCCGTTCTGGGTCGGTCATTCTAGCGAGAATTCCGTTACAGATCATCTCCCATACTCTAGGCGCTGCACCGAAAAAAGTGGGTTTAAAGTCCGCAAAATTCTGTTTTAAATCCTGAACATTGGAATAGTATGTCGTTCCTCCCACATGCAAAAAGCAATATTCCAAAAACCTTTCAAATATATGCCAAATCGGTAAAATGGAGATTGCGCGATCATTCTCGGTGATTTCCAAGATAGGGGCGACGGAGCTAACTTGAAAAATCATATTAGAATGGGTTAATTGGACGCCCTTGGGCTTGCCGGTCGTTCCGGACGTATAAATGATAGTAAATAAATCATCCGATTGCAAGGATGAAATACGCTCTTCCGCGCTTCGACTTCCTTGTTCGCGCAATTTCCGGCCTCTTCTTAAAAGCTCGTAAACATCGCTCGCTTCGTTTTGATCCGGGGAATATTGCATCATAATCAATGTTATGTCATGATCTATATTATTTTTTTGTTTAATAATTTTCTCCAATACTTTCCCGTTTTCCACGAAAACTATCTTACTCTGGCTATGATTGATTATATAAGTGATTTCGGAATCGGTTATATCGGATCCGCGCGGCACGGTGACTGCTGCCGATAAGATGATCGCGCAATCTGCAATCATCCATTCGACGCGATTATCCGAAAATATCGCCACATTCTCCTTCGCCTCCAGTCCGGATTCGATCAAAGCCTCGGCGAGACTTAACCCGGATTCATAAAGCTCTTTGTAACTAAGGAAAGCCGGTCTTTTTTGAACATCCTTATATCGGAATGCGTTTTTTTCGCCGAACTTAAGGGCAGACTGTTGGAATAATTGAGCTAAGTTTTCCATTTAACTAAACCTTTTTAGCATAATTCTTGTTATAATTAAAACAGGCAAATTCAGCACCCGTTTCGAATGAATAGAATATACAGCCGCTCCTTCCCGATTGCTTGAACGGAGCGGCTAATGCAAAGTAATTGTTTGTACGAAGCGGCTATAGTTGAAAATTCAGTGAAGAATCCTACGATAGAGATCCAATATCAATATATTAAATATATATTATACATTATTGATAAGCAGGTGGAAATCCGGCAAAAAGGGCGCGACTGTTATTCCTAGAAGAGCCGATATAACTCACCCAATAACTCCAGTGTCGGATTTTGAAAATACTTCTTCCATTGGCTTGCCGTTCTTTTCCTCCATCCAGGCCCTTCTTTTCTCTGCCGCGGAATCCAGCCCATTGAGAATTACGCTTCGTAATTCGGAAATGGATCCAAATACTCCGTCCAAGACTCCGGACTTTAATGCGTCGTTCGAGGCCTCAGCTTTTTGCTTAAACGAATCTAGAAATTCTTTTCGAAGTTTCTCTATCTCCAGGGTTTTTCCTTCTCCCTCTAATTTAGCGACTTTGGCGCCTTGAAATAGATCAAAGGCGGAGAATGCCCCCATTACCGCTAATGTTCCTGATTGCCAAGAATAGTAGGATATCCCCGGCCTTAAGAATCCGCTGAAAGCGTGTATCTGCCTACCTCCGTAATTTTGCCGAAGCACGACCGAAACCACCGGATTTTTCGAAAGCACGTTCACATCTAACGACTCGCCGCCGATCTGCTGGATTCTCAATCTTTCCTGTTTGGTCCCGGGCACAAAGCCGGGAGCATCGGACAGCATAATTAGAGAAATATCATACTTATTTAAAAACTCCATAAAAACTCGGAATTTATCCGTTCCATAAGCATCAGGAGCTCCTCCATCCTTCGGTTGGTCCGCAATAATACCGACCGTTCTTCCGAAAATCCTGCCAAGACCAGTCACTAAACTGGTCCCAGGATCCATTGCGTAGAATTCTACGAATGAATCCCGATCTAAAATCGATTCCGTCAAAAAATGACGCATATCATACGATTTTGCAGGATCTTCCGGTAATGCAGGTTCCTTTTCAGTCGAACCCGAATCCATTATAGTTCTGTAATGGATTAATTGGAATATGGAAGCGGCTTTAGAATATGCTTCGTCGTCGGTGTCCACTACTATCGTCGCCGCCTTTTCCATTTCGGAATTTTGACGCAACGCATCATCGTTTCCTCGATTTTTTTGTCGGTTCGGACGCACCAGAATCCAAGCATCTCCGACCGAAGAGAGTTCGGTTAAAGAAATTCCGGAAATATCCTTAACGATATGCAGGAGCGGTTCGGCAAATTCTTGCAAGGATTTTTGAAAATCCTTTCGCACCCGAAATGATTCGGAATCTTCGATGTATTCGCTTCTAAACCATTTTTTGCCATAAACCAATAATAGGCCTGTTCCGGTTTTTTTCGCTATTCTCAGCGTTTCTTTAGCTTTTACCAAGGCGGCAAAGGAATGAAACCCGAATTCGGTTCTAGGTCCCAAGACAGTAATCGGCATCCCTCCAAATCTGAGTAAACCGGCAACTAACGACTCCGAGCCGGAGTAATTGGCTTTTATAGGTAGGAACTCACCCGCATCCGATACGGATGCCAAAGCCGATTCGGAAATGATCTCTTCGACCGAGTTTGAATTTCTAATTTTTAATATATTCTTAATTTTTAATTTTCCTGGATCATTATTAACTTCTCGCAGTACCGATTGAATTTTGCGAATATAGGAGATTAGATGCAACTTATCGTTTGCGACAAAGTCGACCGTCCCGGTTCCTCGACCCATGATCTTTGCGCCGCCGATCTCATAATTCGTGAATGTTTCTCCGGTTACCGATTCGATAACGGCCGCGCCGGTTAGAACCCGATAGGATTGCTCTTCGTCAAGCAGCACTTGTAAAGAAGCCTGAGAGGATCCATAGACGTCCAATCCTGTGGAAGAGCCGACGCCGACCGCCACGACAAAACATAGTTTCGGCCTATCTTCCGGTTGATACGCTTTAAATCGCCAGCCGAGCGTCTTCTCCAACTGATCGCACAATTTTCGAACTTCCAAATCATTATGCGAACGGATTGCAGACTGAAATTCCTTAGCGCTCACCCGATGGGAAAGAAGCGCATTTATAAAGAATCCTTCCGCTGCCCTATTTAAGGAAACCATTCCTTCCTTAATGTTCGCACCCGCCCCGTCGTTCCAGACGTAAAAGGGAACATCTTTTCTGTAGGCAATATAAGCCCCGGCCAGATATTTTTTTCCTTCCTTATCTCCCGTAGCGCCGCCCGCTATCCGGGAATCCTTTAAAAAGAAAACAGCTTCGCTTCCGCCGATTCTCCCGACGTAAATCTTTGCACCGATCGGGATTCGCTCGCCTGAATCGGAGTTTTCGGTTTCTCCGAAATCCAGATTAGGGACGAGCACTTCCTCAAAGCTATCCGGATCAAAACTTTCCTCGACCCATCTTTCCAAAGGCCATTTTCCTTTTTCATAAAGCTTTCTATCCTTTGGGTCGCATACCTCGGCATAAGGAAAACGGAAATCGTCCTTGCCAAGCGAATCGATCCGCAACTTTCCGTCGCGGAAAAAGAAAGAATATCTCTTACTCGGAATGCCCTTGCCGTCTCCAATTTCGAGCGTTAAGCTGCTGAACGCTCCATGAAGAAAAAATTCCATCATAGAAGAGGCTGTTTGATTTAGAGTTTCATAATCTAGCGACGAATCAATCCGCCTCTCGCTAGAAGGTGCTTCAGATTCCATTGCAATCAATTCCAAACGAAACGAGGAGGCGGACCTAAGCGCATTCAAGGATTGCAGCAATGCGGCTCCGGAAATTGCCTGGTCTTCCAATTCAGGGAAATGGAATGCTTGATCTAAGTCGTTCCATTCTCGTCTTAAACTTGTTACGGGAATGAAGACGAATAAAACGTATTCTATCTTATTTTTAACTTCAAAAGAATATAGAAATTTGTTTTCGATCAAGGAATCCAATCTAGAAATTTTTCCCTGACTTTTCCAATATTCCAGCTTACTATCTATCGTAGACCTAATTTTCTCCGGTATATTCTCGGGAATTAAAGGAAGAGTCTCGCTAAAAGATAAAAGCAATCGATCTTTCTTTGCAGATGAATTGGACGCCAAAGCCCAAGGATCTTTCATAAACTGGATATATTTAGAAATATGTCGTTTTGATAATGTACGAACTCCTTCGGGTGCGTTAAAATCGGAGGCTTTACGCACCGAAAGGATTCTCCGCACGACAGCTTCGAACATCGGATCCCTTTCTCTTTCCTCAAGAGCGAGAAGTTCATGTAAATGTAAATTAACGATCTTCGAAGCAGGCAAGAGGAAGGATAGCTTTTCCAAAATATCCGCGTATAATTTGGAATAATTCATCAAATTCTTATATGCGATCAATATAAAGTAAAACGCTTCTCCCTGTTCTCTCAATCTTCGGAAAGAGACCCAGGGTTTTACTTCGTAAAAGGAAAAGGCTCGCGAGAGTAATCTAGATGTACCCTTATACGGTTTGAATCCCTCCGTATCCCAATTTAACAAGGACCTTTGTAATTCTCCGAAATGGGAATGAGAGGATCCGAAGTCGGAGGAGAATAATCGCCGAATTAGGACCACATATTTGAGTAAAAAAGTAAGTAGCGCGGCCCATTCGTCGGCTTCCTTCCTTTCCTTTGCTATTTTAGTGACATCCATCGCACTAAACAGATTCGTTATTTTTGCTTCGGTTTCCGATCCTCCGGAAAATCCCAAAATCACTGAATAAAGGATTCTTAATATTTCTTTTCTTTGTTTTCCTATGTCAAGATTCTGCGTAAAAGCCAAGGAAAGTTGATCTTCCGTCGCCTCGGGAATTTTATTCCACTGTTCTATGAGAGATCGATCCGTCGAAATAGTTCGATCGGCAATCGTGGAATTTCCCGATATGATCTCCTTGGTAAGAATTTCCGAAGTAATTTTTGCAAGAACCTCGCCTTCGGAAAAGCTTTTCCCGAGAATCTGCCCCGCTGCGGTGGCCCCTCGGATCAATTTACTTAGGTTTCCATTTTCAATTAAATAACTGACAATGCCGTCCGCGGGGGATTTCAATACGGTCTCCATTTTCATCGCGGAAATGACGAGAAGAGGATCTCCTCGTTTAATAACGCTTCCTTCAGCCCAATTTTTTTTGCTTATAGGATCTTCAAAGAGTTTTACAAACGTCCCTTGAAACGGCGATCGTAAGACTCCTTGCTCGTCTCCGCTTTCCTTTTGGCCCTCCGAGGTTATTCTTAGGCGGGAATAATGCAATTTTCCGCTCGAACCGGAAAATCGAATCAAATGAAAATTCGGTTTCGCGTCGATTCGGACCGACACCGATCTTCCGTTCGACTCCGCCAAAAATTGTTTGCCATCGGATGAAGAACGACTCACTTGGATTTTTCTTGCAGGCAACGAATCTCCTCCCACGAGAAATTCCCTCAAGCCGACCCTTAACAGAAATATATGATATGAAGTTTCGTCGATCCATACTTTGTAACGGTAGGGAGATTCGTCCAAATCCTGAGAATATAATATTTTTGTTAAATCTCTTTTTCTAAAGACATCCGAAACGGATTCCCCATTACATCGTAATGTCTCGCTGATGCATGCGAAAGTAACGGAATCCTCGAATAATGAATGGTCCGTCGCCGTCAATTCCGGATATTCCTCGAGCAAACGATTGTCATAGTCGCCCTCGATGAAACGGTGATGTCGAACGATCGAAAGTAATTGTTCGATATTGGAAGTGATTCCACTCAGATACAATTCGCTTAATGCTCGTTCCATCCTCAAGAGAGCTTCGGGACGATCTTTTCCGAACGATACGAGTTTACCGATCATCGGATCGAAGTCTCCTGGTATGACGTCCCCTTTCTTGAACCCGAAATCGCAACGAATTCCGTTAAACGTAGGCAATTCCAGTTCTCGTATTTTCCCAGGCGACGGAGAATAATTTTGATAAGGATCCTCTGCGTATATTCTACACTGTATGGAATGATCGCGCTCTCTGAATCTCATTCGTAATACGCTATGATACGGAATCTTTTGCTCTCTTTCGTCGAAGAGAAAGATCTGCCATTTCGCTAAATCTATCCCCAAGGATTGATCGGTGACTGCGTATTCGACTTGCAGTCTTGTATTCATTTCCAAGAATCCGAATTGCCCCGTTTGTCGATCCAATAGGAACTCGACCGTTCCCGCGCCGCAACGTTCCGAGTATCCGGAGATACTTGCTAGTTTTTCCGCGCTAGACAGTAGCTGCAATTGAGTGTTAGGCGGTAAGAAAGATTCTCCCGATTCTTCGATGATCTTTTGGTTTCTTCTTTGAACTGCACATTTCCTTATACCGACCGCAACCCCGTTAAATATCTGAACTTCGAAATGCGCGGGATGCTCTATGTATTTCTCTAAGTAGAAAGTATCGTTTCCGTAGGAATTCCTACCGATTCGAACGGCGCTCTCGATGGCAGGCGGAAGCTCTTCGATCGAACGTATCACGATCATTCCTTTTCCTCCTCCCCCCGCATCCAATTTCAGAATTACCGGAAAACCGATACGTTCCGCTTCCGATTCCGCCTCTTTCAAACCGGTGATCGAACCGGAACCCTGAAAAAGGGGAATTCCATTTTGAATCGCCAAGTTTCGCGCATCCAATTTATTTCCGACACTTCGCATAACGGATGCTTTAGGACCCATGAAGATAATTTCGTGTCCGTAGAATTTCTCAATTTCGCAAAGACGATCGACAAAGTGATAGTTTTCGGAGAGAAAACCGTACCCTGGATAAACCGCATTCGCGCCGCTTTCCAAAACCGCGGCACAAATCGCCGGAATATTCGCGTAATTCTTAGCCTCTCCAATATAGATCACTTCGTCGGCAAACTCAAACCAAGACTGGCCTCGATCCTGATCCGCGACCACGGCAACGGATCGAATTCCCTCCTCATGCAAGGCGAGAAAAAATCGTTTAGCAATCTCTCCTCTGTTTGCGATAAGGACTTTCTGAAGTCTTCCTTCCCGTTCCCTGCGATTTCTGACAGTATCCGATAAACTCTTATTCTTCGTTCGGAGTAAGCTGCGGAACGATTCGATATCGGAAAAATCGTGAGTATTATCTATGTTTATCTTTTCTTCACTCTTCATAAATTCCTCAACCTTTCCCGACGACTTCCTTGGATTTTTTCGATTCTTCCGAGAGATGTTTAGCAGACGGAGAAGTAACTCTGAAAGAGGCATCCAGAAGAGCGGACTCTTCTTGGTCGGATTCCACAAATGAATGAGTTCTCTTTTCATAGAGATTCACACCGGCGCCCAAACGGATCTCGTTGTAGCGACGACCCGCATAAATCTCCCTTTTCTTTCGTAATTTTTTATACTCTTGCTTTTGGGATTCATTCAGAGCGGCCCAAAAGAAATTGCGATGCAATAAAAGAACTAATGCTCCTATATGACCGAAACCTAATGTACTCAAGATGCCGGCTTTCCAGAAATTTTTTCCGAAGAAAATAGACTCATCGGTAAAACTAAGCGACGAATAGACGTTCATGTCCGAATCTACGTCCTCCAAATTACGATTTCCCGAGATCACTCCTTCCTCTAAGGATTGAAGAAGCCCGATCGTTTGCCAAACGGCCGCGCCCGCCTTCGGATGTCCGGTAAGCGCTTTTTGAGAAACGACTGCGAGGGAATTACCCGCCGTTCTTCCCAATTTTCTCATCAGCGTATGCAAGAGCCTATTTTCATTCTTATCATTGGCTTTCGTGGACGTATCATGTTTATATACTAAAGCGATATCGTCCGCGGTTAGTCCGAAGCTTAACAACGCATCCTTTAGAGGCGAAGACTCCGTTTCGGAGTCGGCAGCCAAGGAAAGAAGTCCGATTCCCGGAGCTGGAATCGAAGATTGAATACCGTCCGTACGAGAGGCGGCAAATCCTACGATTCCGTAAACAGGTAATCCCATCTGCAGGGCGATATCTCCTCTTGAGAGAAGAATAATTCCCCCGCCTTGCGACTCTAGGAAACCGTTTCTACGGATATCGTTCGGTCTGCAAATACCGGATGGTTCGATTCCTTGTTCGGTCATTTCTTCCGAATTTGCCGTAGCATTCATATCTCCGAAACCGATCATACTTTCTTCGGCGATATCGTCGAATGCACCCGCGATCATAAATTTCGCCTTACCGGAAAGAATCGCGTCTCTAGCAAGTTCGATGGAAATCCCGCCTGTCGCGCAAGCTGCAACCGGCGTCTGCATTGTTCCGTAAATTCCGGCGTACGAGGTTACAGCCCAGGCAGCGGTCACGTTGATCAAAGCTTCCTGAAGCGCGTCATGCTGTCTTTCATCTCCCAAACGATAATCCAAGAATAGGCGTTTGAGCATCTTCATGCCGCCCATACCCGATCCGACGGTAGTACCGACTTGACTAGGATGAATAGTTTCAAAAAGTTCGAATGGGTCCAGTCCGGCACGTAAATATGCTTCGCAAGTACAGTACAGATTATATATCGTAATTGTATCGACTTGCCGGATAAGGTCTTTAGGAATTCCGTATTTTTCGGGATCCCAGCCGTCAGGAATTTGACCGGCGATTTTTCTTTTGATCGCGGACGCTTTCCGAATTTTTAATATAGATCCCTTCTTCCTTTTAATGAACCATTTTTCGGATTTTTGATTATTGTAGACTTCCGTAATTTCCGGCTCGGCTTTTCGAAATTCTTCGGCCTCTTCCGGACCGGATACGGGGATATAGAAGTCCTCTTCCAATACCACATCGGCGAATACGGAAATCTCCGTCGGATCAAATCCGGAACTTTTAACCTCTACTATTCGAATCCCCGAGTGTTTTAGGATTTCGCTTTCATACCTCTCCTTAACTTCCCACTCCGGGACCTCCTCTCCGGTTTTTACGTCCGCCCAGACCTTCCCTTTCTCTCCGGTTCGATATTGAATATAACCCATCATCCAAGCCATCTCCAAACTCGCTTCGAGAGAAAGCATACCGAACTTTTCCAAATCCCAACGTGTGCGGGAACTCCCACCTGGACCAAGTTCGGAGTATCCGACCACGCAAACCAGTTTACTTAGATCGGTTTTAGCGATCGTTTTAAATTCGTCCAAATCCGGCGCATTGGGGATTTCCGGAAATGTCAAACCGTGTTTCGGAAGGGACTTAACCTTTCTAGCCTGACGAGTCGGATGCAATGCCGAGTTTAAGTTTTGGATTTCCGTCGTATGTTTGTTCCGAGCGATTATATCAGCGCGGATTTTAGTCAGGCGTTCTCCTAGATTCTTTACATCTCGTAAATTTCCCGTCAAATCCGCCTTCACAACGCCTAACGAATCGTTTTGCAGACTCCATGCTGCCAAACCGATCAATAAGAATCCCATTTCGGATCGGGAGAAAGTTCTTATCCCCGTTTGATCCTCTAAAATAGGAGCCAGCAAATCGTTCGCTTCCATCAAACCGGTTCCGCGTACCCATCCGATCACTCCTCCGAGTATTCGCACCGAGCCACCCCAATCTGCCGATTCCGAAAATTTCTTCCGAAACAAAGTTTCTAAGCCGAGCTTGGTCTCGGCGTACATTCCGTCTCTGCCGAATATTCCGTGATTCGGAGACAAAGGTAGGATAACGTTTAGTTTACGGCCCGAGTCGTCTAAATTCGCTCTTCGTTTTCCCAGTTCTCCGATCAATTTTTCAACTCCGACAAGCATAATCCGAATCGAAAGAAGCGAAGTATCATCCAAGGCAGAAACCGTATTTTCCTCTCCGATCGCCGCAAATGGAAATAGAAAGTCCGGAGTCCAATTTTTAGAGTCCAACCAATCCGCAAGAGATCGAATATCGGCAAATGATCCTTGCGAAAATGGAACGACTTGAAGAGAGGAATTTTTTACGCCGTATCTCTGATACAGTTCTTTATAAAACCGAATTCTCTCGGAAGAATACGAACTGGTAGTTAGAACGATATCCGCCCCGCCTAGTAAAAAGGCCTTCACTATTTCCGACGCGATGGATCCGGGTCCCGCTCCCGTGACTAGCACTTTCTTTCCTGAAAATGAAATTCCGCTTCGGCAGAGATCGTTTAGAATTTTAGAATATTCTTTAGTCTCCGATTCGTTTCTCTCAAAAGTGGATCCGAAATCTTCGCTGGACTCCAGAAAGGAGAATCTGGAATAACTGACAGCCGGATTTAATTCCACTTCTTCTTCGTCACAAACCAAGGAACCGTTTTCTCCGTCTTTCAAATCCGGTCTGTGAATGATACGAGGATAAACGAAGATCGGAGATTCATCGATTCTTTCGGAAAGACGGTTTTTTAATCGGGAAAATTGCAGGCTCGCATTTTCGAATCTTTTCTTTTCGTCGGATAAAACGGTTTTGTCGGCTTTCTTCTCGAAAAACGCTTTCCAATATTCCAAGATATCAAGAATTTCGGAGTGGGATTGGTTCCCGAAATAGAGAGCATCTTCCTTTGAAAAATCTCGAATTTCACCTCTCAAAAATCGCGCCGCGAGAGCCAAGATTCTCTTCTTCGCCCATTGGTGCGAATTTCGAAAAGAGACGATTTTCTTTTCGGAAAAAACCGGAGGGATCCGATCTTCGTTTTTGTCGGGAATGGAGCGGCCTTCTTCGATCTTACCCAAATCTTGAATTAAGTATTCCGAATATGGATCGTCTTCCAAAAGTCGTTTTCTTAAATCCCGTATGGATTTGGCAAAGGCGCCTTCGAGGCCGAAATACTTTCTTTCCAATGCATCTAAGGCTGCGGCGTCCACTTTCGCTCCGCCACCGCCGTTACCGGAAAAAGCCGATCGTTTAGGAATTTGGATATTTTTCCAGGAAGAGAATAGATCCACCGCTTGATCCAGCCATCGTGAGGATTCTTTCGCACCGGTAAGTCTGTTTTTGAGTCCGATCGAACTCAAGGATCCTTTTCCAATAGATTCTCCGTCACGAGCCGCTAACGGTAGATAAATGCTTACGGCAAAGACTCCACCTTCGTTTAACATACGTTCTTCTTTTAAATGCTGAAAAATTTCCTTTCGTCCGAATTCCGGAGGGAAAAATTTCTTTATCATCTCGTCAAACGCGCTCCTCAAATACGGCCCGGGTTGCTCGTACGGCATCCTATCCGCCAGTACTTGAACGAAATCTTTCAAAGGTTTTTCGTGCGCTCCTTCCAAAGCGTTGGTCCTAAATTCGGAACCTATATCCGCGAGAGCCTGGTTTCGTTTCGAGGAATTTCCACCGAATAAATCGTCGATGGTCCCTGATTCGGAAATTTCATCCACACGAACGCCTGCTTTAAGTGAGAGCAGCGAGAAGAGCGCATCCTTTCGATCCAGAGTTACATTCGGGATTTCGAAAGATGAAACCCTGGAGGATTCGATCGTTACTTCTTCTTTAATATCGGGCCGAACTCCGACATTATTCTCTATAGCAACGGATTGTTTCTCTTTGGAAGAAAGCGTTTCGGAATCCTCGATTTGCTCGCTCCATTCTGCTTCGGGAACGTCTTCTCTTTCATAAAAAACTTCATCTCTATTTTCTTCCAAATGTAGGATTTGAAATTTAGAAGAATCCGTTCTGTCTTTAAGAGTCTGCCTTGCCATACCGGATAGGTCTCCTCTCGCTCCGACATCGATCAAACGATTGACTCCGAGTTCTCCAAAGAGCACTTCTTGCGTCTTAATCCATTGCACCGGCATGGCAAATTGGTATGCCAGTAATTCGATCAAGATCGTTCGTCTAACTTCGTTCGAATCTAATTCTTCGGAATCCTTGTTTAAAAGAGCCGAAATATATTCGCTTCCTGAAACATCCGCTAACGTTTGAAGGAATTCTTTCGATACGCCGAACGGAAGAGCGACCAAATTCGGAATATATTTCCCGTCCAAATCCCGCAAGGGTAGATCTAAAGGAATATTCGTTTCCAACGTTTTGCGGAAATCGGGAACGCCTGAAAATAATATGCGCGAATGGAACGGCACATCTATTCCTTCCAGCCGAATCGTGGTCTTTTTGCCTCTCGCAAATTTTTTAGATTTCGCCTCCAATAATTCCAAAGCCGGAATATTACCAGTTACAGAATATTGCTTATCTCGAATATTATAATTTACTACTTCCAAATGAAGGCCTGTCTCTTGCTTGGCTTCGTTTACCAATTCCAGGATCTTAGCTTCATTCAGACCGACATGGCGGTTTCCCAATACCACGCTCATCGCATAGTTACTTTTTCCCTCCGAATCCCTAGGAACCAGTCTCTGCATAGTAAAACCGCGATTGTATACGATTTTAAATACGTTTTCCGAACCGATAAACCCTCTGGCCGCTAACGCTGAAAACTCTCCTAAGGAGTGACCCGCGAACGGCGAATTAGGAACTAAATGTCCTCTTTTCTTCAGGATAGCCCAGTCTGCGAGGGATTTTGCAACAAGAGCGACTTGAGTAAATTGGGTTAAATGCAAAACCCCTTTGGGATGAACCCAATCTTTTCCACCGCACCGAATCGAAGTCGGATTATTGCGGACTATCTCCAACAAAGAGAATCCTAAGTCGGAGTTCGCGGTACGTTCAGCCTGCGCCCAAATTTCTCTCGCTTCGGGGAATTCCTCCAAAAGTTTCATTCCCATTCCTTGAGATTGTGAACCTTGGCCGGTAAAAACGTACGAAGTTTTGGCCGGAGAAACTAGCGCCTCGGCTTTCAATTTGATCTCGCCGCTTTTGGACTGGAGGGAAATTTCGATAACCTTATTCCCGGATGATTGCGCTACGTGAAAGGCCTCCAATCGCAA
The DNA here is from genome assembly GCF_000306235.2 of Leptospira fainei serovar Hurstbridge str. BUT 6. NCBI lineage: Bacteria > Pseudomonadati > Spirochaetota > Leptospiria > Leptospirales > Leptospiraceae > Leptospira > Leptospira fainei. Next base: position 221,590 of record NZ_AKWZ02000001.1, read on the forward strand.
CTCTTCGTTTAGATAAACCGGAGCTTCGAAGGCTTCCTTCAAAGAAACCAATCTGGACGAATCTCCGCCGCATACAAATCGAACAAGTAAGTTCGTCACTTGGGAGGAAGTCCAAAGTCCGTGAACGATAGGCTTTTCCCAGCCGCCCAGACGGGCAAAATTCTGATCAGTATGAATCGGATTTGCATCTTTCGAAGCGGCGGAATATGAACTCATGTCGTTAGGAGCGCGAAACACTTCGGATGCGATTTTATATTTTTTCTTCAAAGGTATCGGCGATTCAGCCGACTCAAAGACCTGAAAAATTCTATCGAAGGACGAGATTTCGGTTCCGATCGTTCTTTCGTTTATAATAAAATCAGCATATACTGATTCATTACCGAGTTTGTCCAATCTATGAACGATGCCCTCGATTGCGTGCCTGGCCCCCTTTTCTTCCGAAACCGATAAGCGCTTTTGAGTTTGGAAACGTAAAGTATCACCTTGTTGAATTTCGGTAGAATCGACTTTTCTGCGAATCCAAGGAATTTGACGAAGAACATCGGCTTCCGCAAGCGAGGATACGAGAATGCTTTGATCTTTCTGCCGAGAATCGAAACTCGACGAATCGATCCGCAATCCGCGCAGTAAAAAGCCCGTCTCGAAACTTGCTATGCAGACTTCATGATTCCAAATTTCACCCGACACGAAGACTGCCGTTGCATCCGCAAGTTTTTCCACTTTTGAAATCCGTGCCGAGGATGATACGACATCGCCCGCTTTCAAGCTTGCGGCGGCAGGTTTCCAAGAGAAATTCTGGGAAAGATGTAGAAGTCGGAATAAATCCGCCTTCGGGAAAGCGAACAAAGGTCCGACTAGTTCTTTCCAAGCGAAAACCGCACCCATGGATAAGGGCGAAAGAAGACCGTTTTCTTCGTCGAAATCTTTTCGAAAGTAATCGTTTGTCGCCTTTCGGAAATCGACAATCTCAGTCCGGTTGATAACGCCTTCCTTTCTTTTCCCTTTGTAAGCACCGTTTGCATATAATGGAAATTGAATGGACGATTCGAATTCTCGATAATTTCCTAATTTCCAGACGGTTGAATAGAAAGAACGAATCGATTCGGAACGGAATTCCAAATCTTCTAGAAATAGAATATCCGGTTGACTCACTGACATAAATCTTCTATTAAAGGGGATATAATCTCCATTCTGAGGGTGAGAGAAGAAAAGAGTTAACTCAGCGGAAGTTTTTCCAACCAAGCGAAGAATGATAGACGGCAAGGTGTCTCCATCTTTATACGCGCACACTTCGATGAGCTCGCCGGAGTCCGTGGCCCGCCAAGAAAACTTACGGTATAGCGTCGGTGAAAACCAATCGGGTATGTCGGAAACTTTTCCATTCATTCTAGCGGAGGCAAGAAGAGCCGATATCAAACCTTCGCCTTGTCGGCTTAAAAAGGTGATCCAAGTTTCTTTACTAATAAACTCCAACGCTGGTAAGATTGCTTCGATCTTACTTCCCGATCGAACAAACTCCACTCCTTGGAGAGGTTCCGAATTCTTCCGAGGTAGGAATTCCTTCCAAAGTTCTATCACAAAGGGCTCCGCGCCCGACTTTAAACCGTCTACAAAACTTTTCAGAATATCGCAGACCGGTTCGTTTTCTTTTAATAAACCTACTAAAGCCTTAGGACCGGGGATCCAAGGGCAGGCATTCGGATCCATGTCGATACAATGCGAATACCAAAGGGAATCCGATCGAATCCAGCGCACTAGATCCTCATCCAAAATCGGAATAAAGTTCACGGGTTTTCCCGGACGCTTGCATACTTCCAGGAAAAATTCTCGGTCTTCAGGAAGTATGAACAGATCGTTTCCGACAGGATAGATTTCTCGCCAGCGATCCAAGAATGCTCTAGGATCATCTAAATCCTCGATTCGCTGAAGTGCGGATTCTACTTCATTACCAGGAAGTAACAACCTTCCCTCGAAACGTAAGAAGAGTTCTTGCAAGCGAGTTCGAAAACTAAAATCGATAAATGGATGATCCGGCCAATCGCCTTCACTTGACTGAAGTCGTTCCCCGGGACATGTCAGCTCCACGAATCTTTCCAACACGTCGTTATAACTCATGGAATCGATATCGCCAAAGTACGGTTTGGCGGTTTCGTTGATAAGTTCTACCAATTCGGTTTTATGGTCTAAAACGTTGTTTCTAGCTTCCTTCGGCTCTTTACCTTTCGTGATTTTTTCGGCCAACTCGGAAAGCTTTGTCCAAGTATTAGAAGCATAATATATATCGGCTCCTAATCCAGATTTTCCGGAAATGACTCCTCCGATATCCTTTCCCTCTTTTGTTTTCCTCCAGTCGGTATGACCGGATTTTCTTACTAATTCCTTTTTAATCGCAAGCGATGTTTTGCATTCCTTCGCAGCCATTAAACGAGTACCAAGAAAGACGGCATCCACAGGTTTTTTATTCCGGAGATCCCATTCGCCCGATAACCACAAAGCAGAATCTTCCGGCGACCCGATTCCTCCCCCTACTGCGAGAATCAGGTTCGATCTTTTCCGAATTTCTCCATATGTACTTTGGACCAGCTCTTCCAAATCTTCCCAGCTATGATGTCCGCCGGCCGCTCCGCCCTCTATCTGCATCATAAAAGTGATATGCGGAACTTTATCAGCAATTCTTAATACCTTTTGAATCTGATCGACGGTGCCCGGCTTAAATGAATTTAACCAAATTCCTAATGAGGAAAATTCCTCCAACAGCCTGACTGCTTCCTCCGGCTCCGGAATTCCCGCGGAGATCGTGACTCCGTCTATCGGGGCTCCTTCCGATTTGCATTTCTTAACAAGAGGCACTTGAAGATTCCAAAGATAAGCATCAAGATAAAGAAGGTTAACTATGATTCCTCTTCCCGGCGGAAGCTCTTTGCGAATCACTTCCATTCGCTTTCTAAAAAGTTCCTCCGTAACCTGGCCTCCTCCGGCCCATTCGACCACATAGCCTTCTTTTGCAGCGGCTATAACGATTTCGGGTTCCACTGTGGACGGAGTCATACCGCCGCCGAACACCGGTGGACGCCCTGTCCATCGAGAGTATTTATTTAGAGGGAATTCCTCCCCGTTAGCCAGTTTTCCGAACGTTACCGCATAATCTTCCCAAGCAGGAGGAAAGGAAAAAGAATCGTTCTTCAAGAATGCGCGAAATCGCTCTTCCTGAGTAAGATTTTTTGCTACGAATGAACGGCCTTTTAAAAAAGGTACGGAAAGCTTTTCTATAAAATTACCGGGGCCGAAGGATACAAGAAGTTGTTTTCCCGCACTGTCGATAAGAGAAGAAAGAGCTCGATTCCAATCCAATAGATCTCGAGAAACCATCGACGCAAAATCGTTGGCCAAGTTCGTCCCGGAGGAGGAAGTTCGCAGATCCTGTCCGTTACGCGTATCGTAAAGGGCTATTTCCAGATCCTCCGGTTTAGGTGAAAATCCGATTCGTACGAAATCGGCTTCGACCATTTCAGGAACATCGACAAGGAATGGAGAATGAAACGGGATGGAGGCGCTAATAAAATTCCAAGTCCTCACGCCTTCGAATCCGGATCTAGTTAAATAATCCCTAAACTTCAAGAGGGCTTCCGGAGATCCGCCGAAAACCCGATCGTTGGGACCGTTTATCAGACAAAGAAAAACCCGATCGGATGAATCGATTGATGAGTTATAATTTTTTAAGATTTCATCCAATGAATCGACTTGCTCCGAAAATCTCATTTGAGCCATAGGAGAATACGCCTCTCCTTTTTTCGCTAATCGCCTCAGGACTTCCGGATCCACTTCCATTTCCGGGTAAACGATTTGTGCGCGAAGTATCAGAAAAAAAAGAGCGGAAAACGTTTTTTCGAAATTGTCTAGAAAGATTTCCTTATTAGGAGAGGAAGATAAGAGAAGCCCGGCGAATATTCCCTGGGAATGCCCGTAAATACCCGCAGTATTCGAGCGAAATAGTTTCCAATCCGAGTCGTTCCTGAGAAATCTGAATAAATTTCCAGCCTGAGCCGCAAAAACGAGAGAAACACTGTATAATGAAGATTTTTGAATTAAATCTCTTGGAACGGAATCCGGGTCAAGCAACCAACCACGTAAAGCGAAACCTTCGGGGAACAGAGAGGCCCATCCTTCTTTTTGAACCTGAGACATGCAAGTTCCTAGGGTTGCATAAAGTCGCTGGAAGAATTCCGACCCGTCTCCCTCCGTTTCGAATAATGACATCAATTCCGGTAACGGATTATTTCCTTGTCCGGCAAATAAAGCGCTTACTCGCGCGTCTCGCGGCAGAAAATTTCGAACTACCCCGCTCGCTGATTCACCCATAATGATATCTTCATTTTTTTTTAGATTTTCCACCGTCTCCATCGCTATTCCCCTTCCTCTAAATTTCATTTTTTATATTATATATTAATAATATTCTAGTAATATCCTTTTAGATATATCCATGAATTGAATTAATACCTCGCCAAAGTCAACCAGATTGAATTAAAAAACTTTGAACGACCCGGCTAAACGATGACCCATAGCCGAATCGTTCAAATTAAATTCTCTTCTCAATACTCGATTCTCCAATAAACTTGAGCATATCAAAAACAAAAGCCGAATCATTCAAAATGAATTCGGCCCGACATAATAATTATAAATCAATTATATAGTATATAGTAATAATTAATTTAATCCTTCCGACGAAAATATTGGACATCAATAACTCACAGAAGGGTGTAAAGACTTAATTACCTTCCCTTTCTTGTGAATCCGGGATAACTAGGATTTATAGAATTTTCCTTATTGTAAAAGCATCTTAGAAATCACGACTCGTTGTATTTCGCTGGTCCCTTCATAGATTTCCGTAATCTTTGCATCTCGAAACATTCTTTCCACTTCGTAGTCGGTAATGAATCCGTATCCACCGTGAATTTGAATGGCTTCCTTTGTGACGAATGTCGCGGCTTCGGAGGCGGAAACTTTGCACATCGCCGATTCCAAGGCATAATTGGGTAAGTTTTCCTTGGCCCAAGCGGCACGGTAAGTAAGCATCTTACTTTGCTCGAGCCTGGTGAACATATCCGCTAGCTTGAACTGAATTGCTTGCAGATCGGCGATCGGCTTTCCGAATTGTTTACGATCTTTCGCATATGATATCGATCTTTCGAATGCCCCTTCTCCGATTCCTAAGGCCTGAGCCGCAATACCGATGCGCCCACCGTTAAGGGTTTCCATACTGATCTTAAAACCTTGGTGCTCCGCTCCTAAAAGATTCTCCGCAGGAATTCGAACCTCATCCAAAGCGAAAGCCGTTGTATAACTGCCTCGGATCCCGAGCTTATTTTCGTTCTTCAAAATAACCACGCCCGGCGACTTCAAATCTATAATGAAAGCTGTGACGCCTTTATGTTTCAGGCTTCGATCCGAAGTGGCAAATACGACGCCTGTTCCAAGATGTGCGCCATTCGTGATGAAATTCTTACTCCCGTTCAGAATATAATAATCGCCTTCCCTCCTATATGTCGTAGTAAGATTGGCCACGTCGCTTCCCGCGTCCGGTTCTGTCAGCAAGAAACAACCGATTTTGCGACCCAACGCCAAGTCAGGAAGCCATTTCTCTTTTTGTGCATCCGTACCGAATCGATAGATGGGATCGCAAGCAAGCGAAGTGTGACCGGAAATCAATACTCCTGTAGAGGCGCAAGCTTTCGAAACTTCCTCTATTATAATAACGTAAGAAAGAATATCCAAGCCGGCTCCCTGGTATTTCTCCGGCAGATAACTTCCTAAAAATCCCATTTCGGCAATCTGAGAGATCAGATCATCCGGCATTTTATGCTCTTCGTCGATTTTGGAGGCGATCGGTTTGATTTTCTCCTCCACGAATTCTCGAACACTTTCTCTTAATGTTACATGCTCTTCACTTAATTCAAAATTCATAATTCCATCTTCCTTTACTGGTTCGAGAAACCCGTTCATTCGATTAATGAACGAATTCTAATTCGTATAATTATAAAATCCTTTTCCGGATTTCCTTCCCAGATGTCCGGCTTCGACCATTTTTACGAGCAAGGGGCAAGGTCTATATTTTGGCTCCTTAAACCCGCTAAACAAAACATTCATAACCGCAAGGCACGTATCCAGTCCGATAAAGTCCGCCAAAGTGATCGGCCCCATCGGTTGGTTCGTCCCAAGCTTCATCCCTTTATCGATTTCTTCCGGTTTTCCGACTCCTTCATAGACCGCAAATATGGCCTCGTTAATCATCGGAATCAGTACGCGATTAACGATAAACGCGGGATAGTCTTCCGACACACAGGATTCCTTTCCTAACCTATGTACTAGAGCTCGAGCCGCTTCATAAGTGCCGTCGGCAGTATTATGACCGCGAATGATTTCCACCAATTTCATTAGAGGGACCGGATTCATGAAATGTAATCCGATCACGTTTTCCGGTCTACTCGTCGCCGAAGCGATCCTGGTTATCGAAATGGAAGAAGTATTGGAAGCCAGAATGGAATCCTTTTTTGCAATCTTATCCAGACGTTCGAATAAGCTTATTTTAATTTTTTCGTCTTCGCTGACGGCTTCGATGATACAGTCCGCATCCCGTAGTTCTTCGAGGTCTTTGACTTTGTCGATTCTGGAAATTGCCGCCTTGATCTCCGATTTGGCAAATAGTCCCTTCTTAGCCAGTCTCCCTAAATTTTGCTCTATGCTGCCGATCGCCCTTTCCAACTGCTGCTCACTGATGTCGAATAATCGTACATGATAACCGAATTGCGCTAATACTTGTGAAATTCCCGAACCCATTTGCCCGGCTCCTACTACCCCTAACTCATTCATAATTCTCTCCTATAAGAACATTTCGATCGGTAATCGCCGGATCGCTTAACGAAAGAAGAACCGTACGGAAATCCCGGATCCTCGAATCAATGAAGATTCTAAAAATTCGGAATTCCGCACGGGTGATAGCCACTTTAACGATACCGCATTTTAACCCCTGGATCGGTTTTTAGAATATTTAGTGATTTGAATGTCAAATCGGATCCAAAAGTAAGATAACTTCATTAGAAGCGAATATAGCGCTAGTCATGGAAATATTCGTTTATAATTAACATCCGTACAATCCCGATCGCCTACCTTCAGCGTTACTAGGACGATACATGTGTTGCTTCGATAAAGCTTGAATGTAACGGCTCGCGTTGATAAATATACTTGAACGTTTCGGCTAGCGATTGACATTTACTCGATCGTTGAATTCTTTTGCTTTCGCTAAAAATAGAAACTGGAAGCATTGTGTTAAGAGGATCTGGAATGAAGAATTCCCTTTATATTTGGGATTGCCATGTTTTATTTGCAGCTTGGGAGGAAACGAGCGCGATGCATAGTTTATATGCAGCCTCCATTCTCATTGCGGTAGACAAACCCGCTCACCTTTTTCTTCCGAACAAACCCGCAATCGAGTTCACGGGAGTCTTCATTCCTCCCAACCAAATGTACCGCGAAATGGCTAAACAGACCCACGTTCTAAATTTAAATATAGATCCGGATTCGGTGCTCTTCGAAAGAATCGCAGGTAGCTTAAATGCAGGGATTCAAGTCTTTGATTCGAATAAAATTCCGAATCTATCGGAAATCGTTGAGAAAGCAATGTCGGACGACACCACGGACGCTGAAGCATTTATTATATTACAAAATCTAGTTAATACGATTTTCGGATCGATTTTACCTTATAAAGAAGCGAAAGCTCTGGATAACCGGGTTATGACGGTCGTGAATCATTTGCACTCTTTGGCGCATATACCTCATCCTCAAGAGATTAAGCTCGGGCATTTAGCGAAGTTGGTAAATTTATCCGAAGATAGATTCAGACATTTATTCAAAGAAACACTTTTCATTTCGGTTAGAAAATACTTATTGAATTTAAGGCTCAAAGTAGCGGCAAAGAATATGCCGAGATGCTCGAATTTAACCGAGGCGGCTCATATAGCAGGATTTTCAGATTCGGCTCATTTTAGCAGGACGTTCAGAGCGACTTACGGTCACAGACCTTCCGTCGTTTTTCGAAAATCAAAACGAACTCGCATTCGATCGATCGACGAATCGTTGACCGGAATTTGACCGATATCGATTCTCGCTCCCGACATATTCGCGTAAACGATATCGTACGTTCGAAAGGAAAAAGCTTCTAAGCGATCGCTATTTCTATAGATCAGCGAAACATTGATTAAGTGAAGGAATTTTGACCTAAACTTCGTCGAAAAAGAAAAATACGTTCCCGGCCCGGCTGTATTGAAATAGAGAAATATAGTTGAAATATCGTTTCTCGTCGTTATTGTTTTCTCTCTTCATTTATTAATGCTGATTGGATTTCGATAGTATGGATTTGTTTCAATGCAATTTTTATTTCTTTGGGTCCGCTTTAGCGAGTTCCTTCGGACTTTTCGTCTCACAATTTTTCCTTTCACTTAAGGAAAGAACCCGACCTGCTCTTCATCTGGGTCTATTCAGTTTTTTTTTCTTCCTCTTTCACTTAGGTTATGTGATCGGGTTCAGTTCTTCGGCCGAATGGACGGTTTATCATAGATTAATCGTTATCCCGTCCTCAATGGTCATCTTCATCGAGATCTTCACCTTTTTCTTTTATTTTCCCGAGCCGAAGGGAGTAAAGATCGGAAATACGATTCGAATCATTCTATATACCATCGCTTCATTCTTCGGCGTTTATTATATTTATTCCTCCTTAAACGCTCCGAAGGCATATAATATCGGAAGCCATTACTGGGACTTTGAAAGCCACGGATTCTACAAATGGTTTTCGCTTTTTATCTTATTGATGACTTTGTTTTTTATCATCGCCGGAATCTGGAGAGCTTTCGTATCCAAGGGCAAGGAAAGAAGAGCCGTTATTTATTTTCTTATAGGCTTTTGCGTCGTCGGTGTTCTTCCGGGAATCATGAACTCACTCAGCAGGGACGGTTCGGTATCGAGAGCTTCCTATCAGCAAACTACCGATTTGTCCTTAGTGATCGGTTTATTTTTAATCGTGATCCTTTATGCAAACGTTACGAAAGAAAGAACCACGATCTTAAGTAGGATCACCGCCATAACGATGGCAACTTGTCTCTTAACATTGCAACTCGTAGGATACTTCGTTTTAAACGGATATGACGATTCCTTCGATCAAATTCGAAACCAAGAAATCAAAGCCATCGTCAATGAAGGAGAAACGCCCGATGGATTGATCTACTTGACTTCCTATACCCCTAAATCGGATAAATTCGATTTCCCTTATAAAAAGGAGATCGCATCTTTAAATACTCGTACAGAGTTCGAGATGCGTTTTACGCACCTTCGGATTCTACTTTGCAATCTTGGAAATTTAAAAGGAAAAGAGCGATGGAAAAAATCGCAAAGCATCTTGGAGGAGGCGCCTCCCGAATTCTTCGTTTATAAAGCCGGAATTAAGGAATTCTTAGCTTCGAAAAAAGAATCGGCCGTCTCCGATTCGGAAATGGCGTCGTTCTTCAATTTGCTTACGGACCGATTCGGCGTTATCCGAAGTAAATATCTTCATCTTCCGAACAAAGCGGACAAATCGAGCGTCCTTAATCTATTGAAGGATAAAGACCCCTCTATCTTAGCAGGACTCTCAACTCTGAAGCGGAGTTTGGAGAACGAATCCTTCGACGCAGACGGAAAAGCCTCCGAGAAAATTCTACTGCCTATATCTCCGATGATAGAACCGGGAAAGAGGATTTATCGGATTCTAAAATCGAATCACGAAGGAAACGAAACTAATACTTTCACAGTTTCTTATATGTATAAACGACCCGATAACGATTCGCTCTTCGAAATCGGCTTTCAATACGGCATGTTGAGAAACTTCAATCATTCACCTTCCTTGATCTTCGTCTATTCGCTCATAGCGGTAGTTCTTGTCGTATCGATCGGATTCCGATATTTCTTCCGATTAGCCTTAGTCATTCCGTTAAACGAAGTCGTTGACGGATTACAGGCTATTAACGCTGGAGATTTAAATTATAGATTGCAGCCCAGAGTAGAGGACGAAGTGGGTTTTATCGCGAGATCCTTCAATCGGATGGCGCGATCCATTCAGGCTGGGAGAAAACGTCTAGATAGATACGCAAAGGAACTGGAGCATAAAGTAAAAGAACGTACGATCGAATTGGAAAATACTCTCAGCGAAGTGCGGGAACTAAAGCGATTACAGGACGGGGATTTTTTCCTTACATCGCTCTTAATCAAACCCCTCGGATCCAATAAATCCGAAAGTAAGGATGTTAAGGTCGATTTCTTTCTTGAACAAAAAAAGAAATTCACGTTTAAAAATCGAGAGGATGAAATCGGCGGAGACCTGAACGTTTCGAATAATATTCAGCTAAATGGACATCCTTACGTCGTGTTCCTAAACGGAGACGCGATGGGAAAATCGATGCAAGGTGCGGGAGGAGCGTTGGTTTTAGGGGCGGTCTTGGAATCCATAGTAGAGAGGACCAAAAATGTGGAGTCCGTCCGTTCAAAATCGCCGGAACGATGGTTGAAGGATACTTTTATAGAGCTTCATAAAGTATTCGAAAGTTTCGAAGGTTCGATGCTCGTCTCCTGCATGATGGGTTTGATCGACGAGACAACCGGATCTTTACTTTATATAAATGCGGAACATCCGAGAGCAGTCCTTTATAAAGATGAAAAGGCCGGTTTTATCGGCGAAAAATTCAATTGTCGCAAACTAGGAACCACTGGAATCGAAGGAAACATTAGGATCGAAACCTTCCAATTATCTCCCGGTGATAGCATTATCGTGGGCTCCGACGGTAGGGATGATATTTTAATCGGCAACGCTTCCGACGGTAATCGAATCATCAACGATGATGAGGAACTTTTTCTAAAAATGGTGGAAGAAGGCGAAGGGAATCTAAATAGCATTTACGAGGCAATATTGCGCGAGGGAGAATTGATCGACGACATTTCTATGATTCGTTTATCGTACAAAGGCAGTGTTTTACTCGACCATTCCGTCGATGAAGACTATTCGAATCGTGTAAAAGAATTATTATCCGCGGCCAAAAAAGCCGAAAACGAGGAGAACCTAGTGGATGCAATCGCTATCCTCGAAAAAATCGAAGCGCTTGATCCGAGAGTACCGAGGGTAAAGAAAAAATTAATTAAACTCTTTCTCAAGAACGGAAAGTACGATCAAGCCGCTCGCTACGCCGAAGACTATCTTCAATTACGACCTATCGATAACGAAATCCTTTTTATCTCTTCGGTAATTGCCAGAAAAGTGGGCGAACTCAACAAAGCAGTCGAGTTAGGAGAAAGACTAAGACTTAGAGATCCGGAACATTTAAATAATCTAATCAGTCTCTCGAGAGTTTATATGACTTTGAAGAATTACGGAAGAAGCAAAATCTTACTCTCAGCTGCTCTGAAAATCAATCCCGAGTCGGAGATGGCTTTAAAACTATCGAACGCATTAAGCAAGATTACACCCAACTCTTAGAAAAAAGTTTTCACGGTATTCAAGAACGATTTCTTCTAAAAAATAGTCGATCCACCTTTCCGCCAAAAGGACCGAAAAATCTCGGCTTTGCGATAAAAAAGAAAGAAAAATTGTCAATAAATTTATTTAACGTTGATAAAAATGTACTGCTCAATTGTTATGATTCCAGATGGAGGAGAAACCGTTGTACAGAAATTACGCAACCCTATTGCTTTCGTTGATTCTGCTTTCCGATTGCAATAAAGCGGACAGACTCTCGTTAGACTCTTCGAGCGCCACAGGTCTTTTCTTGGATCAAGTTTTATCCGGCTTGACCTATGCTACCCAAAGCACTCAATCCATTAACGATTCATGGACTTGCCCCTCTTTGACGAATTGCCAGAATGTTTATGATACCCAATTCGTATTAACGGATGTCTTAACGATAACGATCTCGGCCGTGACCGGAGCTTCCGTTCTACGGTTATCCGTCTATGGTCCGGGAAGCGCGTTGAACGGGACGAATTTACTAAACGGTAGTGTCAATGATAGGACCTGCCCATCCCCTCCCACGAATGCAAACCAGAACGTCGGTGATTCAATCTCCACTACGATTTCTACCTTAGGTGTTTATCGAATAGCCGTAGGTAGAGACTGGGGATCGAGTGCAGGTTCAAGCGGCAATTATACGTTAAAGGTGAATACGACGAAAAGCAGTATGACGAGTCTAGTTAAGACTGTTACGAATACGGTAACCCTTTCGTCCGGAATGCAATGCCCTTAACAAGTTCGTTTTGAAAACACGGAAATACGTTCTTTATTCCATTCCGAGTTGTCGCATCTGATATTGCAATTTTCCCCTCGAAATTTTTAGAAGACGCGCAGCTTCTGATTTGTTTCCGGCGCATTGGTTTAATGCCGCTTCTATTAATCTTCTAGAATACATCGAAACGAGCGGTTCAAAACCGGCAATATATGCGCTATTAGTCACCGGCGTTAAGGATGTGTTTTCCATTTTAGAATTCTTTAATTCCATTATTTCTGAAGGGAGGTCCGTAACATTAATCGTATCTCCTTTAAAGTGGACCAGCGTGCGAATAATACAATTTTCCAATTCTCGAATATTCCCCGGCCATGAAAATTGTAAAAACAAGTCCATCACTTCTTCGCTGATTGAAGGCTTTTCGATTTCCATCTGTTTAGAATAATTTTCCAAGAATCGATTCACTAAAAATGGAATATCGGACCGTCTCTCCCGTAAGGGAGGTATGCCGATTTCAAAAACATTAATGCGATAGTACAAATCTTCCCTAAACGTTCCCTTAGAAGCCATTTCCTTCAGATTTCTATGGGTCGCAAAAATAATTCGACACTCCGCGTTTAATTCGGTTCTACCTCCGACATTCTTATATTTTCGTTCCTGCAAAAGTCTCAATATTTTCGGCTGAATTTCAAGAGGCATCTCCCCAATTTCATCAAAAAATAATGTTCCTCCTTTAGCCTCGGTGACTAAACCCGCATAATCCGATTTCGCGTCCGTGAAAGCGCCTTTCGAATGGCCAAAAATTTGACTTTCCCAAAGATTCACAGGCACTGCCGCACAATTGATCGGGACAAACGGTTGATCGCTTCCTCTTCCAAGTTCGTGAATGAAAGCGGCGATTATCTCCTTTCCCGTTCCGGTTTCTCCGGTTATCAAAACAGGCTGCTCTTTGTTGGCAATTCGCTCCACCCGGTCCACGACTGCCTGCATACTCCTACTCGCATAAATAAGCGTCTTATTAACGAGATTTCTTTCTTGCGGAACCGCGTCATAAATCGAATCTCTCTCCAAAATCGTCCTTTCAAGGTTGGAAGTATACTGCTGTAATTCTTGGCGAGCTTCTCTCATCGTGTTAACCATCGAGTTGAAAGCTTTCGTAAGAAGACCGATTTCATCCCGATTACGCACTTCGACCTGAACGGTTAATTCTCCCCCTTCGACTCGGTCGACTCCCTGCAATAATTCGGAGAGCGGGTTGAGAATGGAGATTTTCATGAATATCAGAAAACCGACGATTAAAACGAACAGGCTCGCTATTAAGCGAATAGCCCAGTCCAGAATATAACGATGTATAAAATTACGATAGGACTCATAGCTGAATCCGACTTCGACTTTTGCCGTTTCATTTCGATAAACGACGATCGGCTTTCCGTCTTTGGAAATAAAATATGACCGGAACCCGACGGTCACGTAAGGATGGTCGGAGGAAATTCCGTTCTTTGGATTCTCTAAAATGTCGGATATGAAAATAACGTTCTTTGAAGCGGACAGGGATTTCAAATCGGCCAAACGGGCGAATTGAAGACTATCATATTCGTTTTCAATAGAATGACTCAATCCTCCTAACATTACCTGCGAAACGGAAAGAGCCATCGCAAGAACGATGGTAAGAATGCGGACTACCAAAGACGTCTGGAGATTTCCGTAACTGACGAAAAAAACATGAAACACAAAAAAGCCGGCGATAACCGAAATTACAAAAACGTTTACGAATACATAGGCATCTACTTGTCCCAAGCGAAAGAGTGTTAGAAAAACAGTAGGAACGATAAAGGTAAGGAAAAATGCGAAAAGGATTCCGATAAGCGCGATTCTTTTCTGTCCTTGGTTCCGCAGAATTTGTATGACTGCGACTATAACGATTCCGAAAGAAAGTAGCAACGAATAGAATGCGACGATTCGACCTTGAAACGTAGCCGTTAAATCCCAATAGTGCCCGTTAAAGTGAAACGTTTTACTTTCTTGTCTTGTTTCCCAATAGAACCAAACGGACACCGCAAAACTAATCAGAAGTTCGATTTGAAAAATAATATTCGAATTCTTTGTGAAAATCTTAGACGGGAATTTGAAAAAAAAACCCTGAAAAAAAACGGCTGCAAAAAGAGACGCAGTCACCGAAATCCATCGATGCTGCGCCCCTCTCGGATCCAATTCGATTGAAGCATAGACGCAAGCCGAATATAAGAAAACTAAACATCCGAAAGAGATCGTTAGTTCTTTTATCCCCGAAATTTTATTTCTTACTTCGAGGCAATATAACACGCCAAGCAAACAAAGCAATACTGCTATTAAAAATGAAAGAGTCAGAAATTGCAGGTACATGAAAAAAGAGTTTTCAAGTTAGCATTCTTTCTAAGAAGATCAAGCAGCAATTTTCGAAAGTCCGAATCTCAAGTGTAAATATTTCAATCTTTTCCTTTTTTGGAAAAGTATGCATCTAATCTTTCACGAATATTCATTCTTATATCCAGGTAAAAAAGTCCGTAGTCGGCGATGTGATAATTTTTTTTATTCCCTCTTCGAGACTCGTACTCGGGATTAGATGGCAGATCGACTTGCAGCATTTCTTCCTGACATTTGGTCCCGACGTAATTTCGATCCACATGAGAGAATCCGATTCCAACCGCTCCTTTGTGAAATTCTTTCGAGGTTTCCGGGCTGTTCTGGATCCAATTCACCGGATTAACGCAAATCCCTCCGACATATCGCTCCGCAGCAAGTGCAAAGTCGCTTAGCTGCGAACCCCATTTTTTCGAGTTCCAACTTACGTAGCAACCGATGTCTTTTGAGTCCTTGCATATTTTTAAATTGGAGAAATCCGAAGAATGGATCGCCCAACCTGGAAGGTATGCTGCAACAAAATTTGGAAGCTTTCTCTTATCCAGATATTCCTTTAAGACGGAAATTAGCATCATAGATCCTTGGCTATGACCGGCGATAAAGAACGGCCTTCCTTGATTATAGTGCTTTAAATAATACTCGAATGCGTTTAACACATCTTTTCTTGCAATCGAGAATGCCCGCTCGCCGCTTCCACTTTGGTCGACGAAAGAATAAAGCACCGCCTGCCTATACCGGGGAGCATAAATTCTTGCCGATTCGTTAAATACCGAGGCCTGCAATTTCAACGGCGAAATCCCATAAACGATTAAACTGCTACCGATCTCCGCATTCCAACCTTCTCCTTTGATGAAAGTAGTGGGATGAACGAAAAAAACATCCGCCTTCGCTTGATCCTGTAAGTTTTTAAATTCCGGAGAATTCGGAACCTCGTCCGAATCGTCCTTTATTGTCGGAAGCGCTGCCCAAGATTCCTGCTTGGAATAATCCGGAGATGAAGGAACTTTATTTTCTTGGAATGCACCGGACGGCTTAATCCAATATAAGAATAGGGATGTACAATTAGTGAAAAGCAGGCTACACATCAGTAATTGTAAATATAAAGTATTTTTCATACTATCAATGTTCTCCTATACCGAAAGTAAATTACTCTCGGTAAGTTTTTATACGGAGTGAATTGCAATAAGTATGCCATATAATCGAGATATTCCGTACGTTCGAATCCTTGCATTCATCCCGTTTCGCGATTTTCAATCGATCCAGCCTGATTGATTTCGATCAGATCTGGTTTTCAATCGATTAAAACCGGACGGCAATGTGAGGCCGAAAATCTGAAACCCGCTTTCCGTTTATTATTCTGCGTCAGCATTTAATACAATTGTTATATTAAATAGATTTTTTATTCGGCATGATACTTGCTCTGATGCTGGTAAACCCAGGCTATCGAAAACATAGGACTGGTGAGGATGAAAAAATGTTGAAGAGAATAACTCTGTTATTGCCTCTGTTAGTAGGCAGTTTCTTTTTTACAGGAACGAACGAACTGGATGCGGCTCGATGTCAAACCAGCGGTTTTTTATTAAAAACAACCACTTGTACTTACTCGAGCATGTTACTTGAAGCGTTACCCGGTACGTTTCGCAATGTTAAATACCAAGTACCTGAAGGAACTCCACCAGCAGGCGGTTGGCCTGTGGTTATTGTATACCAAGGTTCCTTTTTTCCGGTAGAATTCACTAGAACCGAAGGAACTCCTTTCGGCGGATATTATGAATTACAAGTTATCGAACGAATGCTAAATAACGGATTTGCTGTTATTGCTCCCGATGCCGCAGCGGATTTGTTTTGGGAAACTAATCTTCCTGGATTTTCGATAGCTTACGAACTGTCAGGCGACTACCGATATTTAACTAATTTGTTCGCTGCAATCCGAAAAGGAACATTCGGCCCCATCAATCCCAATAAGAAATTTGCTACGGGAGTATCTAGCGGAGGGTACAATACAAGCAGAATGGCAGTCTCTTTCCCAGGAGAATTTAAGGCTTTAGCGATACAGTCGGGATCTTATGCGACCTGCGGCGGCCCTTTATGTATAGTGCCTACATTACCGGCAAATCATCCTCCAACATATTTTCTTCATGGTTGGCTGGATATAGTAGTTCCATGGTGGACGATGGATTTATATTACGAAAAACTTCGCTCTCAAGGAATCCCTACCGGTCTGTATACGGACTATTTCGCCGGACACGGCTGGTTCTCGGCCTCCCCCGACAAAATTTACGCCTGGTTTAACCAGTATCGTTAATACATTTCGGAAAAGCCCGGCATACAATCGTGTCGGGCTCTTTCAAATCGCCTCTTGAGGATAATCATGAAATTCTTTACCAAAACGAATCCGTTATTCGCAGTCTTCCTTCTTCCGCTCTTACCTCTGATACTTTCCATAATACTGCTCTCCCAGAAACCGCAATCATCTCTTTCTACGGAAAACGAAGCGGAAGAAGTTGAGCTTAGCTCATCAATCCCGAACGAACCTGAACCGGCAAAAGCGAATAATAGCGACTTATTTAGCTCGGATAAAGTTTCAGAACTGGCTAAAACGACTTTGGTAAAAATTCCTTTTACCCATCTTTCTCTAAGCGGAATGTGGGATAATTTGGAAGATAATATCTTCAAGCCTGATTCGAACCCGACTCGCATCGAAGCGATAAGATCCTTTCATGAAAAGTTAGATTACCTTGAAGGAAAGGAAAAATCCATCGGATTAACCGTCTTCGAGCAGGATGAATTCATTTCTCTTCAATTGAAGAAAAAAAAGGACCTTCGAGAGGTCCTAAAAAAATCTTACGAACAGTTTAAAGAAGGGCTTTCCGAAGAGCAAAAAAAAGACTTTAATTTGCAGTTGCAATCGATCGACGATTCAATCTTAAAACTCTCGAATAAAGCTTCACGAAAATAATAATCCTGCACGTCGATAAGCAAGCGAGTCGGCCATTGCACAAATTCCGTCGAATTGTAAATCAATGAACCCTATAAGCATTTTTCTAAAACGATGCCGTGAATACCGGGCCGATTGCCCAACCTCTATTAAATGATAGTAATATTTCCGGTTCCGCATACAGATATGTCGCCATAATCCCCGCATTCGGATGAAAGAAGAACGCGAGTGTCGCCGAGACATTCCAAGCTCCTTGAGTGAAGTTTCTCCTAGCATTGATCGTAAGACTTAGGAATTTCTTGTAATCGAAGAAGAATACCATTCCCACGCTCCGCCCTTGCCTCTGAATCGGAATCATTGAATCAACGATGCTAGCGGAACCGGTTCCTTGGCCGTACCAAGCGTCCTGCAGAGCTCCCGGATTTTGCGGATACCCGTTTTGCTGAGCTTGTATCGCGCCTGCCGTCGTCCTTACATTAATATGATAATAGTTTCCCGCGTATTGGAAATAGGGCGTAATATTCCAACTTTGGATAGGTAATTTTATCCTTAGCCCCGCTTTTCCTATATCCGAATTGTATCCGTCATCTGCGTCGATGACCGGAAACGATTCATAAAAACTGTTTCCTCCGGTTGTACCGACTACGTTGCGTACTTTATAATATGCTCCAAATGCACCGTAAGCGACGCCAACCATCGGTTGAACATATTGACTAAATTTAAAATAATAGTCTAAACTTGTGGAATAAATATTTCCACCCGCATGCCCTTCCGCAATATTCACGCCGACAGGCGGCTTATTCAAAGGCGAGAAATTTACGTCGACTCTTGCGTAGGCTGCTTGAAAGACGAGCTGATCACTCAGTATCATAAACTGAAATCCTTTTTGAGGACCGTAACCGTTCAATCCCAAATCCAATGATCCTGATTGTGTTAGGCCGGTCGCGCTTCCTAAGGATGGAATTTCTCTCTGCCCGTTAATCGGGTTAACATAATTAAAAGGAAGCTTAGTCTGCAATTGCAAGTCGAACTGACCGGCCATCGCACCCAAAAGAATTCTCCATTTTTTATTTTTCTCGTCCGTAGCAGGGGTCGATTCCTCTGCCAAGATCGGCAATCCGGTCAGCGCAAACAATCCTAAAATGATTATAAACCGCATTAAATTTTCTTTAACTTTTTCTCGCATCATACTTCTCCTCGATCTATTTTTCAGAATGCCCGTATACGTTGCTAAAGCATAAGGGAGTCACCCTCCTTAAGCATGTTCCGTGCCATGCGAAAATTATTGAGAAGAGCTTCTAAACCGAGTCGAATAAGCTTAATAATATATTTCTGATCGTATTCGATTGAAATTGATCGATCATTTTTTTACGAATCGATTGAAACCAATCAGATCGATACGGATTTGAGAATCCATCGAGTGTAGAAAGGGAATTGGAGCTTGAATTAGCGGTATATCCGAATCAGATCCATCTTTTTTAAAACGTTCGTATTGGTACATTTCCTGCAAAAGTAATCGCAGGACTTTATGGATCTAAAACTTACTTTCTTTTCTTTCGGTTCATTAACGGTATGCGTTTTTACCGGAGTGCTAAGTACTTTTTTGTTAGGCATTCCCGAAAGATCTAAATCCAGCACCTATCTAGGGGCGGCATTCGCATTTCTTTCGATTCATGCGTTCGCATTCGTAATCGCTTACAGTTTAAATTCACCCATTGCGGCGTACCACCGATGGCTCATTCTTTTCGTCGTTCCTGCTTTCATATGTCTAACGCAATTTTTCCTTCATTATCCGGCATTAACGAACCGAAAATTTTCCTCCGCACTACTCCGAACACAATCCGTTATATGGCTCTTGTTCTCCACATTCTATATCTACTCAACATTATCGTTAAGTCCGGTCTTCGATTTTACAGAACAAATTTGGACCTTCGGCTTAATTAACGAAAATAAACTTTTGGGAATTTTGATACTTAGCTATTGCTCCATCATGATATTCGTCGGAATACGGAAATCCTGGGTAAACAAACAAATCGGAAAAGGATATGTGACTTCCCTATTCTTATTATTTTTTATTCTTCTGATTTTTCCCGCCGTCGTAGCAAACGCAATGAGCCGCGCCGGAATTATTTCGAGAGCAACATTCCTGACGATATATACTTTTTTTATCATTCCAGGAAGCTTTATAATTTTAGTTTTATACATCAATACCACTGAAGACAAAACGAGGTTCCTGAATCGCATTACCGGGATATGTTTAGGGACATTCCTACTCATACAATATTGGTTGAGCTTAGCCTCCGTCGCTAGACAGGAAGAAACATTCGATTTGGCGAAACTGAGGGAATCCGAAAATTCCGTTTATCTAAAAAGCTTTTCTTCCGAAATTCTATATGCGGTTGAAATTTCTAAGGCAGCCGACGCAGCAAGATCTCTGGACGCTTCCCTTCCGGTAATACACGACCGACGAAACGAATTCAAAAGACAGGCGTTGGAAGATGTTGATTCGTTCTTCCCCAAAAGTGTGGATCGTTTCTTTCTTTCGGACGAATCGAAGAATCCTTGGTCGATATCTTATCGTTTCAAGATTAAGGATTCTTCGAACCTGTATGAAGTAGGATTTCCTTACGAATCATATAGAGAATCCATGCATGAAATCGTCATATTGCATGTATTCATACTATTCATTACAATCGTCACGGTTCTTCTGGGTTTTAGATTCTTTTTCAAAGGCACCATCTGGAACCCTCTTAAAAACCTTCTATCCGCAATTGAAAGAATCAACAAAGGCGATCTTTCTACGAAGATACCCGTTCGCATTCAAGACGAGATCGGATTCTTATCCAATTCATTTAATGGTATGGTGGCAACGATTCGAGATGCACAAACGGCTTTATCCGTTTATGCGAATACGTTAGAAGATCAGGTAAAGGAAAGAACATTTCAACTCACTCAGCTTCTGGAGCAACAACAGGGGGATTATTTTTTGACTTCCTTACTTCTCAAGCCGTTCGGGGTCGAAAAAATCGCGAATGGGAGAATCGCGATAGAATCGTTCATACGTCAAAAGAAGCAATTTACGTTTAAAGGTCAGAGCTACGAAATCGGCGGCGATCTTTGCATGGCGGATACGCTCAGCATCGGTGGTAAAAGTTGTAGCGTATTCATCAATGCGGACGCGATGGGTAAATCCATTCAAGGAGCAGGAGGAGCAATAGTCTTAGGTTCCATTTTCGGTTCCATCCTAAACCGGACAAAACTTTTCGAAGATAAAGTGAACGAAATCACTCCGCAAAGATGGCTAAAATCCACCTTCTTAGAACTGTCCAAAATATTCGAAATATTTGATGGAACGATGCTCGTTACCGCAGTGATAGGAATCGTCGAGGAAGATACGGGAAAGGCATATATAGTCAATGCCGAACATCCTATTCCGATTCTTTATCGGAACGGTAGAGCTTCGTTAGTGCAGACCAAGCATTTTTTTAATAGAATGGGCGTGCCACAGGATTCCTCCGAAGCCTTCATAATCCAATCATTACAGTTGCGATCCGGAGATTGCCTCATCATCGGCTCGGACGGAAAGGACGACCTTATAGCAGGACGCTCCGATAACGGAAGCAATATAATTAACGGAAACCAGGAAACGTTTTTAAGCAGCATCGAAGATGCAAAGGGCGATCTTAAAGAAGTTTATGAAAAAGTGAAGAATCACCTTTTCGACGATATATCCATTTTAAAAATCGAGTATATTTCGGATCCTGAAGTTAGTCTTCACATCGGAAGATTCCAAAAAGGTCGAATTAAACAGTGAAATAGTAGAAAACTATTAAAAATATTTAGGAGAAAAATAATGCAAGGCGGATTTCTGTTAGAGACGGTATTGCCGTTCTCTCTGTTCATAATTATGTTCGGGATGGGGCTATCCTTGACCGGTAAAGATTTTGCAAGGGTAGCTTTATATCCGAAGGCGGTGATGATCGGCTTACTAGCTCAATTGATCCTTCTGCCGATTTTCGGTTTCTGCGTGGCGGTAACTTTTCGTATGGAACCGCTATTGGCCGTCGGCTTAATGGTATTGTCCTGTTGCCCATCGGGGCCGACTTCGAACATGTATTCCTATCTGTTTCACGGAGATGTCGCTCTTTCGGTCACATTAACGGCGCTTATAAGTATTATTAAGCCGTTTACTCTTCCCTTTCTCGCTTACTATTCAATGGTATATTTTATGGGAGAAGGAAAGGCGATTAATTTGCCGATTTTTAAAACGATTCTTCAATTGTTCACGATCACGGTATTACCCGTCGGCTTGGGAATGTCGTTTAAGCGATGGATTCCCAAGTTCGCAGCAAGTTTCGAAAAGCCTATAAAATATTTTTCGATGATTATTTTATTCTTAATTATTGCGGGCTTAGTCAAACAAAACTGGGGAAAAATGATCGGATTCTTCGCAGTCACCGGTGCGGCGGCATTGACAATGAATTGCTTATGCATCAGCGTCGGGTTTCTTCTCGGTATTCTTTTGCGCCTAAGTCGACCTCAAGCAATCACCATAGCGTTCGAATTAGGAATTCAAAACGGGACAACCGCACTCCTTGTAACCGGAACTATTCTTATGGTCCCAACCATGACCATCGTTCCGATCACCTACAGTCTGTTGATGTTTCTAACTGCCCTCATTTTTGGGCTATTTATGGTTAAACGAAATAGAAACGCGAGAGCCGCCGATCTTTCGGAAACTGTAAGTTAATCGGTTTTTGAAATCCGCTATTCGAGGAAAGTCGACAGATACGTCGAGTTTAATGAAAATCGTAACCTGTGGGTCTAGCCTCGTCGACCCACGATAAAAATCTCATAATGAATCCGTTTTTTTGCAACAAAGAACGCGATTTCGGCTCTTACTTATTAAGCGACGATACAAAGGTTCGATCCTACTTGTAAACCAAAGCGAAAAAGGAGTCTCTATGGAAAAAGCTATTATACCTAAAGAAACGCTCGGAAGCGTGAGAGAAATTATTTCCCAAAAAAGTTTCGATAATCCTACGTATAAAGGTATTCTCTATTTTATAAGGGACCTCGCGGTCTTTGCATTCACTATTTTTCTGCTTTGGAACGTCGAATCTTGGTATATTCTACCGTTTCTCTGGATTCTTGTCGGATTATCGATTTCATCCCTCTTTATCATCGGTCATGATGCCGCGCATGGTGCATTATTTAAAAGCGAAAGACTTTCCTACTGGATCGGGCAAATCGCAATGTTACCGTCGCTGCATGCATATACTCAGTGGGCCTACGGTCATAATAGAATTCACCACGGGCATACTATTAAATTAAAAGGGGACGTCGTTTGGCATCCTATCACTCCGAAACAATATAGAAGTTTCGGTTTATTACGCAAAGGATTTCATAGAATCGCATGGTCGGTATTCGGAGGAGGTATTTATTATCTCGTCGAAATTTGGCTCAAAGGAATGGTTATTTTTACAGCGCCGTTAAAAGAAGCTCTTCGTGATAAAATCATAATGTTAACTTTTGCATTCGGATCAGCGGCGGCGGTCTTTTATTTCGGAGGAAAGACCGCGAACGGCTTTGATAATTCCTTGGGCGCATGGTTCTTGCTAAAAGTTTGGATCCTTCCATTTTTATCTTGGAATTATTTCATCGGAATCACCGTTTACGTACATCATATCCATGCGGAAATCCCCTGGAAAGGATCGAAAGATTGGAGTCCATTCTATGGACAGATGATGGGAACCGTAAATTATCATATTCCAGGCTTCCTAAATTTCTTTTTACACAATATCTTTATTCACTCGCCGCACCATGTTCATATGAAAATCCCTTTCTATCGATTAGGACATGCGCTACAGGAAATGAAAGTTCATTACTCTTCGTTTATACAGGAGAGAAAATCGATTTTTAAGGACTATTTTCGATCAACGTCGCGGTGTAAATTGATGGATGAGAAGACGGGTTGCTGGATGACCTACAGCGAAGCCTTCGACGACGAAGATGAATCCGAATTCAAAACTGCAGTCAATATAAGTTAACGCGCAGTCTTTTTCCCGCACGTCGATTTGTAACGAATGAAACGTGCGGAAAATTACCGTTAGCAAACGAATCCACCTCAAAATACATAATTTATCGGCGTAGGAACATCTCCGAAGTCTCGGAAAAGAAATTCCAAGTTCATCCACGGGATGCGGCGCATTTTTGAACGATAAATTCCTCTGATGAGAATTGCCTTTTCATCAATTCTGGAAATCGAATCCCAATAAAAACAATAATCGATCGCATCATTTTAAAGTCGATTTGGGTAGACGTGGATCGATAGGACACTTACGACTCTTTTGCCACCTGCATAGATTAAAGCAAACGGATAAGAATCTTAGGAGCGAAAGTTCTCTCGATTTTAAACGAACTCCGAAATCTTTATACGAAATTAACGCAATTCTCCATTTTCCTTAGTCGCCCACGCATTGACCTACTAATTAAATAATTATAATATTCTACTCGCTTTGATATTCTTTAGAATATCAAAAATCAATCTGCCAGGAAAGTATTATGAAATTTCATAGCGCAACAACAGGCGCACTGAGCCTTACATTTTTGCGAATCTATTCGATTCGAATACCGGGGTCAATTTGGAAATATGGAATGCAAAGAATACAAAAATATTTGCTACTTGCGATTGCGATTTATAAGAGATTAAATAAATACGTAATAAATAGTATAAACGTAAGAGTAATTCGTCTTACTTGCACCCTATTGCTGATCGAGTCTTCGTCGGTTTTCGCACAAGCGGAAAATAAACCAGCATCGGAGTCGACTGCAATAATACCGGCCGTAAAAGACGTAGAGCCGATCGAGCGCAAATGGTATGATAAAGTGGAGTTTTCCGGATTTGTGGACGTATACTATATGTACAATAATAACCCATTACAGGGGAACTCCATCGACACAACCCGTGCATTTGAGACCAGTAATAAAAACTTTGCAATCAATGCGGTTTCTTTAGTAACTCATAAAACGGCGGAGAAATCTTCCCCCTGGGGCTTTCGAGTCGATTTCCAAAACGGTCAAAACAACGCATTTCAGGAGACGCCTTACACAACGTCCAATCAGATTTACAACATGAATATGTTGAAACAAGCTTACGTAAGCTTTTTCTTTCCGGTCTTAAAAGGCATGACCTTGGACGTCGGAAAGATGGCGACACATATAGGCTACGAACTTCTGGAATCGATGAATAATCCTAATTATTCGATCGGAGCAATCTTTCAGAATACGATTCCCTTCATTCATACTGGCGCAAGATTGACGACGCAAATCAATAATAACTGGTCGGGTACCGTATATTTATATAATAGCGGACAAGGAACCGGTTATCTTCCTCCTACTAGCGCGACTCTAACCGACACGACGCATAGTCCGTACGTTGAAGCTTACACCCAACACAAATCGATTGGAACTCAACTAAAAGGCCAATTAATTGAAAACAAGTTAGCGATTATATGGAACACGATTTACTCTCAAGATTTTCCAAATGGAAGAATGGATGCGACCCCTGCTCTCCTTGCGAATTATGCGAATACGGGGAATATCAACATCCCGGCGGATCCTGCCGTCACTCCTAATCCAATCGCGCCAACCTCTCCTAGAGCAAAATATAATAAAGATTATTGGGCCATGAGTCACACGGTGCTTTCAGTTACTCCCACGGATCGAATCCAAATTGATTTGGACTACACTTGGAGCCAGAAGGCCGGTATTGACGCGAATGCCGGCCTCAATCAGCAAAGATACAATCCGAATAACACAATTACTGCAACTAATATAGCATTAGGCTACGTGACGCCTGAAAACGTGAAGAGTATCTATAAAGCTTACGGGATATTCTCCAAATTCAAAATCAACGAAACTTGGGGAGTCAATGTACGTTATGAGTATTTGGATGATAAGCTTAATAACGGCGCTTTAAATACGTTCGCTCCTAATGCTTTCGGTACGAATGGCATCAACAATTACATCAGTAACTACCAGCTATCAGCCGATACTGCTATTGCCAACGCCATTCTTGCCTCCAATCCACAACTCAACGCTCTTCTTAGCAGTCCAAACGGTTTGCAAGCCATCGGAGCTCAAGGTTATACTTCAGCAACCGGTTGGATCATGGCTCAATTGAATCCGACTACTTACAAACACTATAATGGAGCGAATAATTACGGGCAATATAGAACTTTTACCATTACTCCGGTTTGGAACTTTACTGAGAATCTACTCATAAAGCTGGATATTAGAAGGGATTGGTCTTTAGGTAAACAATTTGTAGACGCTCAAGGCCACAGAAGAAATGATCAAATAGGTTTTACCCTGGGAATCGTTGCCAAGTTCTAAGGTTGGCATTTAGATAGTATTAAAAAGATTTAAATCAGTAGGCCGAGGCGGGCGCTACAAATACGAAGCCCGATCGGTCCCCGCTGTCTGAAGATCCGAATTGCCCAAAATCCGGACGAATAAAGGCTGAGGAATTGCAGGCATTCGTAAATTCCGGTAATGCATTTTCTTCGACATGAAGGGCGGTGTCCAAATCTCCAAGTATTTGATAGATCGTAATCGCTTCAATGACATCGACTTTTGCCTTACAGAATCTACCCAATCGAAATTCGGAGATCGATTTTAAATAAAGTACTAGCGCGTAAATTTGCGTCTGCCTTTCTCCGATTCTGGAAAGTATTTCAAGGGCCTGATCGTAATACTTGATCGCCTTGTCGTATTTTTTAATCTTCTGCTCCAAACTTCCCAAGGCCATATATTTTTTTGCGAGCTCCAGCTCGGTTCCGGGAATAAATTCCTGAAAGATTCCGCTGCCTTTTGAAGCCTCCATGTCCGGCTCGGCGTATAAATCAATATAAGCCGTCACGAAACATACGAATAGTAAAATGAATCTCATAACTTCTGCTCGCGTTTTATGCTTCCCTAAAGAAACTGACGCGGATTATTTTAAATATACTTTCGTAGATACCGAAAGTATATATCGTTTCCCGTAAGTAAATCCAACTAAAACGTAAAGATTCCGTTAAGATCGATTTTCGGGCTCCATAATGGGGCACGATTCTATCCTTATATAAGGAGCGGATTTTACTAAACGGACGTTGAATGATTTCAAGCTAACCGACCGATTAGGAGCCGAGTAAGCGCGGAATACTATATTAGAATATTATTCGTATCGTGGGAATAATCCGTCTTGCTTCTCATTTCCGCCTGTTCGCAGGATCAATTTAAGTTTCGGCATAGACTCGAATACTTTTTCGGTGAGAGTCGAGCGCTCTCTAATAGCCATCAAAAATTCGGCAGCTCGGACCCTCTCCTCCCTGTGTCGTTTCAATCGAATCTTTTAAGAACTTAACGTCAACGAGATTGGAAATTTCTTTCCAAATGGGTAATGCTTCAGTCCTGTCTTCCCAATCATCCAAAACGAGAAGTAACGGTTTCATTGTAACAAATATCTCGAATCAGATCGATTCATAGAATCACGTTTGCATTTCCAGAAGATACAAAAGTCACGATTCTGAATCGCGAAACATATCTTCAAATGATTCGCGATAGGAAATTAGGCGGAAGAAAACGGGAAACGACAATCGAAGACATTACTGTTCGAGGTAATGTTGCCGTTGTTCGCGCGAATCTTTTAAGCCCGGTCATGAGATTTAATATCTTCTTTTCGTTTATCGATACCGGCTTGGGTTGGAAGTTAATCTCCGATCTTCCGTTTGCCGAAAAGATAGAATGAATTCGTCTCACGTCAAACTCGACGGCATTCGTGGATCATGATTCCGTCGGAATGAACATATATGATTTAGGATGAGTTTCGATAGAAAACGTTTACTGCGTTTGACATTGACATATGTCAAGGTGAGAAAAGGCATATATTCGAAAACTCAACTAAATCATTGGCTAATTACCGCAAAGAATGCTTGGCGCCAAATGATCCAACGAAGTCTATAGACATTTTCCTTAAATAAATTCTTCACGGAGCTACTAATGAATTTCATCAAAGCCGAGCGGATACGAAGCTCTGAAAATTATTAATACTCAAACCTTTTTACGGATGCCGGTACGGCAAATTCCCTTTTCTAAAATAAGGAACGGTAAAAAATGTCTTGAAAATTGGAGAAATTAAAATATTGATACCTCTTCAAACATTATACTTTTCATTTATTAAAATATAATGAATAGGGTTTATGAAAGAATTAATCAAATTACTAAGTTTTTCCTTAATATTTAACTTGCTCATCTCCTGCAATAAAACGCCCGTTTCAGCTGCCGTAGCGTCCGCACCGGACGTTCCCGCTCCATTAAATCGAAGCGCTTCGGATGTGATCGTAAAGTTGGAAACAAAGGAAGTTATTAAACAACTGGCTCCCGGAGTCGACTACACTTTCTGGACATTCGGAGGGAATGTCCCGGGCCCCTTTTTACGTTTGAAGGAAGGTGATAATGTCGAATTTCAACTAAGTAACCACCCCTCAAGTAAGATGCCGCATAATATAGATTTACATGCAGTAATGGGTCCGGGCGGAGGAGCCGGCGCTTCCTTTACTGCGCCAGGACACACAAGCGTTTTCAAATTCAAAGCATTAAGAGCCGGTCTCTACGTATATCATTGTGCTACCGCGCCAGTAGGAATGCATATCGCGAACGGAATGTACGGATTAGTGTTCGTGGAACCTCCGGATGGCTTACCGAAGGTCGATAAAGAATATTATATTATGCAAAGTGAATTCTATACTAAAGGCAAGACGGGAGAACGAGGACTGCAGCCTTTCGATATGGAAAAGGCTTTAAAGGAGCAACCGGACTATATCGTATTTAATGGAAAGGTAGGAGCGAATACCGATGATAAGGCGATCAAAGTTCGAAAAGGAGAAAAAGTAAGATTGTTCGTCGGCAATGCCGGACCGAATTTAGCCTCGTCGTTTCATATCATAGGACAAATTTTTGATTCGGTTTTTCCCGAAGCTTCGATGGGAAGCTTAGCAAAGAATATTCAAACGACTCTCATTCCGGCGGGCGGAGCTTCAATCGTGGAATTCGAGGCAAAAGTTCCCGGAACTTATATCTTAGTCGACCATTCCATTTTTAGGGCGTTCAATAAAGGAGCATTGGCGCATTTAAAGGTGGAAGGCGATGCAGAAGAACAAATCTTTTCCGGAAAAATATCCGATCTTGTCTATCTACCCGAAGGCGGTGCCGCCCAAAGTATGGGAGATTTACAAAAACCCTCGTTAGGGACCTTACAGCAAAAGATGGAGCAGGGAAAGAATATCTTCGAACAAAACTGTGCAGCCTGCCATCAAATCAATGCAAGAGGAATCCAGGGTGTATTCCCTCCTTTAGCGAATTCCGATTTCCTCAATGCCGATAAATTAAGAGCGGCTAAAATCGTAAAAAAAGGGTTTTCGGGTCAAATCAAAGTAAACGGAGATATTTACAACGGAACAATGCCCGCCTTAGGCTTGGGAGACGAAGCTATCGCCAATGTTCTCACATATTTGCTTAATTCGTTTAATAACAAAGGCGGAATGGTTACGCCGGAAGAAGTATCCAGAATCAAGTAATCATGCGAGGTTTCAGCGCGATCTTAATAACACTAATATGCGGTTTACCGATCCAAGCTAAAGAAGATCAAATGGTAAAAATCTCTGCCGGGTTTTTTCTCCCATTTTTGACATCGGAAAAGGAAAAGCCGATATCAGTTAAAGAATTTTTAATAGACTCGGATTCGACAACGAATGAGGAGTTCTTCGAATTTTTGCGGAACAATCCGGTCTGGAAGAAAGGTTCGGCAAAATCTTCCTTTGTAGATGATATGTATTTAATTAATTTTGAAGAAGAGAGAATTAAATACCCGAAATACTCCGTAGTAAATATCAGCTGGTTTGCTGCCAGAGCCTATTGCAACTGGAAAGGGAAAAGACTTCCTACTACATCCGAATGGGAGAGAATCGCCCAATCCGAATTAAGCGGCGAATCTAAGCGGTGGGTTTTAAAGAAAATATTGGACTGGTATTCAGAACCGACGGGAACTGCAGTTTCAAAATCCTTTAAAAGTTACACCGACCAATATGGAGTTCGAAATTTATTCGGTAATATCTGGGAATGGGTCGAGGATTTCAATTCATTCTCAAGCGGCTCGTTTTCCGACAGAGAAGGCGCTGCGAGAGGATCCTTCTGCGCGACCGGAGCCGCAACCGTGAAAGATAAGACGGATTACGCAAGTTTCATGAGATACGCTTATCGCAATTCATTAAAAGCTAAATATTCCGCGTCAAATTTGGGATTTCGCTGCGCAAAAAATATCGAATCATGAAACGAACCATTATAATTTTTTTATGTTTTGTCTTTTTCTTACAATGTTCCCAAAAACGGGAATTAGGGCCGGTCATTGGATCGCTAATGGACCTAAGCTCCGCCTGGGAAACCGATCAAGGAAAGACCGTTACGTTTCAAAAGCTCGCCGGGGAAAAATTTATTTTGAGTGTTTTCTATACTTCGTGTAAGACCGTTTGCCCTTTGGTAATTCGAGATCTGAAAGAGATGGATCGAAATCGAACGTTTCAAAATGAAAAGATCGTTCTAGTCGATATCGACGCGAAAGACAAAGCTATAGATTTGGAAAATTTTCGGAAAAGAGAAGAATTAAACGATCGATGGATTTTAATTCGCGGCACGGAGCCGAATATCCGAGAACTAGCCGCCGTTCTGGAGATAAATTACAGGTCGAACGGACCTGAAATAGAGCACACAGTCGGTAAATTTGAAGTATCTGAAGATGGACAAATTCGAAAAATCATCGAAAGGAAGCCGGTTCTGGAATAACGGACACTTCTCTTAAAGTTTCGATAAGAATGAAAATTTGCTTTTTCCATCCGTATCGAATTGTTTCGTTTGACCATTTAAATAGTTGTATATACAATATTTAGGTGACATTGCGATCAGACTTACTGCTCCATGAATTGCTTATTGTCTTAAAAATCAAAAACGATATGCCCAACGCGGCCAGACTACGGAATTACGCCGATCTTTTTCTGGCTATTACGGCAGTTGCGCACGGTGATCCACCATTAGGAATTTTTAACTAAGATGTATCTATGCTTGCAGCGACTCAGTATCCTTTAGTTCTAATTCCTGCTTGGCTTATTTCTTTTTCGATTATCCTTCATTTGCGTTCGCTGCAAACCTTACCAATTTCGCCTTCGTAAATGTAAAAACTTATATTGATTTCGAGCAGAGCGCTTCGATTATTTATGCTTGGAATTCTTCTACCTTTCTTTGCAGGGAGGTGCTTAATTCCTTGCATTCTTTCGTTTGATCGGCAGACGCCGAGGCCTGATGCGAAATAAAGGAATTGAAAGACTGTATTTTGTCTAGTAGAATCCGTATTTCCTCTAGCTCTTTCTTTTCCTCTTCCGTCGCATGTCGAATTATTCCCGCTATTTGATCCACCTTTCCTTGTGCCGCAGAGACGGTAGTTATTGCTTCCGATTGAATTCCTAAAATAGAGACGAACTTATTTAAACTTTCACGGACTGAATCGACATCCGATAAAATTAAGGAAATCGTTTTTGTTCCTGTTTGAACAATCTCCGTGTTCTTAGACATCTCCTCCTTTCCATTTTTAACCAAGCGAAAAATCTCTTTGATCGTTCGGCCGGTTTGATCAGCTAGCTTTGAAATTTCATCCGCGACTACCGCAAAGCCTCTTCCATGTTCTCCCGCTCTCGCGGCCTCAATCGATGCATTTAAAGCTAATAAATTCACCTTATCCGCTATGTCGGTAATCGTGCCTAACTTCGCGGCGGTCTCGGACGAGCTAGTTTCGATTCTCTCGATCGATTTTTCAATCGCCTGCAAACTCTTTTCCGATTCTCTAGCATGGTTCCAGGTAGTTTCAAATAAATTTTGAGTGGAAAGTAATTGGTCTTTCATTTTGCCGAAGCTTTCTTCGAGATTCTGAAAAGACGAACCGAGAGCTTGGGTCGCTTGAATTTGATTGAGCGCGGATGCGGAAATGTTCAATATAGAATCGGAAATTTCGTTCATACCGGAATTGACTTCTTCCAAACTATTTGCTTGATCCGTGGTTTTCTCCGCTACAAAACCCGAGCTAATAACCAAATTTTCCAGAATTTGATTAACGGATTGCGACCTATCTCGAACCTCCGCCTGAATCGAATGATTATTCTTTCTTAAATCACTTAACGCTAAAAAATTTTCGGCCTGATCTATGAATTCCTTTTTAAACCTGATCGCATAGTAAATTAAAATGCCTGTTTCAAACACGACAAATATAGCATGAGTGAAAACTATATCCCAACCATAACCATAATTGAATATTACTAACGGCATATCGAATGCTTTTGCATTGATGCTCTGACAGTAGGAAAGCAGTCCGTGATGGACGGCGATGTACAAAGCCCCCGGCAATAGCGCTTTCCAATCTCTGTAGAGCAGTAAAAAGGCGAGCGCTCCAAAAATATGGAAGTGCATCTCTATGCTTCCATACTGAGATTGTATCAAAACCGCCGACCAAAGCATGATCAGAATCGAATTTAAAAACCGCAGCGAGTAATGTCCTCGCAATAATAGAAAGCCGATCGTGGCCGATATCGTAATGAATATCGAAGAGACAGCGACAAATTTCCAAGATCCGAACTTAATGGAGAATAAGAACACAACAGGTATGTGAGATAATAATAATATATAGAAAAAACGATCGACTTTTTCGATTTCTTGATCGAATTGCGTTTGTGCGATTAAGCGAAATGAGTTGGCTTCGGATGCTTGCATGTCTTCTCCGGATGCGATTATTTTAACGATATTAGTCTTTTAAATTCAGGACTAAACATCTTACTTTGTGAAAAATTAGGAAAAAGACTTCTTATTTTTGCCTCTTCATCGACCCAGAACATAACGTCGAGATGTTCTATTTCAAGTGTGATTGGGTTTCTGATGATTCGATCTCCAAATAAGCTTGCTAATCGAAAGGATTGTTCGGAACTTTCCGGCTTTAAAATTCTTATTCTGCGCTGTGGCACATCAGAGAAGTAATTCCGCCAACTGTCCGAAGATTCGTTTTCCGGATCCAGACTGATTAAAACGATTTGCAGAGACTCGCTTTGGGAGTCGTTCAGGATTTTTTTAAATTTAGAGATAGTTCCATGACAAACCGACTTACAGCGTAGGTAACCGAAATATACAAGACTCTGTTTCCCAAAAAAAATGGAATTCTCCGGAGTTTTCGGGCGATTCCGATTTTCGAAGAAAATCGGGTCCAAAGCCGCTTCTCTACTCAAATATGAATCGGAGGAAAGCGAATAGAGGTGCAGGAGAACTAACGGAACAACCGAGCCGATTATTCCCAAGGTCAATTTGGTAATTCGAAATCTTTCAATTTTTCCCTCAGGTTCCAAATGAGAATTCCTTTCTAAAAGCTTATAGACGAAATTCTTTCTAGTAATGCAATATATTTCCTAAAAATTAGAAAAAGGCAATATATGAAAATCTATCGAATATGAGGTGTTAAAACGAATCAATTTTGTAGATTTGTTACAATTCGGAGCCAGTCGTCATTCATTGTTGCCGTGAAGATTACTTTTCCAGCTATCTTTTGCTTTGAAGCGGATATTAACCGTAACCTTCTGACAAAAACTTAGTCTAGTACCTTCAAGCATTATTGTAGTTTCAACAGACGAACTTCCGAAAGAGCGAATATAATTTTAGCTTATGCAGTATCGCCTTTAAAATACTTTTGCAGAAAACCGAGATCGACGGCTTCCGCCATGCGTTGCCCGTACTCGACAAAATGGTCGATATAATCGACTTTATCTAACTCGTTTTCGTCGTCAGGAAGTATGGTATCAAAACGATGAAAGCGTATGCTATCGTTTAATTTCGCTAAATATTGTGCAGCCAGGACTTGATCAATCGTCGATTCGGCACGAGCTTGAAACGGATATTTAAATATCTGGCCTAAAAAATCCGTTTTAGAAGCTTGGGAATAGCTTACGTAAGAGTCCTTATTACCGGTTCCTAAAGATAAAATGACAACCCCCTCTTGATACCAGCTATTTGCTAAAATCTCCGTAAGAATATAATGAATCGTATTATTATTGATACCTTGTCCGCCGTCTTGAAATACTCCGCCTTCGATTCTTTTGCTCGAACCGTCGGGCAAAAAATCCGTCCATTGAAAATTAGGAACATTAATTTTTCCAAAATAATAGGCGGCAGAGAGAGCCGACCACGAAATTACTTCATAAAGCGAATGCGTTCCATCGTAAGCGTCCCAGGACTTCAAAAAATGGGTCCTCTGAGAACAAAGATTAAACGATGTCGCCATAAAACGAGTCTTCAAATCTTTCATTAACAACGTTTCTAAGGGCTTACCATCGAAAGTTTTCGTAGCTTTGATTTGATCGATGAATGGATTTCGATCATATTTCCCTCTAAGCCAGTTCCCGGGATTCCATCGGGTTCTCGGAGAGAACAAATCCGCACCTTTCTTAATATACAGATCTGCAATCGCTTGCGCCGGAACTCCCGCTGCGATGGCACCTCCGATAATCGCTCCCGTAGAAGACCCCGTTATGAGATCGAATGATTCGGCCAATGTAGTTTGCATTACTTCTTTCAGAAGACGCTCCAGCTTTACAAGGACCAAAGCCGGCATAATACCTAATATTCCGCCACCATCAATTTGTAATATTCGTTTCATATAATGCCTCAAATTCCCTTCGGTCGAAGTTTGTATAAATTATTTCTCTTCATTAGAATAGTCAAGACGGCCATTTCGCTACGTATTATTGTTTCCCGCAATGAAGAAAAATATGCAGGATCGGTTAAAAGTGTAACGATGGAAATTTTGTTCTTTACGGTGATTTGAGAGAGGAAATAATATTCTTCCGTTTGGCATATCCGTAAGCCGCTAAGCAATAATGCTCGATCCATCTTCGGTTCTCTTAAATTCTAAGGGTATCCTATAGATCGCTTTCGGAAAAGAGAAGAAAGCCTAAAGAGTAACGATTTGGCGCCCGAGGGATCGACTCTAATTAGATGTATCCGATAATCGCATCCGACACATTGCTAAATCTTCTCCGCAGCTAAAAAGATTTTGAGTAATTGAATTTTGCAGATTGTCCATTTTTTGGATAATATTTAGCGATTGAACATTTCTACACAAACCATTTCAAATAAGTTAATAATAATTCATCCCTTTTATTATGAATACGTAAACTGGAACTCGAACAGATCGGAGCATGCTCTATAATGTCGCTTAAATTCGGAAATCATACCGAAGTTTAATTTCGAATTCTAATCCAAGTTCTAATTATTTTCAAAAGCTAACCGACTATTTCTCACCGTGAATGGAGTCGGGCGACTTAGTAATAGGAAAGGAAAATATGGTGATTGGCTCCTTCTTTCACTCTCTTAAAAAGCGAAATTGAATACGACCCGTTTTAGACTTTGCGAAGACCTTAATCTGATGAGTGATTCGCTTATACATAAGCTTCCCCAGGGTTGAATTTTGACGATTTCGAATCGGGTCTTTGTGTAAAAAATGTCTAAACAAATTAATCAATTTGTCAAAACGATGCAAATGAAATGAATCTTTAATTTTGCTATTTAATACTTAAAATTCCTTCCTGAAACTCCTAGTGAAGCATTACGAATAATGGAATTTATTTTCTAAAGTTAAGAAATAATTTTTATATTGACTTTCCCCGAAAATTCGGTAAACAATCCGGGCCCTTTCCTTCGATTAATCGTGATTTCGAATGAATAAATTTCATATTTTTAGATGTTTCATTGTAGCGAGTTTGTATTTCGCTCTAGGATCGGTAAGAGGGCAAAATTCACCGGAACCCATATATATCGGGCAATTTCAATCTTTCGATTCCAAATTAGAACCGGATATCTCAAAGAGACTCGTTGAAAAGTTGAAGAGTCAATTTGAAATATTACGTTATTCCGTCGAGATTCTTCCGCCTTTGAATCCCGAAGAGAATTTTAAACGAATGTCGAAAGGCAACCTCTACTTGACCGGCTTTTATCGAAGAGAAAAAAACACCGGCAAGCTGATATTGTACGGCCAGATTTATAATTCCGAAAAAGGATTTTTGATCGATGCCTATAATAGTTATAACGAAGTTCAGGGATTAGAGGAAATCAAGAATGATTTACCGAAAGACGAGGGCCATCAATCGGACGAGAACGTAATAGATCAGTTCACTCAAAAAATTGTCCTGTCCGTAAGAATTAACAAGAATAAGCAAGAAAGAAGGGAAAATATAAACGAATATATTCTTTCAAATCCTATTAGTAAGAAATATATTTTTCCCGTTCAAAAAGAAGACATCAAGAAATCAACGGAGCAAGTATTTAACCTACTCCAATCACAGGTCACGACTGCCTCCACGAAAACGGAATTACCTACTCACGATGCGCCTGACTTGGTTTCGGTGATAAGCGACAAAGAGTTACTGCATTACGGCAGGATTTCATTGAATAATGTGTTGGGAAACTTGCCGGGTTACGCGCCTTCCCAAGACTATGATCGGAATACGGTTAGTTACAGGGGGATGTTCGAAGGTTGGAATAATAACCATCTTCTAATGCTCGTGGATGGAGTTCAGTTTAACGATAATTTATACGGTTCGGCGTTAACTTCCGAAATAACTCCGCTCAATATGCTTAAATCCGTCGAAGTGGTCCGAGGACCCGGATCGGCCTTGTACGGTAGTAATGCCATGAACGGAATCATTTCTTTGAATACCTATTCTGGTAAGGATTTACGCGGTGAAATGCAAACTAGAGTTCGGATGGGAACTTCGGGGACCAAAATCTACGATTTCAGAACCGGAAATACCGGCAAATTATTCGATTACGTCATGAGTTATAATTCGTATGAAACAAATGGAAATAACTATAAGGACTATGACGGTTCCGGTAGAACCGATTTCACAGGTTCTTTCTTGGCTAAGTTTCCGGTTCAGGACGCTAGATCGAACTATTATCTATTCACAAAACTAGAAGGAAAGGATATCTTAGAAGGGCTGACCATACAATATCATAGACAGTACTGGAACTTTCA
This sequence comes from Leptospira fainei serovar Hurstbridge str. BUT 6, assembly GCF_000306235.2. Classification (NCBI taxonomy): domain Bacteria; kingdom Pseudomonadati; phylum Spirochaetota; class Leptospiria; order Leptospirales; family Leptospiraceae; genus Leptospira; species Leptospira fainei. The sequence continues at coordinate 258,377 of NZ_AKWZ02000001.1, forward strand.
AACCGGACATGGATGGCTATGGGCGATTCCGGATTATAACGGTAAGATGGACGAGTATCGGGATATGGCCTCGATGAAGTACAAAAACAAAATAGGATCCAAACTCACGCACGAATACGTTTTACAATATCAAAAACATAGCATAGATTGGAACACGCGTTATGCGCAAAACGGATCGTCTTCAGGATTTTATCCTGCTGGCGTCAGCGAATATTTAAAAACTAACGGACAGAGTCTTTTTGGAAGAGCTCAGTTGACCTATGATCTAGGCAATTCAGGAAGTATCTTGTCCGGGGTTGAGACGACGCGATTCATTTATGGAGGCGATCAAAGTCATTATGCGAACGCGAATTTATCCGATGCTGCGGATTCTTTCCCGCCGTTCGCAAATAATGCAAACGGCAATCTGGGTCCCTGGCTTGCCTGGATTAAAAACAAACCTGTCTGGACGGTGGGCGTTTTCGGACAAATTGTATCTCCTAAATTTCTGTACAATAAATTGCAACTGACGATCGGTGTGCGAAACGACCAGACAATCCAGCATTATGTGGGCATCGATAATCCATATAGCAATTACTTGGGATTCCCCTATGCTCCGCATGAAAAACGAGTTTTCAGAAAGACCAGTCCGAAAGCCGCTTTGGTTTATTTCATTACGAATAGCTTAAATTTAAAATTGATGGGTGGGCAGGCGTTCAGAACCCCCTCTATAACGGAAATGTTCGGAGCCAATACCTTCTCGCTAGCTTCTAACCCGAGGCAGTTAAGACCCGAAATCGTAAGGGATTATGAGGCCGCCCTGGATTGGAATTTAAATCAATATATAAATGTTCGGGTAAACTACTTTATTAGAAATTTTCAAAATCAGATATTTTATAGTCTGCAAAATAATAACCTGAGTACCAATATTTATTCCGCTGTAACGAACGGAGCCGAGGCGGAGGTCAATTTCACTTATCATCAATTCTCAGGTTTCTTTAACTACTCGTATGCTCATCGTTTGAGCGAAAAGATGCTGGATAAAACAGTCTCTTCCAGTCAAAATCAAATGACCTGGGCGCCTTCGCACTTAGCAAATATCGGCATACGCTATGTCACAAATAAAATCGAAACCAGCGTCCAGGCGCACTACCAAGGAACCGTTTACAGACGTAGCTCCGATTTCGGGCCTATCGATACCACTACTGGAATTTTACAAAGCGATTCGAGACTACAGTATCCTCAGTATCGACCTAATTACGTGGGGAACTGGGTGAACGTGGATGTGAGAGTTGCGTATTATATTACTGAAAAAATCAGCATAGGCGTTTTTACTTCAAACTTATTGAATAATCAGCAGAAACTGATCAAAATCAACAACTTTCCATTCGACTATTCGAACGCGCAGAGACAAGTAATGGTCGATCTAAATGCGTCATTTTAAAAATAGAAACCGATTTCGAAAAAGAATAAAACATTTTATATTTATAATATTTAATGTTAATTAGCCCGTTTTGCCTGAAGAATCTGAATCGCTTCTTTTTTCTTATTCGATAATCGAAGATATTCTTGAGCCCGTTTGTCCAAAGGGTCTATTAAAAGGATATGTTCGAATATCCGGATCGAATTCTCATATTCCCGTTGTGAATAGAGATTAATCCCTTCCTTCAGATACTCCGATATTTTTGAAAATTCGGAAACGCGTATGTGATTCAGCTCTCCCGAAGATTTTGAATTTTGCGGGTAGGTCCGGAGAGAAGAAAGATACATTTTTATCGCATCGAATACTTTTCCGTTTCTCGCGAGATGTTCGGCTGAAATCCTTTCCGCCTCGCTCTGGGCAAACGTCGCTGTGGCCAATCCATCTCTAGCAACCTGCAAATTCGGGTTGATAAAGAGCACTTTTTGATATTCCGCTCTGGATTGAGAATAATTTCCTTTCTTATAATATTCATCGGCCGACTGCAGTAGTTCTTTTGTTTTTCCTCCAGTCATTTTTTCTATTACTAATTGCAGATAAGAAGAAACGGATTGGTTGTTCGGGTCTTTTTTAAGGATAGTCTCGAATATGACTCTGGCACTTTTTAATTTCCCCTCGTTTAGAAGATTGATTCCTACGGCGAATAATTGAGTCAGTTTTGCTCTTTCCTTTATCTCGATCGGAACGTTTAAGCCCGATTCGGCAGCATAAGTCTCATTCAAAAAGAAGGCGGGTTTATCAGGCAGAATGAATTTTTCAGTCTTACATGAGGATTTTTCTGACAGAATGCGATTTGCCAGATCTCCTGTTTCAATGCCTAATTTATTATATTCGGGACTGATACCGAACGTCGTACCGGCCCTGACTAAGGCCGGGAACGGAGCTCCTAATATTATTTTATTTTTTTGAGCGAACGAGGATAGCTCTTCGAAAACAGACCTATTATAAAGGGGATCTTTGATAATTATGAACGCGTCGTATTCTCCTTTTATTTTTTCTAGGTTACTTCGAAAATTTTCTTCACTGACCTTTCTTTTGGAAAATAGCAGTTTATATTTTAAATCTACATAATCTCCTTCTGTTGCAAAAAATTCACCTTCCGGCTGAGAGTAAAAAGTAATCACCTTCTCCGCATTTGGCGATAACTCCTTTATCGTCTTGAAGAATTCGGCAATAGAAATGTCCATTCCCACGCCGCAAATATTTCCCGAATTGAATCCGAAAGATTTCGGGTTACTTACCATCGTAAATATCACGGGTATTTTGGTGATATTCTCACCCGCTAATTTCAATGCGATCGGACCGATCGCTATCAAAAGCTTTGTATTGGTCGCTTCCAACTCTCTGAAATATGAAGAGATGTCCTTATTTTCGGATTGAATCAAATCCACATAGGAAACTTTAGCTGGGTGATCCAAAGTCGATTGTATGCCGTATAAGGCCTGCTCATAAATACTGTTATCGGAGGAGAGCAGAATCTCGATATTTCCGGAAGTAAGGTTTGGAGCGGCAATTATCGGTCTTACTAGGACGAGAGTAGCGAAAAAGAAAACAAACTCTTTTAGTCCTATATTAGAAACGGTATTATTGTTCATGGTTAAATTCTATCGATGAAAATTATACTTCGGACGTTAACCGATTTGATTCCAAAGATTCGATTTTTGTAAGATTTAAGATTGCCGTTTTAAAATCCGGCTTAATCTCTAAGGCTTTTTTCCATTCAAGTTTAGCTTGAAAAATATCGCCTTTCCTGTAATAAACGCTTCCTAAATTATTATAAGCATGATGGTTTTTTGAGGCTTTTTCGATCGATTGTAGATAGAAATGTTCAGCTTTATCCAAGTCGTTTAACAGAGAGTGACAATTTGCAATTCTGAATAATGTCCAAGGATTATTTCCTTCTATTCTATTCGCTTTTTCGTACGATTCAAGTGCTTCGATATAATTCTTCTTATGATATAAATAATCCGCCTTAGCAAGAATATCTTCCAAATGGACGTGTCTAACGCTTGAATCATCTATTACCTGAATCTCCTCAACGTAGCCGTCCTCCATCATTCCCGATTTTATATCTTCCAGCAGAACTTCCGCATCGGGTTGATTCGGCTCGAGCTCCAACGCGATGGAGGCGATTTTCTTAGCCCTGGAATAAACTTTCATATCAAGATAAATTTTCCCTAAATTCAATAAATTAGCGAAATGAAATCTATCTCTTAAGAAGAGCCTCTCTCCGTAATCGGCCGCTTCGGTAAGTCTCCCCAACATTTTCAGACTGTCCGAAATTAAATAAATACATTCGTTGTCCGATGGGACTTCACTTAAATATTTCTCAAAATGATCCAGGGCTTTTTCATACTCGCTGCTTTCGTAATAGATATTTCCGGAAAGCTTCAATAAATCGGGTGAGGATTCTTTCTTATTGCCGATCGATTCGATTAGAGCGATCGCATTCCGATATTCCCCATCTTCAAGAAGTCGAGATCCCTCCCGTATCACTTCCAGGATTTCTAACGGCGTATCGTTTCCTATAAGCAAGTTAGCTTGTTTTTCCAAGTATGAAATTCTTAGTATGGAAAAATCGTCTATTAGAGATCCGGAATTTTCGACTTCCTCCTTAATCTTATATAATTCGCCTTTTCCGTTTTTCACATGCTGCAAAAATTTCGTTTCGTCTTCGTTGATCGTATCCTGTTCTCCCGATTTAGAAACTAGTATATCATCTCGACCATCCGACCCTATGATAATAACGTCCGCCGGTTTCATTTGGAAAAGTCTGATATAAAACTTCTCTTCTTGCTCGGGCATCCCTAATTTTCGGAGGCTTAAATTCGTCTCAAGAAAAGAAGCTTCCGAATCCCGATAGAGGACAGTCCAAGGATGTTCCGCATTTATATAATAGAGAAGTCCGGACTGAGTATCCACGAGTCCCATACAGACTGAAATGTACATACATCCGTCAAAAGATAAAAATACGTTCTGTAGATCTAAGAATCTTTCTTTTAGCCAAGTTTCCGGAAAAATCCTTTGATTCTTTGAAAGCTTATATCGGAGAATCGCTGAATTAAAGACTACGCCGAGCACCAAGGCGCCGCCTGCACCCTGCATGGATTTTCCCATTGCATCGCCGTTTACGAAAACCGTATATTCTCTGCCGTCCAGCCAAATCCTATCGGTTACGCAGATATCTCCCCCTAATTGCGAGTTCCATCTTCTAAAGGAAAATTTCTTTTTCTGTTCAATGAAAAACTCGGTTTTCACTCTTTTGGATAAATTATTGTTAAGTTGCAAGGGTTCCAATAGTACCGAGGTAAGATAATAATCGGCATCCTGGGAGACTTTTAACGCTTGAACTTTTTCTAATGTTTCATTCAACTCGTTCGTTCTTTGATGAACCATGGATTCGAGATTTTGAGTAAAGTCCCGAATTTGTAACGTCATTCTATTGAACTGGGATGCAAGTATCCCGATCTCGTCCTTTCCGCCTACGGCTATTTGAAAGTTTAGATCGCCGTCTCCGATAATCTTTACGCCCTGCGAGAGTTTATGAATCGGATTTGAAAAATTGATAGCGACTAGAATCGCTATCACAATTCCGAACACGAATAATACGCTAGCTACGCTGATAATGCTTCGTCTGATCGCAAATACCGGTTCATAGACTTTATCCTTATCGAATTCGAATATGGCGACTCCGACCCACATTTTTTGGCCTTGATAGTTTATGAAAATCGGATAAGAAAATCTCAGGACTGTCTTACCGTTCAGGGCGATCTCGTTCAGAGATAGTTCTTTTATAGAGGAGAATTTCTGAAAATCTGATTCCGGTATGTCCTGCCCTATCTTATCCTCGTTCAGGTCTGCGACATATTTTCGGTCTACATTAATTACGTACGAATCGATTAGTCCGGAAATATCGCTTTCACGTAAACGAAGAAGACTTGTTCTAGTAGAGTCGTAGGTTTCATTAATCAACAGTTCTTCAGTGGCCAAATTCGCAATATTGTTGGCCAAGTTTCGACATACTTCGAACGTTTTTTCCAATACGATCGCTTGATTTCGGTATAATACGATTATCGAAAGGGGGAGAACGCAAAGGAGGACAATACCGGAAACAAATATGATCATTTTTGTCCGGATTTTAAGATTATTCAAAAAGGAAAAAATATATTTCATGCTCTGGGGACCCTGAGTAGAGGCAGAAACATTGATCGGAACTTCGACATTTGTCAAACAGTTTTACTCATCCGATCGCTTATAAGATATAGCATATTCTACAAACGTTTATAAAAAAGAAATGATCGAATTTTTTTGCAATGAACTGTCGTTTTATCAATTTCTTTTCCATTCCGATTAACATTTCATATCATCGTTTTACGAGCAGATTACAATAAAAAATAATATTAGAATCGTAAAAGAGATGGAATCTGCTTTGAAGCAGCCACTTCTACTCGAGTATGCAATTTTTTCTAAGCAGATAGCTCAATCACAAAAACGGCATAGTTACTTCCGACTATGTCGACGGACTACGTTTTTCCGGGTGAAAACCGTATTCGATGGAATCTTCAGTTTTTGAATGAATCGATTCAGTTCCCGATAGATATTATCTTGTTCACTCAAATTGGCAAATTGGGTATCCCGCTTACAAAGACAATCTCCTACCTATGGAACTACTCCTCCCTACATCTTTAAGACTATCTTCGTTTATTCACAATAATTTATTGATCATAAAAATTTATTCATTCATTATTTTTTCTTTAACTATCCTGTTTAGTTATGTATTTCAAATCAACTCCCCTTCGTCTCAAAAATTTATAATAAGAGGTTTTTCCCATGAAATTGCTGATGATAATTCTGAATGTTTGGATTCTTTGGCTCTACTCCTATAGAGAGTATTCCGTTATCGGAACTTTTAAGTCTTTTGAAGAATGCAAGGCGGCAGCTGCCCCGGACTTAGATAGTATTATGCGTTGGAAAACCGAATGCAAAGAGGCGAAATAATCTAATACTTTTAAAGGGGAGATCATTGGCAGAAGCTTGCATTTTCTGCCTGAATCATCATGGTTTATCGAAATTTACTGTCGCTAAACGGATCTCGCCTAATTCATTAATTTTAGCCTTAATCGTAATATCCTAAACTCTTTGGCGCGATCTTAGATTTGCAGATCTAACGGCTTTATCCAAAGGTTCCATTCAAAAAAAGCCATCAACCGAAACGCCAAGAACATCTTCCGGTGGAAGATCTAGCAAAGAATCCTCGGCAATATTTACGTCCCGGGAGCTTCGTTAAGATTAAGACCGCCCACTCGCTTTAGTAAAGGTTTTACCCGCTACTTTATTTTTTGGGAGCCGCAGGTGTCGGCACGTCGTCAATTCTTGAAATTTGGAGATCGTAATTATAGATTTCGATGCAATCATGGAGGCATTGGAAAGCGAGATGAAATCGATTGCTTTTAATGCCAAAAATCCGCTTTTTTCTGCAAAATCTAATCTTCTTGAATCGTTTTGTGAAACGGAAAAAACGATTCAAATCGCTTCGGAAAAAATAGCGATTTAAGTGCAGTTATCAATTTAATATAAAAGAAATACATGGATCGAAATGATTTTCTCCGTTAAGCGGGACTGGCCGTGAGGACTCTAGGGAAGTCGGCGATTTTCTTCAATAAGATAAATTTATCGGCGGTTTCTGGAAAAAATTTGTTGGTTGTCTGTTAATGAAAAAAGAAGGTTCAAAAAACCTCTTTTAACGAATTTCCGATGAGAATTTTCAAATTTCCTTATTTTCTTTGTTTCATTTCGCTGGTTCTTCTTAACTGCCTAAAGACAGAATTTAAGTTCTGCGACGATTCGGGTATCTTTACGACCGCCCTCTTACAAGGTTTTAGCTCCCGAAAAGGCTCATCTTTTTGCGGATATCTAAAATCTCCTTTACCGACGGCTTCTTGGACCCGTCTCTTAGGGGCAGCCGGAGCATCCACGCAATCCAGCGGGGTGACCGCTGACGGTTCTGGAAACGTTTATGCCGCCGGTAGTTCGACTGGAAGTTTGGATGGAAACGCTCTAATCGGGACCCAAGACGCGTTCGTGGTCAAATACGATACGAACGGGAACAAGCAATGGACGAGAACTTTGGGGACCGCAGGGGCTAGTTTAACGACAAGCGGAATCGCCTCCGACTCGTTCCAAAACGTGTACATGCTTGGTTCGACAAATTTGAGCCTGGACGGGCAGGCGTTTTCGGGAACTTCCGATTTGTTCCTTTCGAAATACGACACAAACGGAAATAAACTTTGGACTCGTCTTTTAGGAGCCCTCGCGAATGCCACTCTTCCGATGGGAATCGCGACAGATTCTTTCAACTTTATCTATATAACCGGCTATACGAACGGAAATTTGGATGGAAACGTACTGACCGGCTTGTACGATTTATTTCTTACTAAATACGATCCGAACGGAATCAGGTTATGGACTCGCACTTTAGGAGTTTCGGGAGCACACACGCAGTCGAACGCGGTAACTTTAGATTCCTCTAATTCGGTTTACATGACGGGTTACACGACCGGAAATTTGGATGGGAACGTCTTGGCCGGAGGGCAGGATTTGATCGTGGTCAAATACGATTCAAACGGGAACAAGCAATGGACCCGTCAGTTGGGAGTGGCGGCGGCTTCCGAAACCGGAAACGGAATAGTAACCGATATGCGAGGAAATATCTACGCGACAGGGAATACGAACGGTAACCTGGACGGCCAAACTTTAACAGGTACGTTTGCTTTCTTTGTCGTAAAATACGACAATCAAGGTGCGAAGCAATGGACCCGCCTTTTGGGCACCGGCGGAACTTTTACCTACGGATTGGGAATCACATACGATTCCTTTAACAACGTCTTCATTACCGGAAATACGGGAGGCGGACTGGACGGTAATACTCTTACCGGAACCCAGGATATCTATATGACGAAATACGATTCGAACGGAGTAAAACAATCCACTCAACAAGCGGGAGTGACGGGATCCAGCTCGACTGCTTCCGGAATCGTTTCGGATTACTATGATAATATCTATAAGACAGGATATACCGCCGGAAATTTGAACGGTCAAATCCTCGTCGGAACGAACGCACTTTACATTATAAAGAATTAATTCATTGTTTTCACAATGGATTTCGGTTTCTTAGGCGGTTCGCTAGTTTTACCATTTTTTTTAAATTGGAAATATTTTGACTAGCGGATATTTAAGGAACGATTCGAGGAGAACGGTTCTTTTTACATACAAAAATCGACAACATTGGGAATCTATAACTTTCCAAGGAAAGGACGGGTTTCGTCAGTGCCTGTCACGGAAGATAAGAAATAAATTACTCGTCGCGCACGATTCTGAAATAATTACCGTCTTTCCAATTTTCGTATTTAGACCAGGAAATTTTCCTTCCCTTAGGTATATAAGGAGAATCTAATTCTTTAGTTTTCATTCCGTGAAACAGGGAATAAATTCCGACTGCTAACGAGATCGCCACATCTTTTCTTCGCTTCGTTAGAATTTTCATATCTTTTTCTTTATCGATATAACCGATTTCAAGATATGCGGAAATGGCATTGATAAATGTCGGCAGACTATAAGTGGAAATATAGGGATCGTTGATCGGTCCTGGATGAGATAGTTCGGCGTCCTCGGTCGGTATGGAGCGAAGTCCGTACTGAACAAACCGCATCAATTCGACTGCCGCAAAGTTATTATCGCCGCCGAATCCTTCTGGTCCGTCTTCCCTTCTCCATAGTTCAGCCTCGGAACGTTCTCGATCCCAAAACGGACCTTTTGCGGAATACTCGGAATGCTTTTTTGCATAGGGACCGGGGCCTCCTAGTTTGGCCTTCTCGATCCAGCCTGCGGAGTCCGTGTATTTCCAGGTTACCATGTTTTGACGATACCCTTCAAAATTTGCGAGGTCGGATTTCTTTCCTGACTTATTCGGCCAGTAACCGTTAAAATAAATCCACGAATCTGCGACTGCGTTTTGCAGTCTCGACCATTCCATCTTGAATCGCATCCATTCGCTCCAAGGTCCATTCTCGAAGGATTTCGAAGGAGCTCCCTCTGAAATCTTACGCAACGCGTAGAACGTACGGTATGACGGAGTGAGAACTGCGGCCATTCCACCGGGATGGTCTTTCCAGCTCGGATTCAGATGCAAAGAAAGCACGAGATACGGACGATATGCGTTGATTCTGGATATTCTCCCCGGCCGAATTTTACCGGACTTCTTATCGGGGTAATCATAAAGACGATAATTAGCGTTCGGGTCGGAAGATAAATCGACGCCCTCTTCGGAAGCGGTCTCTTCTCGAGTTAAATCCGAATCGATTCTAATCCAAGGCAAAGAATCATCCGTAAAACGTTTTGCGTGTCCTTTGAACGTCTCGAAACCCTCCAAAGTTTTCGTAAGGTCTAAAATTTCCTTCACTTCTTTGGCCAACGCTAGAACGACTTCGCTTTCTCTCCGTCCCTTGGATTTGGCTCCGGCTTTATAAGGTTCCAGGTACTTCCGAGTAACCGGATCGTATTTATCTCCGTGCTCTTCTTTAGGCTTGAGATCGAGGCCGCCATGCCCGGGATCGATTAGAATATTAAACGTTTTTTTCGGAACTTCCTGAGAAGAGAGAGAAGTTGTAAAAAAAATAATGATTAGAAAAATTGGAAATTTTTTGCCCACTTAAGGAAACGATTTTATCCCGACGGATTCGTGTAAAGCTTGTTCCTTTGCGAAAAGATGAAAGAGGCGATAGGGAAATCCGGGACAAAGCAAAGCGTCCCGGACAATGAACGGATCGGATTAAAGTTTTGATTCGGAAAAAATCAAGTTTCGATTATCGCTAAGATCCACTTTATATTTCTCGCGGACTGTCTTGCTCTCTTCTTCCGGTTTCAAGCGACTTAGGATCGAAATTCCATATTCTTTCGCAAGGCGTAGATGGATCAGGCTGTCTTTAAACCGAGAATCTTTTCTCATTCTTTCCGCCTGAATATATTCGTAATACGCAATTTGCAGCTTATGATGATTTTGAGAAATATCTCGACCTGCAGTACCCTTGGCAGCGCCGGCTGGTCCTTGTTTTTGCTCCACACCGACAATCGTGTCCGCACATTCGCCTAAGAGTTGATCCACTTTCTGATTATAAAGATCGGAAAATTTCCCGTACAATTTGTTTGTAGCGAGTTCAGTCTCTTTGGTTTTGCGACCGGAAACGACGTATTTTCTCATTAAATAGAATTTATAGGCCTCGTTATATTTTTTCCAAATGGAATCAAACTCTTCCTGCGACCCCTGAACTTGAGAACCGAAATTCTTCACGACGATATCTAAAGCCGCTAAATCGTGTTTAAGCTTAGCTTGAGTGGAATCCAAGGTTCTGGCATAGTGAAATTCTTCCAGATAATCGCCCTGATATTTCGGATCATCGGCAACGCTTGCCAGCTCCGCCGTTTTCGAGTCGTTGGCTTGCGGCTTATTTTGTGCAATCACGCTGTAGGAAGTGACCAAGAGAAATCCTAATACCGCGAGCTTCATAGGGAAAAAACTTTTTGTCATGCTATCGCCCCCTCGCGGCAATATAGCACATTCTATTGACGAGTAACAAGCTTTTTACTAGTAAAAATCGATACAGATTAGCCCGTCTCCTGCGGGGAAAAGAGTATAAGGCAAGCCGGATTCTTTTAAGATCGCCCAGAAGGAACGGATCGCTTGATCCGAAGGCGCCTGGCGATCCGGATCGGCCGGCCTCCCGTGCCAGAGCACATTGTCGAAAACGGTCCTTAGCCCCCTTCCCTTTCCGGAATCTCGAATCAATTTTAGAATTTCCGGGTATCGAATCTTATCGCAATCGACAAATAGAAATTCCCTTCCGTCTATCGACGCCGAAGACAAAAATCTTCGCAGAGCTTCCACACATTCCCCGCGTAGAAGTTCCACTCGAGAGGAACTCCCGTCCAATCGATCCAGATGGGATTGAGTCGTTTCCATAAATTGAATTTCTCGATCCACACTTTGGATTTTAGAGGTTTCGTTCAACGCGGAATAAATCCAAATCAAGGACACTCCATATCCTGTTCCTAATTCAAGGACTCTTACGGGTTCCCATGACGAAACGAGAAAGGCGAGTACCGCGCCTGAGGCGGGGGAAAGAACAGGCACTTTATCTCTCGAAGCATTTTCTTCTATATGATAGAGCCAAGGATATGGACGACGAACAAGATCGCGATCGATCCATTCTTCAAGACCGTCTTTGTAGAGAGACAGACCTTTTTTATCCGGTTGTTTTTTTGAATCAGACATATTCAAAATTTCTTAATAATGTCGCGCTCATTCTGGCAGAAAAAGGTGAAATCGATCCCTTTCCGAAGCTGGAATTTTCTTCGCAATTACTTTCTTAATATAAGGAATTGGATAACGCTTTGAGAAATGAATGAGTACGATTTTTTCGTTTTTAAACGCGGATAAATTATGAAGAATTTCATCCAAGTGGATATGTCCCCATTCCCTCGCCTTCGCGACGTCACGCTCTTCGTCGATGTATGTGCATTCCAGAAAAATTACTTCCGACTCGGCGACGTCCTTGTGAGCGAGTACATATTCGATTTTTGTATCCCCCGAAAAGCTAACGACCGGCTTCGATATGATTTCATCGATCGGTCCCGAAACTTTTTTTTTCTCGGATAGTTCGTTAGGGTTCAACCCTTGAAATTCCGCTTTTAACTTTTTCTTGCGTTCGTACACGGTGTAACCCTGTGAAACGACCCTGTGAAACGTCCGCCAAGGTTTGAAGGTGTGATACGGATCTATTTCGACTTCCTCACCTTCCGCAACTCCGAATAATTCATATCGATAAGGAAAATCCTCTATCTTGGAATAGAGGGCCAAGATTTCGTGTAGAGGAGCTTCCAATTCTTTCGGTACGTAAATTTTAGGAGGGGTAAGTTTACGCAAGGATCTCTGCGAAACGTAATAAGGAATTCCCGCCGAATGATCCAAATGAGCGTGAGTCAACAACAACTTACCGATATGAATCTTATTAGGATTCTGATGACCGATATCGAACATCAAATTTAAGTTCGACATGATAATCGAAGTGCGAATTCCTCCTTCGGAAATTCCCTCGTAAGAATATCGCTTATGTTCGAAACGACTTTGCATCCTAGGGAACGGGGTCCTCCGGACCGATCACTTTCGAAGAGGGTAGATCCTGCTGAACCGAGGTTTTCGGTCCTGAAACGATCGCGGTCAAACCATCTCTACGGAAATAAGTTTTTCCGACTCTTCGCAGATCTTCCAAGCTCACCGCTTGAATTTTATCCCGATAGATACGAAGATAATCCTTCGGCATACGATGCTCCCTAAAACGAGCCTCATTTCTTAGAATTTCCAGAGAATCGGTAAAAAGAAAAATGAATTTATTAAGAATCGCTTCTTTAGCGGTTTTTAATTCTTCTTCGGTTATTTTTGAGAAGGTTCTATCGCTTAAAATCTCCCCCATTAAATCATAAACTTCCATAGTCGTTTGCGATTTAGTTTGGGTCATGAAAAAAATCAGCGAATGATCCTTTTCAAAAATCGGGTGACTAGATGAGGAATAAGCCAATCCCTTTTCCGAACGGATCCTGCTCATAAAATAGGAATTAAATCCGCCACCGCCGACTATATAGTTCAAGATCTGGATCGCATAAAAATCGGGATGATTGTGCGCGGGCCCGACTCCTAAAAACAGCACGACATTCTGCGTGTTGCCTTTGTCTACGACAAGGTTTTTGTATCCAACAGACTTTAAATTCTTCTCAAGTTCAGCTTGCGATAACGACTCGGAGTCCTTCTTTGCTACTTCGTCTGAATTGGGCAATACTTCGGCCAAAAAACCCGACACCTCCGAATCCTGCCATTCTCCGGTAACTAAAACCGATTTACGGGATTTTAAAACGACATTTCTATAATAGTCGGAAACGCCTTCCTCGCTCAATCCGTTCAAACGCGCTTGGGAAACGGAAGTGCCTCGGATTTTTCCTTTGTAGGCAAGCTCCAACGCTTTCCGACCGGCAAGAGCGGCAATATTGTCGTTTCTTCGCTTAATCTGTTCGCCTAACTGCAGTTTTGCGATCTCGAAAGCATCCTGACCGAACTTGGGTTGTCTCAAAAACTCGGAAATTAGAGCCCTCGATTCTTTATCGTATCTAGTAAGCCAGGAAAATGTTAAGGTAACCGTTTCCAAGTCCGAATCGACGCGTAATCGTGAACCGTACGATTCCCATACTTCTGCAAAAGATTCGCCTGGATGGGATTGAGTTCCTCCTTTCTTCCATGCTTCGGGAAGGATTTCCGACAATTCGTATTTTATTTCAGGATAATAAGAAGGCCCCGCGTAGAAGGATATTTCCAAAGTGCGCAGCGGGAACTCGCCGTTCGGTAGAAATAGAACCCGAGTATTCGCATCCAATTGAATCTCTTTTATCTCAGGAAAATGAAATTCAAGAGGAGGGATCTTAACGTTCTTAACGAAATCGCCCGGCGCTGAATTCATACCGGCGGGCAAAAGTAGGAAAACTAAAATGGAGGAAAAGGTCGATCGAGAGAATTTCATTTTTGCTCTCCCTCTGAGGTAATTAAATCACCAACCGTCAAATTGCGAGGCACGAAATATTTCGTAGCCACTCTTTTTATGTCCTCGGGAGTGACTTTATCCAACTGAGAATAATCGTCGAAAATCGCCGCCCAGTTTCCCGCTAAGAGCTCGTAATAAGTCAACACGTCCGCAAGCTTGCCATTGCTATTCAACCCGCGAATATAATCGGCAACGATCTGATTTTTTATTTTTAAGAGTTCTTCGTCGCTTACGGATTCTTTCTTCAACGTTTCAATTTCCTCCCAAATAGAGGTTTCGATTTTATCGGGATCGGCGCCTCGGACGTTCGTCACGTAAATGGCAAATAGACTATCGTATCTTTCGCCAGGCTCGCCGGTCCAACAGGACACTTTCTGAGCCAATTTCTCGCGCAGAACAAGTCGTTTATACAATCTGCCCGTCTCGCCCTGCGTTAATATCGCGTCGATCAAATCCAAAACCGGTCGATCGATATGCGGCGGTGCCGGCGTTAACCAACCCATTACTTTCATCGGTCCCGAGGAATGGCGAACGCTCACTCTCCGAGTGTCATGATCGTAAGATTCTTTCTGGCGAATCGGCTGCGCGGGACTTCCGTCAGATATATCCTCGAAGTATCTTCGAACCAGCGCTTCCGCCGATGCGAAATCGAGATCGCCGACAATCGCAATCGCCATGTTTCCCGGACGGTAATTTCTCCGGAAAAAATCTTCCGTTTTATCGATATCCAAAAACGGAAGATTCGATTCGTAACCGATCACGGGCATACGGTAAGGATGCTTTTCAAATGCCGCTCCTAAGAACTTCTCCCGTAAAATTCCGAGTCCTTGATTATCGACCCGCATTCTCCTTTCTTCCAGAACGACATCCCTTTCCGTATAATATTCTCTTAATATAGGATTTTTAAGCCGATCCGATTCCAATTTAGCCCATATTTCCAATCGATTTGACGGAAGCAAAATCTGATAATTCGTGACGTCGTCGGTCGTGTATGCGTTGAAACCTGTTCCGCCGTTCTTATCATAGATATAGGAATCTTCGTTCGAAACGACAAATCTTCGATGAAAATCCAAAAGACTCCTAAATCTAGTCTCTAAAACGGCTTTTTCTTTTATAAAATCTTTCGGAATCGCCTCCTTATTCCGAATATATTCAATTTCCTTAATACGATAGGAATCTAAGCGCTTCCCCCATACGCGAATCTGCTCCAGATAGAGTTTTTCCTTTTCATAATTATTCGTTCCTATATTTTTAGTTCCTTTAAAAAGCATATGCTCCAGCAAATGCGCAGTGCCTGCGATTTCCGGAGTTTCATCCACGGAACCGACTAAGAATTTCGTATATACGGCAACGGTAGGAGATCCTTCTCGCTTCATTAAAAGCAGTCGAATTCCGTTCTTAAGAACGACTTTTCTGACCCTTGCTTCAAGGGATGTCCGAATACGAGAAAATAGGTCTTCTTCGGCGTTCAAACCGACAAAGGAGGAAATGAAAATGAGGGCAAAAAGAACCGTTCGTTGTGTTTTCGGGAAGAAGTTCCACATACCAACAGCTTTTCCCTCGAAAGCGTTAATGTCGAGAAGTTCCGAGAAAAAATCCCGCTGGTTTTTCCAATGGGATTTACGAAAATGGGAACTATGCTCCGTTGGATAACGGTCTTAATTACCCTTACTCACATCGCTTGCGAACCTGCGGATCCGGAGTTTCGTCGGAAAGCCTGGGATAATGTATCGGATACCGGTTTTATTTCCCGTGAATATTTTCAGGTAGTAGTTACGGTTCCGATTCCGAATCAGGAGAGACCGATTCTTGAATTGCGAGAGGAGTGTCGCGCAAGGGCGCTTCGACGCAGGGACGAGATTACGATTCCAGTGATAGTAACACAACTTAGGGAAGAACGAAAATATCTAAGAGGAACTGCGGAGCAAACAAGAGTTCCCGCGTATATTCCTCCGGCGCAACACCCTCAGGTCGGAGTGACGGGAGGTGGCGTTTCACCCGGAATGGCAACGGCCTCTATAACTCCGAATCAAACTCAAACTCCTACAACCGCTTCGCAACCCGGAGCATCCACAACCCCGGACCGCATCGATACTCAAAAAGAAATTGAAAAGAAAAAGAAAGAAAATGTAAATGCCGACTTTCTCGCTTATCGTGCGGCTTTTTCGTGGTTCTTGGATAAATTCTTCCTGTATAGGGAAGATTATACGGATCCGAAACGATGTACTTTGGTTTACAGAATTGTCGAAGCTGATTTGTTAGAGCGAATTTTAGAATCCCCGATCACTAATCTTCCCATAAGGTAAACTCTGGAGCCTCTATGCAAAGTAAAACTATTGCGCTACTTATTCTACTAATCATTTCACTCGTAGTTTGTAAAACTCCGAAAAAAGAAGACACGCCCGTCAGCGGAACGAAATCCGTAGTGCAGGAGTCTGCTCCCGCCGAAGAGGATCAATTCGTCAAAGCGACGGAAGGATTTATCAATTCTTCCACTTATCAGGTCGTCGTTTCTTCGCTGGAAGGCAACGAGCACGAAGCATTAGAGCTATCCAGAAAAAGAGCCTTAAATTTGTTTATTGCCGAAAAAGGAGAGCTATTTCGACCTACGGATCGAAAAATCCTAAAAGAATTGGTGGAGACGAAAGGAAAGATCGTCAAAACTTCGAAGCCGATCAACGGGAAAACGTATTATCTTTTTCATATCTCCCAACCTGATCTAAAAGTCGAATTGAAAAAGTGACTCAAATTAGAAGCGGGCTCCGATCGGCAAGAATCGATAGCAAGGACCCGCTTTTTCGAATTCTATTTCGCATTTCTCCTATTGTAATACAATGAAACATCGATAATACTAAAAATAGCGTAGAATCGCTGGATTTACGCGACACTCTTTTTAATCGGTAATTTTGAGAAAAGAATAAGATTTCAAATGAGAATCCGAGGGTGTCAAAAAAGGCAATGTATGCAAAAATCGCTTTTATTCGATTTATAGATTTTTTTTTCAATTGCTAATTTTTTCGCATATATACCGAAGAGATGACGGCGAACGGAATATTCAGATTGATGGATTCACGTTTATAAATTCAAAAACTACTCGTTTGAGGGATAAAAATTTCTTGAGCTCATCATTTTTCAAGAAATCATTTTACGAAATGTTTTATACTCTCGGGAAATTTTGTTGTAATTAACTTTATATTTTTTTTGAATTAAAGTTGAATGGAAAATAGTCGATCGAGCATCCGAGTATGCCTAAAACAAATTCGTTTCGTTTTTAACGCATCATACGGATTGAAATTATTTTATTTCTTTAAGAATATTCGATTCTTCTGGACTCCTTTCTTTTTCTTATCCCTGGGATTCTCCAATTGCGCCATTCGTACTTATAATCCTGGAATACCGTTTTCCCAAGCATGGCTGGATACTGAATTCTTATCTTGCGCATTACACAACGGATGCTTGAATTCCATAACCATTTCTAATCTCTCGAATACCGGAAATTCCGTTATAGAGACGGGCTTTTTAGTCGGAACTGCATTCGATAATAATTCGCTGAGTTCGGTGGAAGTGAGCTTGGATGGAGGCGCTTTTTTGCCCGCAACCGGTACAACGAGCTGGGCCTATCGGCTTCCAACGGGAACGAATACTTGGAAAATGGGAAGCTCGCATACGATTAGTGTACGAAGCAAAAATTCGACAGGACTTATTTCTGCCGTCGTATCGACAAGCGTGCGCCAAGGAAAGAATAGGGATATCAACGGGGACGGTTATCCCGATTTAGCGGTAGGAGCTCCTTCCGCATCTTCTAGCGCGGGACAGATCTTTTTATTTTATAGCTCAGGATCGGGCGGCATTCAAGCTTCCAATTTAGCCGCTGCAAACGCTTCGATTCTAGGAACTGCAAGCAGCACATTCGGAAATTTCCTGGATCTCGGAGATGTAAATGGGGATGGATACGCGGATCTCGCCGCAGCAGCGACTACCTATTCGGCAAATACAGGTCAGGTCTATGTCTTTCATAGCTCAGGAAGCAGCGGAATCAGCGCTTCGACGGTAGGCAATGCAAACACAACGATTACGGGGATAGCCTCAAGCCAGTTAGGATATGTGTTAGGGCTCGGAGATATTAACGGCGATGGTTATACGGACCTTGCTACGGGGGCGTATATGTATGGGAGTCACGCAGGTCAGGCGTATGTATTTCATAGTACCGGGAGCGCAGGGATTACCGCATCATCTTACAGCGGCGCAAATACGACCATAACGGGACCAGGGAGCAGCAATTTTGCTGCGTCTCTGGCTGTTGGAGATGTGAACGGAGATGGATACTCTGACCTAGCCATCGGAGGAAATTATTACAACACTTCCACCGGAAATATATGGATCTTTCATAGCTCTGGAAGCGGAGGAATCACCGCGTCATCATACAGCAGCGCAAACACAAATATACCGGGAGAAACGGTATATAACGATTTTGGACTTCCTCTCGCTTTCGGGGACGTAAACGGAGACGGGTATGCGGACCTTGCTAGCGGTGCGAATCGTTACAATAATACGTTTACCGGGAAGATTTACGTATTCCAAAGTACCGGAAGCGGCGGGATTACAGCTTCCGCAGCCGGAAGTGCCAGTACGATGATTACAGGACAAACAAGCGGCGATACTTTTGGAGGTTCCATTTCGTTCGGTGATATTAACGGAGATGGTTACGCGGATTTAGCGGTTGGGGCAACGGGTTATACAAGTTCTACCGGACGAGCATATATATTTCCTAGTACCGGAAGCGCAGGGTTAACTACTATCGCTTCGATTACGATCGATGGGGAAGCTACAGGTAATGCTTTTAGCTCTTATCTCGCATTCTCGGACTTTAACGGAGACGGATATTCGGATCTTGCGGCAGGTGCAAACTCCTATTCCGGTAACGTTGGCCGGGCGTATGTATTTCTTAGCTCCGGAAAAAGTGGAACTACGGCTTCCCTTGCTTCGGCTGCCAATACCATTATCTCGGGTGCTGCAGGTAGTACTTTCGGGAGTTCAGTAGCCTCCGAGGATTCGATTTGGGACAATTATTTGAAAATGGTTACTCGTACGGGAATTTTTAAAACCGAAGATACATCGATTTTCCAAATTTCTAGCAGAACGAACGGATTTAGTATTCGTGATTTCTCGTATTTACGAGAACTTTCGCAACCGAATCCTTTCTAGGAACCGGAATGAAATTTATTTCCTAAAAACGATCGTACATTACCATTTTATACTAACATAAATAACATTCAAGAAAAGAAGCGAATCTTTCGGCCTCACTCTAGCTTCTGTATTCGTTCCGGATTCAAGGATAATCATAGACCCGACTGATTTTTTGAAGAAATTTCGCAACAAAGACCGAACAGTTGATCGGATACCCAATTCAGATAATAGTATCTAAATTATTATAAAATTATAATAATTTCTAAAACTACTCAAATCACGACGAAATAAGATCAGATAGACCGTTAGCAAGAGGGCAAATGACATTCACGTTCACTTCATTATGATATTTTCCGAACAGTTTCATTCAATTAGCCTGGCAAATAGTATTTGATAGCCTCTCTCGATTGTACCAAAGATTTATATTCAATGGAATCGAAAACGAAGAGACGACGATATTTCTTGACCGACTGAAATCATAGAAGTCCGTCTCAAGCTAATGCGAGTAAAGAGAATATTGAGTGTTTTAGAAAAGAACCATATTGTCCCCGTTCTCGACCGGCAGAAATCGGAATATCCGCTTACGTTGAAAACCTAGCGCCACTCTTAGATATGAAACTCTATTCTATAGAAATATCGCAAAAGTTAAATTCGCAATAGAAATTAATTCTAATATCTTCATACGTGCCAGCCAATTATTGGGCTTCACGTATATATTAGGGGAAATGCTTTCTATTTTATTATTTCTTTTTGGACAATCTTTCCAGGAATACAAATATTCCGATTATAATCGCAGTAAAAGATCTTAGCGTGAATTTCAAGCGCGCCGGCGCCTTTTAAAGTAATCGCCATCGGATCCACAGCTTCGAAATATTCTTTTTTCTTACTGGATGTTTTGCCTTTCAATTTTAAGTCGGCCGACTCGACTTTCAAACCAGGTCCCGCGCTGACGGTTATTCTATGAGGCGCGTCTTTCTGGATTCCAAAATTGGACGGATGAACGATCTTTAAAAAATACGTTTCTCCGATTCCTTTCTCCAGTTTAAATTTGACCGGACTTTCTTCTTGAGCCGTTACGCCGACAGAAATTCCAAGGATGACCGCTAAGACGAATAATTTCAATTTCATGTTAAGTTAGACCGATTTCCGTTTGGGATTGTTGTCATCAAGGGAAGGTATTGGATAAATTTCTCTTTTTCTCCCAAAAGGATAAACCGGGTTATCCTTTATAATTTTGGAATTGAAGATCGAATGGCAGATCGGCCGCTTTCAATAAACGCATGATTTCCTGCAAATCGTCTTTCTTCTTACCCTGAATGCGCACGCTTGTCCCCATGATCGTCGCAGTCACTTTCAGTTTTGAGTCTTTTACGATCTTGGTGATTTCCTTCGTCTGTTCCTTTTCCAGACCATTCCGGATTTTTACTTTCATTCGAACAGTATTTCCGGTTGCAGGTTCGATCTTAGATTTAAAATCGAAAGATTTTAATCCTAACCCGCGTTTCGCCATCTTATTGATCAAAACGTCGATCACACTCTCCAACTTGGCCTCGTTATCCGAAGTAAGCGTTAGACTTTCTTCCTCTAACTTTATCTCCGATTTGGAACCCTTGAAGTCGAATCTGGTTTTTATTTCACTGATGGCCTGCGTTACTGCATTCTGTAATTCCGGTCTGTCAATCTCGGATACGACATCAAACGATGGATCGCTCATACTTTACTCCCGTTCAAACCTGCCAAAGCTCGATTCACTGCCGACTCTACCGCTTCTTCGACCTTAGATATATTTTTTCCGCCACCTTGTGCCATATCCGGCTTTCCACCACCCTTGCCACCTAACACTTCGCAGGCGGCTTTTACCAGATCTCCGCAATGAACGAATTTTCCCGCTAAGGCAGAAGAGCAAGTGACTACGATGCTCGCGTCTTCATCGTTACGGCTCGCCAGGATCGCAATGATCTCCTTTTCCCGAACTTTCAAATTATCCGAAAGCCCTTTTAGAGCTTTCGCATCCTTGGAATCGAAAATCGCGTGAACGATTTTGACGGAGCCTACGATCTTTGCCGTAGAAAGCATTGAAGAAATAATCTGCGGATTATTCTCAAAGTCGCGTGATTCCCTATTTTTCTTTTCCTTCAAAAATTTTGACTGGGTCTCTTCGATTTCTAAGGCTAGCTTTTCGGAAAGATTCCGTAATTCGGAAACTGCTCCGGCCCCCTTCTTTTCGAAAATCGCACGGATCTCCTCGGGACCGGGTACGCTTTCTTTAATGGATAGCGAACCGGATTCCTCACCGAACTCTTCTTTGATTTTTAAATTCAAAGTTTGTATAGCATTCGTCAATTCCGCAAATCTAGTCCGAAAGGTTTCGATCACGACCGGACCCGCAACCGCTTCGATCCTGCGATTCCCGGCGCCGGGACTGGATTCCTTCCTTATGAAAAAGTATCCTATGTCTCCCGTATTTAAAACGTGAGTTCCTCCACAGAATTCGAGCGATCGGTCGCCCATCTGCAGGACTCGAACGGAGTCCCCATATTTCTCGTCAAACGCGGCAACTGCGCCGGTTTTTTTAGCTTCTTCGATCGGTAAAATTTTAGTTTCTACCGGTATCGACATACCGATGCTATCGTTTACCCACGATTCGACTTTACGAATCTCTTCTTCGCTTAACGCGGTCGGATGCGAAAAATCGAATCGTAAATATTCGGGAGACACGATCGAACCTTTCTGCATTACGTGAGCGCCAAGCAGACTTCTCAAGGCGCCGTTTAGCAGGTGTGTTCCGGAATGGTGGGATTTCAGCTTTTCACGTCTTTCTTTTTCGACTTCCAAAACCGCCTCATCGCCGACGTTAAAACTGCCGTTCAACACGATCCCATAATGTAGTATGATATCATTCTCTTTCTGCGTATCCAGAACCTTGAATACCGAAGCATTCTTACGGATAAAACCGGTATCGCCTACTTGCCCTCCTCCTTCAGGATAAAAGGGCGTGGCTTTGAAAGTCAAAACTCCCGACTGTCCTTCAATCAACGTAGTAACCGGTTTATTATCTAAGAAGGCGTGCTCGATTTCCGAACGAGCTTCCAATCGAGCGTAACCGAGAAATTCCGTTTTATCGGTCTTGATTCCGGTAAATAAACTGGTCCGATTCGCCTTCCATGTTTCCCGGGATGATTGACGATCCTTTTCCAGCTCTTCTTCGAATCCGCTCTTATCGAATGAAAGCCCATGTTCGGCTACGATCTCTTCGGTCATCTCTGCCGGAAAACCGTAGGTGCCGTAGAGAAGGAAACTGTCTTTTCCGGAAAAGATCGTCGATTCGGACGCTTTCGTTTTTGCGACGAGAACTCCGATTTTCTCTAAACCGATTTCCAAAGTCTTCAGGAATAGCTCCTCTTCTGCGAGCAAGGTTCGCTCCACCGAGGATGCGTGCTTTTCCAACTCCGGATAACGTTCTTTGTAAATTCCTACAACCGGCTTAACAAGCTTATGCAAAAACGGCTCTCTTAAATCGAGCTTACGCGCAAACAGTACAGCTCTACGGATCAAACGACGAATCACGTATCCGCGTCCCGTTCGATCCGGATAAATCCCGTCCGAAACCGCAAATAAAGCCGAGCGAATATGATCGGTAATTACACGGAACGGGACTTTGGTTCTATCATCGTACGTTTTTCCAGAAACTTTTTCCACCTCGGAGATAATGCCGCGCAGTTCGTCCGTATCATAGACCGAATCGACTCCTTGTAACAATAAAGCGACTCTTTCCAGGCCGGACCCGGTATCGATCCCGGTCTGCTTAAGCGGGTGCAAATTTCCGTCGGTATCCTGGTTGAATTGATTAAAAACTATATTCCAAAATTCTAAAAAACGATCGCAGTCGCAACCTGGACGACATTCTTTTTTCGTTCCGCATTCGGGAAATCCTTTCTCCGACCCCCGATCCAAATATAACTCGGAACAAGGACCGCAGGCTCCGCTATCCCCTGCCGGACCCCAGAAATTATCTTTCTTGCCTAGACGAGTGATTCTCTCGACGGGAATCCCTTTGGAGATCCAAATCTTTTCCGCCTCGTCGTCGTTCTCGAATACGGTGATCCAAATTTTGTCTTTCGGAAAACCTAGATGATTCACGGAACAATCCAAAGCGAATTCGATGGCCTCTTCTTTAAAATAATCCCCGAAACTAAAATTGCCGAGCATTTCAAAGAACGTGCAATGCCTCTCCGTTTTCCCGACGTTTTCCAAGTCGGTGGTCCTCAGACATTTTTGAGCGGAAGTAGCGCGAGTATACGGAAGATCCACAGCTCCGGTAAAGAAAGGCTTAAATTGAACCATGCCTGCGGTAGTAAATAATAGCGTGGGATCTCCTGCAGGCAGGAGAGAAGAAGAAGGAACAACAGTATGGCCTTTCTGCTTAAAGTAATTCAGGAAGGTATTACGAACTTCGGAAACTTTCTTATACTTCATGTGTCCTCTAAAAACAAAAAATGCCCGAGGTCTTGAGTTCAAGAACTTCAGGCATTTCGAGAAACGGTTCGAAAAACGATGAATTAACGTTTAGAGAACTGAGTTCCTCTACGAGCTTTGTGTAGACCGTATTTTTTACGCTCCACCATTCTCGGGTCGCGAGTTAGGAAACCTTCTTTCTTAACGGTCGGTCTGAACTCGGGATTATACCGACAAACAACGCGAGCTAATGCATGGCGAATCGCTCCAACTTGACCGATGATTCCTCCGCCTGAAACATTCAGTTTTAGATCGAACTTGTCGCTTAAGTTCAAAAGAACGAGAGGGCTAAGCGCCTCTTTTAGATTAGAGCGGCTATTATGGAGATAGTCCTTAATATCCTTGTCGTTTACAAGAATCTTACCGGAACCTTCTTTCAATTTTACACGGGCAATTGCGTTCTTACGACGACCTACGGCCCAAATTTCCTTGGCAGTTGCCATTTTTTAATTCTCCTAGAGTTCCAGTTTCGTCGGCTTTTGTGCGCCGAGATTGTGTTCCGCTCCCGGGAAAATCCGGAAATGGGTAAGCATTTCTGCGCCAAGTTTGCTTTTGGGAAGCATACCTTTCACCGCTTCATACAAAATTCTCTCGGGATGTTTTTTTCTCATATCCTGAAGAGGGGTTACCGTCATACCACCGGGGTAGCGCGAGTGGTGAAAGTATTCTTTTTGGCTCTCTTTGTTTCCGGTTACGGATACCTTGGCTGCATTAACTACGATGATATTATCTCCACAATCAACGTGGGGAGTAAATGTGGGCTTATGCTTGCCCCGAAGTCTATGGGCGATTTCCGAAGCCAGGCGGCCCAAGGTCTTTCCTTCGGCATCCACGACGTACCAAGCCTTCTCGGCTTGTTCCTTTTTCAAGGAAGGAGTTCTATGCTGTTTAGATATGATTGGCATGGGAAAAAACGTCCTGTATTGGCCAATTTCGCGTACCGAGTATACGGGTCAAGGCATTTTCCGCCACCCCGCTCCGGCTTAATTCCGGAATAAAAGGGATTTGTTCGGCGCTCAAGTCTTCGGAAACCAAAGCCAAATCATTCTTTAAAAGGACTCCGGAATCGCTCTGCCAAACACATTCAAAATGAACCTTCAATAATTTCCATTTTTACGAAGAAGATCGAACGATTTACAAATTCTTAAAGGAATATTAAATAAAGGCCATCTTTTATTCAAACAGCAATTTCGAAGCCTCCTGTCCGATCATAGGTAAGGATAACGTTGAAAATTCGGAAAACGGATAAATCTATTCTTCATCGTAAATGATCCGAAACTATCTACAGGAAAGTTGGAACGTGTATTTTAAAAAACGTAGAGAATTTTTTGAGAATTGAAAGCAAGATGACGAGTTAGTCATTTTGCATCAAAAGAGATAGTTTAAGATTGCCCAATTTCGGTTTGTTCTTATCCTACTTCCAATGGGATCCGTCCCAATTCAAGGATTGAAGCATTTTGATTCAATCCTCACGCATATTTCGTCAAAATGGATAAAAAAGAACCAAAGTTAGACACTCCGGGCGAGCGATTGAAATCAGCTTTTAAACTTCTGGGAATTTCCAGGGAGGAAGGAGCGAATGCAATCGGCACCTCACTCGTATCCATGAACCGGTATCTTAGCAATCAAGAGCCGATTCCTGAATTTAGAATGGATCTACTTTTAATTAAGAAGGGGGTTTCGAAGAATTTCGTTTTTAATCATTCCGGAGAGCCTAAAGCTTCTTGGGAAGAAAGATTAGCTCTATTAGAAAAAGAGAATGCTCGCCTTGACGAAGTTCGTCATAATATGCTTCTGAGGGAAATAGTTACCGATCTTACTTATCTCTCCGAAGACGATTTAAAAATCCTTCAGGCAGTGATTACGAAGTTTAGGCAATAGAACTTAATTTTTAATTTGCGGATCGATCCGAAATCCGGACGCACAATCTGGAATCGTCATCCGGATCCCCTCAATTTTCTTATTTCAAGGACATTCGGTTTTTAGAGTAGAAGTAATCGAAATCTCGATTTCCGGCCAAAGTACGGACTTTCCATCTTTCCCAGTATGCAAATCTTTACATACTTCGTTTAAAGCGGTGACTGCGGAACTCGCTTTCCAATCGGTCAAATTAATATTCCCTTTTACCTTGAACAGTTCCCCGTTCTCCAAGGTAAAGGTCAAAGGCAGGTCTTTAGTAATCCCGTTTAAGGATAGCTTGACGATGCCGGTACCCGCAGCCCCGCTCGAATCAAACTTGGCCGAAACAAAATGACCCGAAATTTTGCCTGCGTTCTTCAAAGCTCCGAAAAACGCACCCTTGATTTTCGCGTCCCGTTCGGGATTGCCGCTATCCAGATCGATCGGCTCCAACGCGAATTTCAATCCTTTCAACGCGGCTTCGGGAGATTTCCCGGTTTTGTAACCTGTAATTCCTAGCTTTGTAAATTTTCCGCCCACACCCGTCTTTTCCGTAAATTTAAAAGCTTTCCATTCTAAGCTTGTCTTTCCCGGATCAAGAGTAAATTTACAGACTCCGGCTTTAGGGGCCGCGTCCATTTTGGATTGCCAACCTGCGAGGTAGATCGAGGCTAAGATAAGTCCGAAGAAAACAAAACGTCCTCCGGCTAGTAAATCGGATTTCGTGATCATAAGTTTCATGGCATTAAGAATGGTACCGAACAAAGCCGAAGTCAAGGTTTTTCGAAAAGAAATCAGGAATGCGATTTGAACGAAGAAGAATTGATCTCCTCCTTATATCCTCCGGGCAAAGAACAGGAAAGCGATTGCTATCTCGGTCCGGACGGTTGTTTAATCACCACCGACACCATCGTGGAAGGAACTCATTTCCGACTAGACTGGAGCAATCCCGCCGATTTGGCTCGAAAATTAATCGAAGTCAATGTATCCGATATCGCGGCAGCCAATGGAATCCCTAAAAAGGCCTTCTTTAATTTCGGACTGTCCCCTTCCTGCAATCGAAAAGAATTTCTGAATCCATTCGTTCAGACATTTAAAGAAACATTATATTCTTACGATATCGAACTCTGCGGAGGCGACACCTATCGTTCCCAAGAATTAAATTTAACCTTAACTCTATTAGGAAAATCCGAATCTCCGATAAGCAGAAAAGGCGGACGGGCCGGCGACCGGGTTTATCTTACCGGACATATAGGAGCTTCCCTTCTCGGTTATAAGATTTTGGACGGGTTCACAACTTCTTTACCGCCCGGCCTTCGCGAAACTGCCATCGATCGGCATCTTCGACCTCGGTCGCGTTTGTCCGTTAGTCGCTCTCTATACTCCTCTCATAATATTCATGCGGGAATGGATCTTACGGACGGCTTAATCCAAGATTTAGGAAAATTGGCAAAAGTATCGCAATTAGTCATCGAAATCGAGTTAAACAGAATCCCAGTTTTGGACGGGGTTGAAAAGGCGATCGGATTGGAAGGAGTTCTTACCTCGGGAGAAGAACTCGAATTATTATTCCTTTCACCCGATTTGATTCCGTCGCAATGGGAATCCACCGATATTACGCCGATCGGATCCGTTCGTCTTACTAAAGAAAACGAGACTCCGAGAGTCGACTTTCTATTAAACGACCGATTATTCCGTCCGACCGAAAGCGGATTTAGGCATTTTACATAAAGGAAAGGTAAATCTCCCGGAGGAATCATATGTCCAAAAAAAGAATAGGTTTCTTAGATTTTTTACGAGGCTTTGCATTGTACGGTATTCTCGTCGTCAATTTGCCTTTTTTTGCAAAGCCGATGTATTTAGTAGGGTCTGTCGGAGAAAATTCGAACCTACTCGATTCAGTCGCATCCTGGATCGTCGCTTTCCTTTTCGAATCTAAGTTTTATATTCTGTTCTCATTTTTATTCGGCTACGGTATTTCCGTTCAAACGAAAGAATGGGAAGAAGTCGAATCTCGCGGCCGCTATCTCCGGAGATTGGCCGGCTTATTTTTGATCGGATTGCTTCATGGCGTCTTTCTATTTTTAGGGGACATTCTTCTTTCTTACGCGATCGTCGGATTGATCGCTTGGTTGATTCGAAAAAAAAGCCCGGCCTGGCTGCTTAAATTCTCATTAGGATTTTTATTCATTGCGATTCTTTGCAGAATGATTCTTGCGTTCGGACAGGATGAATATCGAAGTAGATTGGCTTCGAGCTTACCGGATATCCTATCCGAAACTCGATCGGCTTATTTGGGCAGTTTCTGGGACGCCGCAAAACAACGAGCCAAAGATACGGTTATTTCCTATCCGTTCACGATTTTATTTCAATGGCCTTCCATTCTCTCGATGTTTGCACTCGGCATCGCCGCAGGAAAAACTTCCTTCTTCGAGCGATGGGAACAGAGCAAAAACGGCTTAAAGAAATCGATACCATGGTTATTACCTTTAGGGCTATCGGGTAATTTGATTTATTCGATCCATTCCAGGAGTTTATTTGTCGAAAACCTTTCCCTAAGTTGGCAATTAGGATTTTCGATACTGGACACGATTAGCGCGCCTGCATTTACGATCTGTTACGTGTATTGGTTGGGCATTTACTATCATTCCGAAACAAGTTTTTCGGATCGGTTTTGGTTCGAATCTTCAGGAAGATTTTCCCTATCGAATTACTTAGGACAATCCATCATCTGTTCTTGGATCTTTTGCGGATGGGGATTAGGCTTTTATGATAAATTAGGAAACTTTCAACTCTTATTTCTGGCATTTCCGATATGGTTTTTCTGTATTCTTGTGTCCAGAATTTGGATTCGATTTTTTTCCATCGGCCCTGTCGAAGCGATTCTAAGAGCCGTTACTTACGGAAAATTTAGAAACATTCGTTTATTCTAATTTTTCTAAACATATTTTTCATCCACACGGACGTACCGTTGACAAAATTAAGGATATCGTCTCCGAGGTAAATTCCGATTTTGAATTTAACCGCCGAAACAATAACTTCTTTCCTATTTTCCGATTTTATGATATGATTCCATTCGCGCGTAATTCCCGATTTTCCGGGTAACGGCTTTTTATGTCTCCCAATACGAATCCTGTCGTTAGTCTATCGGAATATAAATCCGAATTGCGGAGAAAAATTTTCCTTTGGAAAAGCGTTCCTACTTTCTTTGAAGAGGTGTGCAAATTAGCCGTCGAAAACAACGTCTTTCAACAGGCGCTTATAATTGAACTGGATGAAAATAACGCGGAGTCAGGGATACGAATTTCAAAGACATCATCAAAGGAACAGATTGAGCCTGAACCGCTGAATTCTTTAATACGACTTGTAGTTAACAAATGTGATTTCTCCTCTAATAAACCTATTCTTTTGTTCGGAGAAGAGCAATTAGATCGAATTGAAAATCTGAGATCCGCCGTATTTATACCCATTTTTGGCGGACATATGAAGTCTCATAGCGCTTTGCTTTTGCTTTCGGATCAGGAGACTGAATTCGATGTTGAAACCGAAGAACTATTATTCGATATCTCCTATTACCTCTCGTATTCTTTCGCAAATTTATTAGAACAGGAACGAAAGCTTAGCGCACTGAACGCGATGGACATTAGCGAGCGAAAATTTCTCGTCATTTTCGAAACCGTCGTAGATGCAATCATCTTGATAACGGAAAAAGCCGATATCCTAATGTTTAATTCTGCCGCGGAGAAAATGTTCGGATATCTCGAAGAGGAGGTAATCGGGAAGAACGTTCGGATATTGATGCCCAACCCGTTTCATGAGGAACACGATTCGTATGTGAATCGATACGTGAATACGTTAGAAAAAAGGATTATAGGAATCGGCCGAGAAGTGTTAGCTCAGAAGAAAGACGGTCATATTTTCCCGATCGAGCTTGCAGTTTCCGAAGTCTGGCTGGACGGTTCAAGATTCTTTGTCGGAGTAATACGGGATATTACTCGAAGAAAGAATGCGGAAGATAGTCTCGTTGCTAAGAACGAAGAGTTAGCTACTTTAAACAAAAATCTAGAATTGAGAATAGAACAGGAAATGCACCTAAGAAGAGAGAGGGAGCGAATCTTGGAGGCTCAATCCAGAATGGCTGCAATGGGGGAAATGATCGGGAATATCGCACACCAATGGCGCCAACCCTTGAATGCCATATCGATACTAGTTCAGGAGCTGGAATTCACTTTGCTTAACAACCTGCTCGACGACGAGTATATGCGGAACACAAGTCTACGTATATTCGATCTTTTGCAGTCCATGTCCCAGACCATTGATGATTTCAGGAATTTTTATAAACCGAATAAGGAGAAGGAAAATTTCAGTTTAAAAAATACGATCGAGAAGAGCTTGTCCTTGGTTTCCGCGAGCATGAAGCATCAGAATATAAGAATAGAAACTCATTTTGCAGGCGAAGACTCCGCTTACGGTTACCCTAACGAACTCGCGCAAGTTCTGTTGAATATTTTATCAAACGCAAAGGACGCCATCCTACAACACCGCCCCGAGGAACCTACGATTCTGATAAGAATATATTCCGAACTAGGAAAGAAAATTGTGAGCGTCAAGGATAATGGAGGAGGATTTGCGGATGAAATCGGCGAGAAGATTTTCTTACCGTATTTTTCCACAAAAGAGCAAGGTTCGGGGGTAGGATTAGGTCTATATATGTCCAAAACGATCGTCGAAAAGAATATGGGCGGAAGTTTATCCGCTCATTCCGACGGAACAGGCGCCGAATTTCGCATAGAGCTACCATGAAAAAGAAACCGGTCAAAATTCTATTTGTGGAGGACGAGTTAATCGTATCGATTTCATTATCTAGAATTCTAGCGGGAACTTTTGAAGAAGTCATTACGGCGGATGACGGAATAAAGGGACTGGAAGCCTTTCAGAAAAATTCTCCGAACATCGTTCTTACCGATATCCGAATGCCTAAAATGGACGGATTGGAACTTTCAAAAAGAATTAAATTCTTAAATCCTGAAATTCCGATTATCGGCATTACTGCCTCGAACGAGGAAGAAACTCTATCCGCCTGCCGATCAGTCGGAATGACGGAAATTATCATAAAACCTTTAAATGCGACCTTACTTATCAACAAGATCTTGCTGCTGTTGCCCGATTAAAATTATCGGCGCTTACGTTTTATCCGTAGTCGATTCCGATTTATAATCGGCAAAGCCGGTAAAGCCTCTACCCTTCCAGAAGAATTTCCAAGTGCTCCCGGGAAAGAATCCAAAGAGTCGTTGCCGGATCGATTACAACTCCGGCCACTTCCTGATTCTGAAGTCCTGTCCACCAAAGATCCTTAGCCGAAAGTTGAATCGTCGATGTTTCTTTTCCGAAATACCGGACCACTTCTTCAGGATGCGAAAATGCGGGAAGAAAGATCCGCCCATTCTCATCGCGCACATATAATAAAACGATTTGATCCGTTTGCTTTCTCTTTTTCTTAGCGACGGCTTTCTTTTTGGGCTTAAGTTTCGTTTTTTTTCTCGGAGGAAGTTTCTCAGCTTCTAAGTGCGGAATGAGAAAGGTGGACTTTGTAAGTTCCTCGGAAAGCTTAGCCAAATTTTTCGGGTTTTTCTTTTTCCCATACTGCATCATTGCGAGACGAAATGCAGAATTACCTGCTTGGGGGACTCCGGCAATACTCGTCTCTCGATTTAATAGCGAAAGAAATTTCCTAAAAAAAGACATTCTTATTTTTGAATAGACTCCGATCTCGGCTCGAGAGTTATATTAATCAAGTCTTTAGGTTGTAAAAAGTACCAACCGATAAGAATAAAAACAAGACACAAACCGGAAACGACGACGACTCCGTAGCTCGGCCTTACTTTTTCATCCTTGGAAATCTCCCCCGTTTCGGAACTCATATACGAGGAAATTCCGACCTTCGCATAATAGTAAAGAGCTAAGGCCGAATTTGCTATACCGCCGATCAATAACAGTCGCGCCAGATCGTTCCCTTGTTCCGCAATTTTTTGGAATAAGAATAGCTTAGCCCAAAATCCTCCCAAAGGCGGAATACCCGCTAAAGAAAGAAAGAATAGAAACAATGCAAAGGCGGACCAGGGATGGGTAATCGCCAGAGATTGAATGGAGGCAAAAGTTACCTGTCGACGGCCTTGCTCTAAGTACGCTATAATTGCAAACGCCCCCAGACTCATGAAGGAGTAGATAATCAAATAGAAAATCGCCTCTTCCCGAACTCCGAGACTAATCCCCGCAACCACGTAACCGGCGTGAGCTATGGAGGAATACGCGAGTAATCGTTTTAAATTTTCCTGTTTTAGAGCTATAAAATTTCCGTAAGTCATGGAAAGAAGAGCCAGTATTCCGGTAATCCATGCCCATTCGCTGGAAAATACAGGCATCGGCATATGAGAAAAAACGATTATTAAGAGCCCCATTGATGCGGTCTTTGAAGCCGTAGCCATGAATCCGGTTACAGGAGTCAACGCGCCTTCGTATGCATCCGGCGTCCATGAATGATACGGGAAAAGTGCGATCTTAAATGCGATACCCGTTAATAAGAGAAGTAATCCTATCTTAGTAAAATTTGCATCGAAGCCGCTCATCGCCAACGGTTTTAAACTTTCGGATAGGCTCGTACTTCCGGAACCGCCGAATAAGAAAGCCATTCCCATTAAAAAGAATCCTGAGGAAAAACTCCCGAGTAAGAAATACTTGAGACTTGCTTCCAACGAATACTCGTCGCTTCTTGCCATGCCTACCAAAACATATAGAGAAAGACTCATCAATTCCAATCCGGTAAAGATAGTGACAGTATCCCGTCCGTCCGTCATCAAGAACATACCGGCAGTCGAAAATAATAGCAAGGGATAGAATTCCGGAAATTGCATATTATGCTGTTGTAATGATCTCGGAGACGCCAATACCGTTCCGAAGGCCATAACTAAATAAAGCGCTCCGAACCAGAAACCTAAAGAGGTCACTTCGTAATGTTCGCCAAAATACATTCCAGGACCCGGATATTCGAATTGAGTATGGAGCAACGCGAGGAATGAGCCAATAAGCACAAGCCCGCAGGCAAACCGAACGACCCTAAATTCGGCTCCTTGAAATGCAAATTGAAGAATTAATAATAAAACTCCGCCTCCCGAAAGAATCAATATCGGTAGAATGGAAAGTAAGTCGTTCACGCCTGGAATCAGACTCATTCTTCTTTCTCCTTCGCGGAGCGGCGAGACCCCGGTATCCCCGTTCCTTTTGAAACGGGAATTCTTTCCTCGTAACTCGAAACAGTATTTCCGAGTGATCGATAATCCTTATATTTACGTTCCACTTGTCGCAAAGATCCTTCTTTTTCGGAAAAAGCTCTCTCTTTTAAAGCTTCCTCACCTGCGCTATTTAATACTACCCGAGCGCTAGGCGTTATAAATTTTAAAAACGGATTCGGAAAAACACCCATTATCAAAATAAATCCGGCAGTAACCGTCAGAATAAATTTTTCCCGAAGATTCAACGGAAGCAGATTCGCGGCAGTTTGATTCGGTTCTCCGAAAAGTAACGATTTTGCGAAGAACAACATATATCCTGCTGCGAATATGATAGCGGTACCGGCTAAAATACCGTAGAGAATATGATATTTGAATGTCCCGATTAAGATCAAAAACTCGCCTACGAACCCGTTCGTTCCGGGAAGACCGGCGCTTGCAAACGCTGCCAATCCGATAAAGGCCGCCAAGGACGGTGCGATCTTCGCGATACCCGAATAGTCCGTTAAATTATTTGTGCCGGTTCGTTCATGCAACATTCCTAATATAAAAAACAGAAGGCCCGAAGTGAATCCGTGATTCACCATTTGCAACATTCCGCCGGAAACTCCTTCTTCGGTTAGGGTCAGAATTCCCAAGATGCAAAATCCCATATGAGAAAGGGAGGAAAACGCTACGAGTCTCTTGCTATTGGTCTGCGTTAAAGCAACGACCGCACCGTAGACGATTCCGGAGACCGCTAAGCCTGCGAAGAAATCCCGATATTCCAAGAACACTTGCGGGAAAATCGGAATTGCAACGCGAACATACGCGAACAATCCGATCTTAAGTAAAATTCCCGCCAAATCCACGGAACCCACCGTTGGAGCTTCTTCGTGTACGTCCGGCATCCAAGTGTGAAACGGAAACAACGGGACCTTAATCGCAAACGCAAAACTGAATCCGATAAAAAGCCAAAAACGAAGCTCGGAAGGAATATTAGATAAAGGCAATACTGCCAATTCTTCCAGATCGAGCGTGGAGGAATAATGATAAAGGACGAGAATACTGGCAAGCATGAAGACGGAACCGGTAAACGAGAATACCAAATATTTCATCGAAGCTCGGATACGGCCCGATTCTCCCCAAATGCCGACCATTAATGCGAACGGGAGCACCATCCATTCCCAAAATACGTAAAACTGAACCAAATTGAATGAAAGAAAAACGCCTAGCACTCCCGTCTCGACAAGCAAAAGGAGAACGAAGAATTCTCTAACTCGATGCTTTACGTTGGAAACTGCCGACAACGACGATAAGAAAAATAGGATAGCCGACATCGCAATCAGAAGCAAAGAAAAGCCGTCGATCGCTACATAATAGTCAAGCCCGCCCGAACCTAAATCCAAGAAATTGCGAATTCGATGTGCGAATTGCGGTCCACTGTCCCCTTGAACGAATTCGAGAAACAACGGGACTGTCATTCCAAAAACGGAAAACGTAATAAGAGATGCGACGGATCGAATCCAACCGTCACGATTGGAAAAAAATAAGATCGGAATTCCTAATACGGGTAAAAAGAGAAGAATTGAGAGATAATATTGGGGCACTTACAATCCCCTCCAAAGGAACAAGGATAGAATCAAAATAGTACCGAGGATGATCATAAAAGCATAATCAACGACCGTTCCGGTCTGCAAACGCCTAAGCACCAGGGAAATACCGGAAGAAAGCCGGCCTGTATTGACTAATATCTTATCTATGAATTGCTTTTCGACGATCGTAGAAAAGAATTCCGAAAAGAATAAAATAGGTCCGACAACAGCGTTCGAAAAGAACTCGTCGATATAATATTTCTTAGCGATCAATTTCCTCCAACCGGTATACTCCTCTTCGGATGGAGGAACTTCTTCTTTGCGAGAATAAAAATTCCAAGCCAATCCTAAACCGATTCCGACCGCTCCTAAGGACAATAAAGCTAATGTCAATTCCGCACTCGGACTTAAATGGTGCACGCTTGCAGAATGACGGATCGCAGTTTGCGAATATTCTTTCCCTAAGGCAAAAATCGGTTGGAAGTAGCGTTCCAGAAGATCGACTCCACCTAACGATTCCGGAACGAAAAGAAATCCGCTGAAAGCGGCTCCGACGGCTAACAAGATTAGCGGAAGCGTAATCGTCCAAGGGGATTCATGCGGGTGAACACTCGGGGAGATTCTGGAAGATCCCGTAAACGCAAGAAATGTTAAGCGAAACATATAAAACGTCGTTAATAAGGCGGTAATAACTCCCAATCCGAAAAAGAGAGGATGGAAAAAATACGCTTTTTCTAATATTAGATCTTTGGAGAAGAATCCGCTAAACGGCGGAATTCCGGAAATCGCAAGCGTTCCCAATAAAAAAGTGAACCAAGTCACTTTCATCTGCGTTTTCAATCCACCCATTCTCCGCAGATCCTGCTCGTCGTTCAGGGAATGGATCACCGATCCGGAGCCGAGAAACAGCAACGCTTTAAAGAATGCATGGGTTAGTAGATGGAACAATCCTGCTACATAAGCGCCGACTCCCATCGCAACGAACATATACCCGAGTTGGGACACCGTAGAGTAGGCCAAAACTTTCTTAATATCGTTTTGAAAAATTCCGATCGTAGCCGCAAAAAATGCGGTAAACGTGCCGATGACGGTGATCCAAAGTCCGACTTGCGGGGTAAGAATGAAGAGAAAATTCAATCTTGCGATCAGAAAAATTCCCGCAGTGACCATAGTAGCGGCATGTATCAATGCCGATACGGGAGTTGGTCCGGCCATTGCATCGGGCAACCAAACGTGAAACGGGAATTGAGCGGACTTACCCATAGCTCCTATGAAGTAGCAAGTCGTTACGATAGGCAAGACGTGTTGAAATCCTCGAAGCTCGGGAAGTATGGACGCGATCTGAGTAAACGATAAGGTTCCCGTATACCAATACGTCAATGCAATCCCGATAACCATCGCAAGATCGGCGATTCGGTTCGTAATAAAAGCCTTAATACCTGCGTTTGCAGCAGTCTCTTTATGAGTATCGAATCCTATCAGTAAGTAGGAGCAGAGTCCGACTCCTTCCCAACCGAAAAACAAAACCACAAGATTCTCGGCCAATACCAAATGCAACATGGAGAAAACGAATAAATTCAAATAGGAGAAGAATCGGCCGTTACTCGGATTCCCTTTCATATAACCGATCGAGTAAAGATGGATAAGACTTCCTATTCCGGTTATGATCAAAACCATAAACAGGGAAAGTTGATCGATTTGATAAGCGACCTCTACGTTAAACCCGCCTACGTCCAGCCAATGAAAAAATGAAACAATCTCGGGAACCTGACGTTCCAATGGTTTAAACGCAAGAAACGCATAAAGTCCGACGCAAAAGGCTGCAAATGAGCAGAGAGTCCCGAGCATGCCGGGCCAGTTTCCTTTAAGAACTCTGCCAAAAAGAGCATTTATGACGGATCCGATTAACGGTAAAAGTACAAGGACCGGTATCCAAATATCCCAGGCCATATTAATCACCATTTCATTAAGTTCATTTCGTCAACAAAGCTGGTTTTTTTCTTACGCTGAATCGCGACTACGAGAGCCAAACCGATTGCGGCTTCCGCGGCCGCGATAGCCATTACGAAAAATACCACCACTTCTCCTTGAACTTGATATAAGGCTTTAGAGAACGTTACGAATACCAAATTTACCGAATTTAAAATGAGTTCGATGGACATGAAAATTACCACTGCGCTTCTTCTAAAAAGCACTCCGGCAACTCCGATCGTAAAAACGACGCAGGCCAAAATTAAAATATATTCCACAGGGATTCCCGAGATTGTCGGATTAAGTATGGCCGGATTCATCTTTCGCCTTCCTCGGGTTTTTTCCCTAAATTCTTCTTTCCTAAGATAACGGCGCCTAGCACGGCTGCGAGAAGTAAAATGGACAAAACTTCGAAAGGAAGAAGGTAATCTAAGAACATAGACGTTCCGACTACCGCGGTATTTCCCTCCACTTTCGTGGCTTTTGTCGCTCCCTTCTGAGTTATATCAAATTCGTAATTTCCGTTTTTTGAATATCCGTGGGAGGAAGATTGAGTATTCGGAATTCCTTCCCGTACGGAATTGATTAGTACGACTCCGAGTAGGGCCACAAAAAACAAAAGAATGCCTTTCTTTAAGGGATGAGTCCAAAGTTTGGCGATGCCTTCGTCGTGTAGAGATAAAAGCATTAGGACGAAAACGACCAATACCATAATCGCGCCTGCGTAGACGAACACCTGCATCGTCGCCACAAAGACCGAACCAAGAACGGCATATATTCCGCTTAACGCAAAGAACGCGAGAACCAACAAGATCGCCGAGGTGATCGGATTCGGATGAAATACGACGCCTAGCGCCCCCGCAATGATAATTCCGGAGAAAATAAAAAACAACAGCAATTGAGGATTATCGAAGATTCCTACC
Organism: Leptospira fainei serovar Hurstbridge str. BUT 6; assembly: GCF_000306235.2. NCBI lineage: Bacteria > Pseudomonadati > Spirochaetota > Leptospiria > Leptospirales > Leptospiraceae > Leptospira > Leptospira fainei. The sequence continues at coordinate 295,832 of NZ_AKWZ02000001.1, forward strand.
ATTTCCAAAATCCATCCGTGCCTACGTAAGCGCTAGCGACTACGATATTGGCTACGGCCCAGGGAATCATCGTCTTCCAACCGATCGTCATGAGTTGGTCGTATCTAAACCTGGGCAGAGTCCAACGAACCCACATGAAAAGGAAGGCAAAAAAAAGTACCTTTATCGCAAAGAGTCCAAGCCCAAACAACGCGTGAAACGATGAGTCTGCCAAAACGCCGAACGGAACATTATACCCTCCGAAGAACAGAAGAGTCACGACGCAACTCATCGTGATCATATTCATATATTCCGCGATGAAGAATAGCGCGAATTTAAAAGCCCCGTATTCCGTATGAAATCCCACAACCAGTTCGGACTCGGCTTCGGCCAAGTCGAAAGGTAGCCGATTCGTTTCGGCGAACATCGCTACCACAAAAATGGAAAATGCTATAAATCCCGGAAGTTTGAAGATATTCCATTGCCCGATCTGCGCATCATTAATATCAGTTAATCGTAATGAACCGGTTAAAATGACGATGGCCGCTACCGACATGCCTAACGGAAGTTCATAACTGATCATTTGAGCGGTCGAACGAATTCCGCCGATTAAAGAATACTTATTATTGCTGGACCATCCAGCGAGAATAATCCCGTAGACCGAAAGACTTGAGATGGCAAATAGAAAAAGAATCCCAGTATCGGGATTGGCGATTTGCAAATCTAAAACGCTTAAACCGGTTTTCTCAGTCACCCAACTAGGTAAAGGTAAAATCCCGCCTAAGGGAACCACGGACCACGCCATAATCGCACAAGTCATCGAAATTGCCGGAGCAATCAGATACATTACCTTATTTACATTCTTCGGAAAAATTTCTTCCTTCGTAAGGAATTTGATCCCGTCCGCAAGAGGCTGGAAAAGTCCGAACGGACCGGCACGATTCGGTCCTTTTCGGTCCTGAATATAGCCTGCCACTTTCCTTTCAGCCAGCGTATAGTATGCGCAGGCAGTGATAAACACGCCGAAAAAGAGCGCACTTTTCAGTAACCAAAAAAGAATCTGGTTCCAATCCATTTTAATTTATACTCCTGATGCGGCAGGAGAAGGAACGGGGGTCTTCTCCTTAAGCCTTGCCTCGAACTCGTGACGGAACTTCTGAATCGTAGGTCTGACTGCACCTACGCAAGCGTCGGAAAGAGGACAAATGGTGGTTCCACCTTCCATATTTTTAGAAAGAGAAAGAATCAATTCCAAGTCCTCGCTGGTCCCGTTTCCTTTTCGAATTTTATCCAAAAGATCCCGGACCCAATGAGTTCCTTCGCGGCAAGGAGTACATTGTCCGCACGATTCATGCGCATAAAACCTTGCGAATCGATAGGTGGTTTCGACGAGATCCGTTCCTTCACCGATTACGATGACAGCGCCCGAACCGAGCATAGTTTTATGAGCCGCCATGGATTCAAAATCCATATTCGCCGTTTTGCATTCTTCCGCAGTCAAAATAGGCACGGAGGATCCGCCAGGAATTACCGCTTTTAGAGGTTTGTCGTCCAACATTCCGCCGCATAGATCGTTGATCAAATCCATCAACGGCGTTCCTAACACGATTTCGTAAACTCCGGGTTTCTTAACATGTCCGGAAACGGAAAAGAGCCGGGTCCCCGGCGATTTTTCAGTTCCGATTTTGGAATACCAATCCGCCCCCTTATCTATGATATGAGGAACGGTGGAAAACGTTTCCACATTATTTACGACAGTCGGGCATCGATATAATCCGGATACCGCCGGAAAGGGCGGCTTCAATCGCGGATGTCCCCTACGCCCTTCCAAAGAATTGATGAGAGCGGTTTCCTCTCCGCAAATATAGGCGCCGGCGCCGGCATACAGAACTAAATCGAAATCGAATCCGCTACCGAGTATGTTTTTTCCTAAGTATCCTTTTGCATAGGCTTCGTCTATGGCCTTCTGCATGGAATCGATGCCTTTATTAAACTCTCCGCGAATATAAAAGAATCCTTTATTAGCGCCGATAGCTTTCGCGCCTATGACCATTCCTTCGATGATCTGGTGCGGAAGTTTTTCAATCAACTTCCGGTCCTTAAAGGTGCCAGGTTCGCCTTCGTCCGCATTGCAAATTATATATTTCGGTTTAGGAATATCTTTAGGAATGAACGACCACTTCATACCGGTGGGAAAACCCGCTCCACCCCGTCCACGGAGACCGGATTTCTTAACGATATCCACGATCTCTTCCGGCTTTAGCTGGAGGGCCTTCTTCATTCCATCGTATCCGTGGACTGACTCGTAAAATTCAAGCTCGTTGGATCGAGGATCATCTATATATTTGGTGAGAATTCTCATTTCGGCCATATCGATCCTCCTTAACCAAGACTCTGAAGAAGTTCGTCTACTTTTTCGAGAGTTAAATTTTCGTAATATGCTTCGTTGATCTGCACCATCGGCGCATAACCGCAAGCTCCGAGACATTCAACCTCTTCCACAGTGAACTTTTTATCCGAAGTGGTTTGGCCTAACTTGACTCCCAGCTTAGAGCAGATATGTTTCTCTATCGCGTCGTTTCCGCGTATATAACAGCTTGACGTGCCGCAGATTTGAATATGAAACTTTCCGACGGGTTTTTTATTATAGAGAGTATAAAAGGTCGCAACTCCATAAACTTGAGCTAAAGAGATCGGCGCTCCGATTTTCTCCGCAAGATATTCCATCCCTTCCCGATCCACGTATCCTTTTTCCTTTTGAAGCAGATATAACCCTGGAAGAATCACACTTCGCTTATCCGGAAACATCTCCAATAATTTACCGAATCTTTTTTCGGATTCCTGGGAAAACTGATAAGGCATTAGCAATCTAGCTCCCCTGCAATAACGTTAAGCGAACTCATTGTGGCAATAGTATCCGCGAGTAAGCCGCCCTTCACCAATTCGGGAAAGGATTGATAAAACCAAAAGCAAGGTCGACGAACGTGGACTCGCCAAGGGGATTTTTCCCCTTCCGAAACGATATAAAAACCCAGCTCCCCGTTGGCTGCTTCCGTAGCCTGATAATATTCTCCGGGAGGAACCTTAATACCGTGCATAATGAGTTTGAAATGATAGATCAACTCTTCCATATTATGATATACTTTATCTTTCTCGGGTAAATAGATATGAGGAAGATCCGCATGATGTGGCCCATCGGGAATTCCCTCCACTAACTGTTCTATGATTCGAATGGATTGACGCATTTCTTCCATTCTAACCAAAGTCCGATGAAAAACGGATCCATCCTCTCCGATCGGAACGTCGAAGTCGACCTTATCATAGAACATATACGGATCGTCTTTACGGATATCCCAAGGAACTCCTGCGGCCCTCAAATTGGGACCGGAATATCCGTATGCAATCGCGTCTTCGGCGGAAATACCTCCGATTCCGACAGTGCGATCCATAAAGATTCTATTATTTACTAATAAACTCTGAAACTCTTCGATCGCCGGTTTGAGTCCCTTGCAGATGGTCCGAACTTCGGCGGCAAATTCAGGATAAATATCCTTCTCCAGTCCGCCGACTCGGCAGAAGGTTGTCGTCAGCCTAGCTCCGGTCAGTTTTTCCAAAACCTGATAGATATTTTCACGGTGGTGAAACAAATGCAGCATACCCGAGAAGGCGCCTAGATCCACGCCCAGGATCCCGTTACAGATGATATGATCCATGATTCTGGACAATTCGGATACGATCATCCGGACGTACACTACCTTATCCGGAACCTGAATCCCCATCATCTTTTCTACGGTGAGAATCCAGCCGATATTGTTTAGCGGAGTCGAGACGTAGTTCATCCTGTCCGTACATACTAGAAACTGATTGTAGGTATATTTCTCGCCCAGTTTTTCAAAACTGCGATGTACGTATCCGATAACGGATTCCACGTCCACAACGCGTTCGCCGTCGAGTTGAATGACATTCTGGAGGATCCCATGGGTAGCCGGATGCGAAGGTCCAAGGTTCACCAGCAAATGACCTTCCGGCAGATGCTTGAATTTGGAGCCGAAATGTTCGGCCGTCTTTTCATACATGATCGTCATCCTGCCTCCATATCATCTTCGATGTGAATCGTCAGCAGGTCTTCGATCAAATAGTCTTGGCCAAATCCCTCCAACGGAAAATCTTTCCGCAAAGGATGTCCTTGGAAATTGTCCGGCATAATCAGTCGTTCCAACTGAGGATGGTTATGAAACGGGATTCCAAAAAGATCGTAAACTTCCCGTTCCGGCCAGTTCGCGCCTTTGAAAATAGGCACGATACTAGGAACTCCCTCGCCTTCAGAAAGAGGAACTTTGAATTGGACTCGAGCGGAGGATTTATTTCCGGACCGCAGAAGATAGCAAACTTCGAATCTAGGTTCTTTCTTTCCTAACCAATCGATTGCGGTTAAGTCGTTTAAATAATTCAGTTCGATTCCGGGCGCGTTCTTTAGCGCGGAAAAGACCGGAACAATTCCTTCTGCTTTTAGGAAGAATACAGGGAGGTTGGAGATAACCTCTTCTTCCTTATAGACGTATTGGGGAAATTTGTCTTTGAGGAAGCGATCTATCGTTTCTTTCATCGGACGACCAAAGGTTTGTTTCTTTCATTGATCTCCCGAATTTTACTCATCACTTCCTGACGTCTAGCTTCCAAGCCCTGGGTTTTGACCTTTTCTTGAAGCTTAATCACCGCATCCAGAAGGGCCTCCGGTCTAGGAGGACATCCGGGGACATACAGATCAACCGGGAGAATCCGATCGATCCCCTGCAGAACGGAATAGGCGTGAAACATTCCTCCGGAAGAAGCGCAGGCTCCGTAGCTGATCACAAACTTCGGCTCCGAAAGTTGATCGTAAATCTCGCGAAGAACAGGAGCCATTTTGTACGTAATCGTTCCTAAGACAAGAATCATATCCGCTTGTCTAGGCGAAAACGAGGGACGCTCAGCCCCAAATCTTGCAATGTCATAATCGGAGCAAGAAGTACTCATATACTCGATTCCGCAACATGCAGTCGCAAACGGATAAGGCCAAAGAGAGTAGCTTCTACCCCAGTTGATAATCGTATCCGCACTGGCGACCTGGACCATATCGCCGTACATCTGACCGGGCTGATTGAGTTGATCGTTCAATCCCATTCTAACGCCCCCTTCCTACGTATATAATATAAACCGACGACTAAAATAAAAATAAAGACGAACATCTCCGCTAATAGAAACGGACCGAGACCGGCTTCCTTAAAGGCTTTTAAGTTTACGGCATATGGAAAAAGAAATACCGCTTCTATGTCGAAGAGTATAAACAGGACTGCTACCAGATAAAACTTAATATTAAACAAACCTTTGGCATCGCCGTAATACGGGACTCCGCATTCGAAAGTATCATGGGGCTTGGATTTTTTCTTGGGGTTTAAGAGAAACGCGAGGCCGAGGATAAGGGCGGAGAATCCTACTCCGAGAAGGAATTGTATCAGGAGGGGGCCTAAATGTTCGGGCGAGCTTCCCATATCTATCCTACTTCTATCGGAACCTGCGAGGGGCCAACTGTCAATCCTTTTGAAACATAATTACCGAAAAGAACGCAAATACGAAAAAGTCCGAAAACCCGGAAAAGAAAATCTAACGACGAGTCTCGCAGGCGTTTGCTTAAATACGAGGCAAACCGACAAATCGAAATTCTCATCCACTTTTTTTGAGATTTATTCTCCGACCTCCGTCGAGGCGGATCGAAAAAGCAATCTTCTTCCGGTTCGATATTCGTCGGTCCGGGGATAATTTTTTTACGGATTTGTATTCCCTTCTTCACATCCCCGAGATGAAAGAGGCCGATTCTTTTTGTCGGAAGGTTAGTAAAATGGAATATATTTTTCGCCCGGATATATTGGCGATGGAAGGATTGATCTGCCTCTGCTTCTACCTGATGTATCGAGTGCATCGAAAATTCGAAGATAGCCCGGCAAACAAAGTGTAACCGACGTAACGACCGTTCTGTTTTTGATCTAAAAAGTTGGTGACAAAACCATCTACTTCCGCCAGTTTCAATAAAATCCAGCGCGAGCGGATGGAGGAAGTCACGATGGCCAAACTCGTTTTATCTAGTTTTGCGGAACTCGAAGCCTATGTCGGAAAGGAGCTTGGAGTTTCCGCTCCTCATGAAATCACTCAGGAACAGATTAATAAGTTTGCCGAAGCTACCCTCGACCATCAATGGATCCATACGGACCCGGCTCGTGCAGCCAAAGAATCTCCCTTTGGGACGACCATAGCGCACGGTTATCTGACTCTTTCTATGGCCCCCTACCTACTTTCCCAGATTTTAGAACTGAAAAATATCAAGATGGGAATCAATTACGGAATGGAAAAGCTCCGATTCCTGGACCCGGTAAAAGTCGGTTCTAAACTCAAGCTCCGCGCGGAACTTATCGAATTAAAAGATCTCCGGGGAACGGCAAGAATGACCCTAAAACTCAGCTTCGAAGTGGAAGGCGCGCCCAAACCGGCCGCGATCGGAGAAGTCATTTACCTATACCAATTCGCTTAAGCGAAAACGTCCTTAAGTTCCGCAGCCTTGAAGATAGAAAAATATAAATGAATCCCCGAACAATAATTTACCTAATTTCGCGTATACGAGACGAATTTCATCGACACTTAAATCGGGAACTCAAGGAAAAAGGTCTAGGACAATTATCCACCACTCACGCCGACATACTTTTTGCCTTGGCGATGTCTAAGAAAGTTCCGATGCAAGAAATCGCCAAAATGATCGATAGGGATAAATCGACTTTAACGGCGCTGGTGGATAAGTTGGAGGATCTAGGATACGTTGAGCGGGCACGGGATAACGGGGATCAGAGAGTAGTGAATCTGCAGCTTACAAAGAAAGCCTACTCCATACGACCGATTATGCTCGGCATCTCCAGATCCCTACTGTCAGGATTATACAAAGGATTTTCGGAACCGGAAAAAAAAGAATTAGTCCGGTTATTGGATAAACTTTATAAAAATTTAAAGTGATTTCCGAAAGTCGATCTCTCCGGATTGGAATTTCGATCTCAATTATAAAAAGAAAAATTCCTCAATGGACACGAGCAACTGCCTTTCGGCCGGGTTCTTTCCGACTATTTGCTCAGGTTTTCTACGCCTTCCCGGAGTCCATGGATGAAGTAGCCCCCTGTATTTGGCTAAGAGAGAGCCGATTTTCTCTTTTTCCAGTTCTTGAAGCTTTCTGAAATCCGGTACGATCAAGGAATTCAAATCTCCCGGTTCCACTTTTCTCAAACCTTGCGCATATTCCCTGGTTCTGGACTCCAATTCTTTATGAGCGTGCGGCGTGATTAAATACGCAAACAGAAGATCCTCATACTCCTGGTATCCGGGCTTTGCGGTGAAACCGTGAAAACACGTAAGATTGACCGCGGGACTTGAGTTCAACACGAATCGAATATCCTCGCGATGAAAGGAAGTCGCTAAAATCCTGGCAGGTTCCCTACTTTCCTGCGAATGCCAGGGCCGTCTTCGAGAAGGAAGAAAACGATTGGGAACTCCCCGTTTAATTCCTTCCTCTAGATATTTCTTAATTCCTTTATGATTGTCTATACTTCGGACTTCCTTGGCGTCCAAAAGCCAAACCTTAGCTCCTCCCGATCGAAGTACATTCCAGTCATCACCGGTAAAGAAAGGAGAAAGGGCGTATTGGGCCTTTGGGATGGAAGAACGAAGAAATTCAGGCGGTATCTGTAAATTTAAAACTTCTTTTTCGGAAAGTAGGAAAAATCCGTTATCCCCTGTCGCGATTCCTCTGCGAAATTTTCCGAACTCAAGAATTGAAACCCTATCAAGTTGGGAACTCTTCGCCATACTCACATAATTATTGTTAGACGATATTTTCGCATCACTTTTTATTTTATAAATATTATCCTTATCTTTCCGAAGTAATCGAGTCCATTTATCTCCGGCATTTAACACTACCTTTCTCCATTCTATGCTTTCGATGGATGTTCCTTCGCTATTAAGGGAGGATGAAGGAACACGCGACCATAAAAATCCGGACGATTCCGGTTTTAATTTTTCTAAAAACAGTATACAGGAGGATGTTACCGCTCCTGAAAACAAAGACCAGGATGAATCCAAGAAAAGTATTCTTCTAAGCGAATCCGATTCGAGAAGCGCACGTTTAACGGGGATTCCATATCCGGCGTTTAGGAATTCGTAAGGAAGGAGCACCGCTCCTCTTCCCCCTTCCTTAAGTAGGGAAAGAATTCTCAAAAGAAAAAAAACGTATAAGTTCGCTGTACCAGGAATTGAAACTCCCACTTGTTTTTTGAATGTTTTGAGCAGATCGTTTCCAAGCTTCGAATGATTGAGCCGTTTATAAGGCGGATTACACAAGATCGCATCGTAAAGAAAATCCACTTTTGCAGTTAAGAAATCGCCTAAAGTTAAAAACTTTGAACCGCCTTCCGCTCCACTTTTGTCAAGAATTTGCTGACACTCTCTAAATAAAATCGGATCAATCTCCCAGCCGTGGAATTCGGTATAAGCCGAGCAATCGGTCATGGAAAAAAAAATCCCTTTGCCCGCAGCAGGATCCAAGACTCGAAAGGGAGACTTAGCTTCGAATTTCGATTTTGCTCCGGAAGTCCACTCAACCATTATTTTAGCCAAAGAGGGCGGCGTAAAAAATTGACCTAAAGCTTTGGAGGAAGTGATCAATCTATGTTTCGAAGGATTGTAAGTTGACTGAATAAACATTTAGCTTAGCGAGTCGCCCGCCTATTTAGCGTTAATACGACGAATACGGATTCGAAGATGCTTACAAGCCTTATTGGAGAAATAAAAAAAAGGAGGATTTTTTGCAGGAAATATCTTTAGTATACGCTTAGTATACAGTTATAATAAGAAAAAAATTTGAAAAATGCGACTAAGGAGTTTTAGGCGAAAGTTTTTCGCCAATAAGACGTGCAACTGATTCCAGTTGTACTTCTTTTGCCAAGTCGAATGCAGTTTTGCCTTCTATATCCGAAAGAGTTATATCCGCCCCCAAAGCTATTAACTTCTCAGCCGCACCGACATTTTTCCGGTAAATTGCCTCGATCAAGGGAGTTTTACCTCGGGCATCCCGATGATTCAGGTTTGTACCTGCCTTTGCGAGAACGTCGAAAATTTTCGGGTCGGTGCCAAGCGTCTCCGTCGCATAATGAAAAGCGTTTCGGGCTCCGATTTGTTTGGGTCCTTCAGGAGTTTGAATCTCTTTTAAGCGACTTGTAAAGACGGGTTTTGCTCCGTTTGCCAATAAGTATTCGGTAATGGAAAGATCGGGAGAGGAGGAGGCTCCGCCGACCGCAAGAAAGAGCGGATATTCCTCGACACCACCTGGATCGTGATTCGGGTTTGCTCCGTTCTCGACTAAAAATTTTACGAGAGTGAGGTTCTTATTCCGTATCGCCATATTCAAGAGAGACACAGGATGTTGATCCTCTCCTTTTCTGGCCATATATTCAATCTGCGCTCCCGACTCAATCAAACGCTTTGCCTCGGCGAGATCGTCCATATCCGGTACCTTGACTTTAAGAAGAGGAAGAAGCCGATAGAAAAGGACCGAATTTCCGTCCTGATCCTGAGCGTTTAAGTTCGCTCCATTCTTGATTAGAAATTCGACGACATCTTCGCCTTGCGCGAGCATGAGAGCGGTTCGACCTTCCTCATCCTTTGCGTCGATTCTTGCGCCTTGTGAAAGCAGAGTTTCCACTTTCTTCAGAGTACCTTCTTTTACCGAAGAAAGGAATTCCCTATCCTGCTCCGGAGTAGCGGATATAGAGATGGAAAGACATAACGCGAGTAAGATTTGATATCTCCAATACCTTTTAAAATTTAGAATCATATTCGTCGAGTTCCCGCTTTGTATCCCTGTGCCCATTTTGATGGAACTACCTATTCGGAAAATGAAAATTCCTCATAGTCCCGGAATTGCCTTGACCCTCTATATTCCTTCCTTACGTTCCTTTTCTTTAGAGAGAATCGAGAGTGATTTCGTTCCCCTATTATTAGACCGGGTTCGGAAATTATCGGGGAATGGAAAGGACGGATATTATGGCGAAAGAGACGCAAGATTTCGAAGCATACGATGCATTAGGGCTTTCCGAGTTGATCCGCCGAAAAAAAGCTCACCCGAAAGAATTAGTGGAATTTTCTGCTAAGAAAATCGAGATTCTGAATCCTAAATTAAATGCAGTCACCCAACAAACGATCGAGCAAGCAAGGAGCCTGGCCGCTTCCGGCAAGGCTCCCAAAGGCCCTTTTTTTGGCGTCCCTATCTTACTTAAGGACATCATACATGAAGTAAAGGGCGAACGAATCACTTCCGGATCTAGGGCCTATCGTAAATATATTGCAGAATCGGACACGGAATTCGTTTCGAGATTCAGAAAAGCCGGATTCTTATTCCTGGGCACGACTAATGTTCCGGAATTCGCTTTGATGGGAATTACCGAGCCGAAGCTTCACGGGCCAACGAGAAATCCTTGGGACCTGGAGCGCACTCCCGGCGGCTCCAGCGGTGGATCGGCTGCCGCCGTCGCATCCGGAATGGTTTCTATTGCTACGGGTTCGGACGGCGGAGGTTCGATTCGAATTCCAGCCGCCTATTGCGGGTTATTCGGATTAAAACCGAGTAGAGGTCGAGTACCGGTTTATCCGTTAGGAAGAATTTGGCAAGGCGCTTCTGTAGATCATGTACTGACCAAATCCGTACGTGATAGCGCCGCAATTTTGGATTTAGTCTGCGGGATTACTCACGCGGAAGCTTTCTCATTAGAAAAACCTAAATCTCCCTTTCTTTCCGAAACTAGAAAAGCTCCCGGAAAATTAAGAATCGCTTATTCATTTCAATCTCCGATCGGCACAGGAGTGAACGCCGATCATTCGGAAGCGGTTTTAGAGACTGCCAAGCTATTAAAATCCTTAGGCCATAAAGTGGAAGAATCCGCTCCGAATATCGACGGCAAAAAATTGGCAAAGGCCTATGTCATGATGTATTTCGGAGAGGTTGCTGCAGAAATTCAAAAATTAGAAACGATTCTCGGGCGAAAGGCCAGGATGGGAGACGTCGAATCGACGACATGGATCCTTGGTTTATTGGGTCGCTCGATCGGGGCCGGCGAATTCGTCTCAGCGATACGCTACTGGGATCAGGCGGCTTTTCGAACCGAGGAATTCCATCGGGAGTACGACGTTTATCTTACCCCAGCGACTGCGGAACCGCCGGCAAAAATCGGCGAGTTAGCTCCGAAATTCTACGAAGAGATTGCCATGCAAATCATCGGCCGCGCCGGTTTAGGAAAACTTTTATTGGCTACGGGTATGGTCGATCAAATTGTGGGAAAAAATCTATCTCGCACTCCGTTTACTCAACTCGCCAATTTAACGGGACAGCCATCGATGTCGGTGCCCTTGTCTCGAACAAGATTTGGTCTGCCGATCGGAATGATGTTTACTGGGGCTCGAGGTCGCGAAGATATCTTGATCAGGCTCGCCTCGCAATTGGAAAAAGCAAAACCTTGGGCCAGTATCGCAAAAGCATAAACGCTAATACTTCAACTACAACCTCGATAAAAGGGAAGTCGTCATTTATCGTTCGCGAAAAAATTCTTTATACGCCGATCCGGAAGTTCCCGATTTGATCCTAGCCGGATCATTTCAGTTACATCGTCCTTCATCGATTCGGATACAAAAACCCGGTTCCGAATGTCACAAAATCGACATACTGTCGGTTATTTTTCTTTCTTTTTTCGGTGGTCGTAAGAAGAATTATAAGACAAATATAATTGGACCGCACCTTTCTTTTCCTACAATTTTAACTACGTTAGGATCGATTTGTCCTCTAATTAAATTTGGAAATCGAATAGAATCCGAAGTCGGTTCTATTTTAGAAGTAGTTTTAGTTTAAAATGAGAGTTCGTTCGGTTTGAAAGACCAATCATCTAGATTCAAGAAAATCTCATAAATGTTTTTGTAAAATTTCCCGCCTAGATCCTACTCAAAGAAGGTATATTCGAAAGTTTAATACGCTTACTATTATTACTTAAGTAATCATCGCAAACTAAATTTTATAATTTTAGGTGACAAAGAGAGATAATTAGGATATCAAGCGATCTATAGTATTTTTGAAATAGCGATTTTAAACTTTGTAACTTGGGATTTAGATAATTACATGAGTTTTGCTCGGATCCGACGTTAATAGCAATTTAAAAGGCTATCCGCAAATAACATGAAAATCCTCGAAGGAAGAGTCAGTTGAACCAGACTTGTTACCTGTGTGAAAGTCAAAAGAATGAAACTGTTTTTATCGAAAACAGTATCGCTATAGTTCGTTGTTTGCATTGCGATCACGTATTTTCCACGTACGAGCAAGACGAACATTATGAAGGATACTGGGGTGAAGAGGAAACTTCCTATGATTTAAACTGGTGGGACCTTGCGCATAGGGAAATTTACCAGGACTTCATCGAAAAATTTCTATCTTCGCCTAAGGGAAACATCCTGGATGTCGGTTGTGGGTTAGGTTTCTTTATTAAAATGGTCAACAATAATCGACCTGGTTGGGAGGCTGTCGGTTACGAGATCTCAAACCAAGCAATAAAGTTCGCGAAGGAAAAAAACGGGTTAAAAAACGTTCATTCCGGTATCGTACAAACGAGCAATCTTCCTAAAGAAAAGTTCGATATTATCACGTTATGGGACGTAATCGAACACATCCCGAGGCCTCACGCCTTAATTACGTATCTGTTCACATTATTAAAACCGGGAGGATTTCTATTTATCCAAACCCCCAACTTTCCGGTTCAGTTATTTAAAGCAAAGTTGAAAGTTTTGATCAGCGGCATGAGGCCCGACTGTCATTATCTTGAAGCTAAAGATCACATAAATGATTATTCCGAAAAAACTTTATCCATGCTATCAAAGCAGTGCGGATTTTCCTCGGTAGAATTTACGATCCTAAAACCGATCGCCTCCGTTTCCGGCAACAGCGCTAAATTGGGTGTTATTTTGAAAAAGTTATTCTATTTTAGTACTTTATTAATTTGGAAACTAACGTTCAAGCGGATCAACGTAAATCTTACTCTTTTTGCACAATTTCACAAAGAACAGAAGCGCACGTCTCCACCTGTCGCAAAATCGGCCAGCCTAAATTCAATTAGCTAAGATCCGTTTCGTAAACATTCTCCGAAATAAGGAAGATTTGGTCAAATGAGTCCGACGAGTCATTTGATTTTGATTTAGTCGGGAATCCTATAAGAGCATATTAGCAAGCGTTCTCTTCATAATCCATTAATTGTTTTATAAAATACGCGTCTTCCAGCCCTGTCCATCGACTTCTAACAATCTGATCGACGATAATGGAACATTTTACTTTCGTTTTCTTCGTGGCAGAAAGAGCTAATCGAAAGACACCATCTAAATTTTCATCGCCTTGATAAATATATTCCGCCCGAGGAAGTTCAAAAACTTTTCCGGGTAATCCCGAGATTGTCGTTTGGAATTTTCTTTTTTTCATTTCTTTATCCAGAACGCGATAAGGGTCATTATCCGTATTATGTCTTAGTGCTTTCTTTAGTTCAATTCTAACGGTAAAAAAGGTCATTGGCGTCCCCCTGTAAAGACTGTGCAGTATAACATTTATCTACTATTCGGTAAATTATTAATTTCATTTAATTCAATCAAAACAACTATATATTATCAACAAATTCCTCCGCCGGATTTTTCGAAAATATCGGAAAGAAATTATAAAATTCTATTTTGTGCGTTATTTAGGCAATCATTAAGCTTTACGTGCTTATCCGAGATAACCCGATCGGAGTATTAAAATGAAAATCTGTCGTCTTGACTTTTGTTAAGATTTCTTAAATGAATTTTATTCTCAAATATTCGCCGTCGACCTTTTAGCATTAATAAAAACTCGAGCAATCAAGGTGGAAAGAAAAAAGGGCATGCAAAACGAATAAATTGAAAACCTACATCTCAGAAAGAGGTCGAGTCCGGATAATTCTTTTTTTCTATCGAAGATTATTTCCAAGAGAATTGTGCGCAACGAGAGGATAGAATTTTTCTCATACCCCAAAGATATTTCCTGATCTTTCCAGACGCCCCCGGAGTGAAGTTCTCCCAAAAACCGTGAACCCCGACGTTTTGCTTTCGGGAATTTCATTCGCTCGATAGGAAGTAACACTTTACAAATCTAGAGAACCTAAATCAAATACCCTAATGTCCCTAAGCCATGATGATTTTAAGAATGCCCTTTCTCATTTTTCCTCCGGTGTGACCGTGATTACGTATTCGGACACGACGAGAACGGGTGGACTTACCGTAAGCAGCTTCACCTCTTTATCGTTGGACCCTCCGTTAATCTTATTCAATTTGCAGAAGAATATCTCCAGTCATGATCCATTATTGGCATCGGGAAAATTTACGGTTAACATTCTTTCTGCAGAACAGGAGAAGCTTTCCAACCAATTCGCATCTGGAAAAATCGATAAGCATGATTTGATCCAAACTTTGGCATGCAGTCTTGGCCATAACGGAGTCCCCTACTTGGATGGAACCCTATCCCGGTTGGAATGTGATTTGGAAAAGCAGATAGACGGGGGAGATCATACTATCGTGGTCGGCCGGGTTCTCTTTGCCGCTTCGGACGATTCAAAGCGACCCCTTCTCTATTATCGCAGGGCTTACTATAACATCTAAAATGAGAGTAAGCCGAGTTACTTCTCCCTTTAAAATTCCGGGCGGAAAGCGGTCAGGACCCAATTCGAGTTCCCTAACCCGCAAAATTTGATTAGGTCTTGAATCGGAAATTCTTCGTCTCCGATCCGAGACTTGACCTATTTCGGTGAAAGTAGTTTCCCTTGGGCCTAGAGCGGGAAAAACTGGTCCCGTAATGGAAAAAGAAGCCGTTTCTCTCGAAGACGCCTTAGACCACGGACTTACGGCGGAAGAATTCGCTAAGATCCAAGAAATATTGGGAAGAATTCCCAACTCGACCGAACTCGGAGTTTTCTCCGCAATGTGGTCGGAACATTGCTCTTATAAGAATTCCATCCTGCAATTAAAGACGCTTCCGACAAAATCGGATAAACTCCTGGCACAAGCCGGAGAAGAGAACGCCGGAGCCATGGATATCGGAGACGGACTCGCAGTCGTTTTCAAGATAGAAAGCCATAATCATCCCACCGCAGTCGAACCCTATCAGGGTGCGGCCACCGGAGTGGGCGGGATCATGAGAGATATTTTTACCATGGGAGCTCGGCCCATCGTCTCTTTGAATTCGCTCCGCTTCGGTAATCCGGATGAATCTCGCAATAAATATCTTCTATCTCGGGCGGTAAAGGGAATCGGCGACTACGGAAATTCTCTGGGAATTGCCGTATCGGGCGGAGAGCTTTTTATCGATGAGTGTTTTTCCAAAAATCCGCTCGTGAACGCTATGACAGTCGGAATCGTACGCCATGATCAGATGGCAAGCGCAACTACCGGCGGCAAAGTCGGGAACGCCGTTTTTATCGTCGGTTCGACTACCGGCAGGGACGGAATTCACGGGGCTTCTTTCGCCTCTAAGGATCTTACCAAGGAATCCGAGTCGAAACGGTCCGCAGTTCAAGTAGGCGATCCGTTTATGGAAAAACTCTTGATGGAAGCGTCTCTCGAAGCAATTCAAAAAGGGTTACTGGTAGGAATTCAAGATATGGGCGCGGCAGGAATTTCCTGTGCAACGTCAGAAATGAGCGCGAAGGGAAAAACCGGAATGCGGATCGATTTGGATTCGGTTCCTTTTCGCGAAACGGGAATGAACGCGTACGAGGCAATGCTTTCCGAAAGCCAAGAGAGAATGCTCGTCATCCCGATTAAAGGTAAGGAAGAAGAACTCATTTCTATATTCAAAAAATGGAATTTAAATGCGGTTCAAATCGGAGAAGTCACGGACAACGGATTTCTAGAAGTTCATAAAGACGGAAAACTGAAAGTAAAGATTCCCGCCGAATCCCTGGTACTGGGCGGGGGAGCTCCTCGCTACGTCCGAGAAACGAAACGCCCGGCGTATTTGGATCAAGTGTCCGCCTGGACCCCGAATTCTTTACCCGACTTGAAGGAAGCGGGAGAAATCGATTCTATCTTCTTAAAGCTCCTGGGAGGCTGGAATCTCTCTTCTAGAAGACCGATCATCGAGCAATATGATACCGAAGTAGGTTTGGTAAAGCTTATCGGCCCCGGATACGACGGAGGACTCTCGGCGATTCCCGATACGGACCGGGCGCTGGCAACCGCAACCGATTGCAACTCCAGATATACGTATCTCGATCCATATCACGGAGCGATATTCGCAGTCTGCGAGGCGGCGCGTAACGTCGCTGTAACCGGCGCCGATCCTCTCGGAGTGACCAATAATCTTAACTTTGCCAATCCATATATTCCGGAAAATTACTATATATTTTCCGAATGTGTCCGTGGAATGGGAGATGCTTGTCGCTTCCTCGGGCTTCCGATTACCGGAGGAAACGTCTCCTTTTATAATGAATCCCCCGAGGGGCCCATTTTTCCGACTCCTACGATCGGAATGGTGGGAATCTTGGACAACAAGAAACTCGGAATACGGAATTATCCCCGAAAGGCCGGGATTAGGCTGGCTGTCATCGGAAAATTTCGACCTTCCCTCGGCGGAAGCGAATTCCAAAAAATCCAATGGCGGACCGTTCAAGGGCGGATCCCGGAATTGGATCTTTCTCAGGAAAAATCGCTTCTGGATTTGATCGTTTCCTTAGGAAAAGATTCGAAAGTGGTTTCGGCCCACGATTTATCCTTAGGAGGAGTCGCTATCGCTTTGGCCAAGACCGCAATCTTTTCCGGCTTAGGTGTTAAAGCGAATCTGCAGGAACTCCGGCAGGATCGCGTAGATTTGACTTTGTTCGGAGAGACCGCTTCCTGCATTTTAATCGGGTTCGAAATGAAAAATGAAATGCCCATTCAAGAGATGACTTTGAGCAAGGGACTCGATTTTTTGTCCGTGGGAGAAACGGTGTCCGAAGCTAAATTGAGAATCGCAGATTTTAAAGTAGAAATCCCCGTTTCGGAACTTTCAAACCGGTACGAACGCGGATTAGTTGAGGTGTTCAAATGAATCCAACGATTCGATCGCTCGTCGTCCCGACTTTATTCGGACTTCTACTCTTCGGAAATTCCTGTAAAAAATCCGCCGACGATATTCTTTCCACCGCCTCTCAAACTCCTTTGAAGGTCGAAAAATTGGATTTAGGATTGCAGAGGTTAGGCACGCTCCCTCCGGTATTATTTACGTTTCCGAATCTTAAATGGTTGGATATTCGGCTGAACCGACTCGAAACACTCTCCGAAAATCTATGCGACTTGGAACGATTGGAATATCTGAATATCTACGGAAACGACCTAAAACGGCTTCCCGCTTCCTTTGCCAAGCTCGAAAAACTGCGCGTCCTCTTTGCGGGAAATAACGACTTCGAAAGAATTCCGCCGGAATTAAAAGGGCTTCCACTCGAAGCAATCTATATCGATCAGAACAAATTGACTTTAAACGAACAAGATATAGATATATTAGGAAATTTGCAACGACTGGAAATTTTGGATTTATCCAAAAACAGGGCCATAGTTTCTTTTCCCAAGAATCTAGATTCGCTCGCAAACCATCCGAAGCTACGAGTTCTTATCCTGAAAGATTCAGGACTCAGAACCGCCGACGTAAATGCTGCGCGTAAATTACTTCCGAAGATCCGTATAGAATTTTAAATATCCATGAAAGAAGAAGAGAAAAAAAATCCGTATTCAAATACAGTCATACTTCCGCAAACCGACTTTCCGATGAAGGCCGGCTTAGCGACCCGCGAACCGGAACAAATCAAAGAATGGGAAAACGGACATCTTTTCCGAAGAATGCGGGAGAAGAGGAAGAATAATCCTCAATTCGTCCTGCATGACGGCCCGCCTTACGCAAACGGAAATTTCCACACGGGTCATTCGCTTAATAAAATCCTAAAGGATATGATCGTCAAATCCAAGGCTCTTTCCGGATTTAATGCCGATATGATTCCGGGTTGGGACTGTCATGGATTGCCGATAGAGGTTCAAGTCCTTAAAAATCTTGGAAAGAAAGCCAAGGAAATCGGCCCCGAAGAACTCCGAAAACTTTGTCGCGACTATGCGGAAGAATTCGTGGTCAAGCAAGGACAGGACCTTTCTCGCTTTTTATGTTTTTGGGAAAAAGATCATATTTATAAAACGATGAGTCCGGACTTCGAAGCGAAAATCGTGGAGATCTTCGGCGCACTTTTCGACGCAGGTTATATATATCGCGGAAAAAAACCGGTCTATTGGTGTATCGAATTAGCGACCGCGCACGCGGAAGCGGAAATCGAATATCACCCGCATAGATCCCCGTCGATCTATGTGAAATTTCCGGTGAAAGGAAAGGACAAAAGTTATTCCTTAATTTGGACAACCACTCCGTGGACCTTACCCGCCAACTTGGCGATTAGTTTTAATCCTAGATTCTCATATTCATTCTATAAAACTCCGGATGGAGAATCCCTTTTACTTGCGGACGGACTGAAAGAGGCGGTTGAGAAAGCCACTGGAGTTCCGTTGGAGAAGTCGGGCGCGGTTACAAATCAAGATCTTGAATCGATGGTATTTCAACATCCGTTTTTGGATCGAGATTCCATCCCTTTGTTCGGGGAACACGTTACTCTCGATGCGGGAACCGGAGCGGTGCATACCGCACCCGGACACGGACAAGACGATTATAAAGTCGGATTAGCGGCGGGATTGGAGCCTTATTCTCCCGTGGATGATTACGGTAGGTATACCGACGAATTCCCGATGATGAAAGGCGTCAAAGTTTGGGATGCAAATCCCAAAATCGTGGACCTCTTAAAAGAAAAAGGTTTATTGCTTCATTATTCCGAATTCGAACATAGCTATCCTCATAGTTGGAGAAGCAAGAAACCTCTCATTTTCAGAGCGACTCCACAATGGTTCTTTCAAATCGATTACAAAGGCCTACGAGAAAAGTCGCTGGAAGCGATTGATAAAGTCCAATGGATTCCTAACTGGGGGATCAGCCGCATTCGCTCGATGGTTGAAACACGGCCGGATTGGTGTCTGTCCCGCCAAAGAAACTGGGGGGTGCCTATCCCCGCTTTTACCTGCAATGAATGCGGGGAAACTCATTTGGATTCCGCTTCCGTACGTTTCTTCACCGAGATCGTAAGACGGAAAGGAATAGAGATTTGGTATACCGAACCCGCAGACGTTTTGCTTCCCACCGGTACAAAATGCGGGAAATGCGGTTCGTCTTCCTTTAGAAAAGGAAAGGACATCTTGGACGTTTGGTTCGATTCAGGCGTGTCTAACTTTGCTGTATTAAGCGAACGTGGTTCCGAGCCCCCTGCCGACCTATATTTGGAAGGGTCGGACCAGCACAGAGGCTGGTTTCAATCCAGCTTATGGCCGTCTATGGCTCTAAGAGGTATACCTCCGTACAAATCCGTACTTACGCACGGCTATGTTCTGGACGAGCAAGGACGAGCCATGTCCAAATCCTTGGGCAACGGAATCGATCCGACCAAGGATATTATCAACGTATATGGTGCGGATATTTTAAGACTCTGGGTCAGTTCTCAGGATTTTCGAGACGATGTTCGGGTCGGCAAAGAAGGCCTCAAAACGATCGCGGATAATTATCGGAAAATTCGAAATACGTTCCGCTATCTGTTGGGAAATTTGGCCGGGCATACGACCGAGCAAAATTTAGCGATCGATGAATTGGAAGAAGTGGATCGTTACTACTTATCCAGATTGGCGCATCTAACCGAAGAGCTTAAGGCTTATTACGAAAGCTACCAATTCCATCAAGTCTATCAAAAACTTCTTCTCTTCTGTACGGTGACGCTGTCCCAAGATTATTTCGAAATGATAAGAGACAGAATGTATTGCGATCGACGGGAATCGAAGACAAGACTCTCCTCTTCTACGGTTTTGCAAATTATATTGGATACTCTTTGTATTTATTCTGCTCCGGTTCTAAGCTTTACTGCCGAAGAAGTATGGAAGGAAAACAATAAGAAAGACTCGGTCTTCTTGGAAGATTTTCCCGATTTGTCGAAAGTTCGAGATCCGAAATTGGAAACGGACTTTGAAAGAACCTTGGCCGCCCGTGAAATCGTCCATAAAACCCTCGAAGTCGCGAGACAAGCAGGAAAGTTAGGAAAGTCGCTGGAAGGCGCAGTCGAATTAACCGGGAACGGAAGTAAGGAACTCAAGACTCGTTTTTCCAACGCTGCGTTGGAACTCATTTTTACCGTGTCTCAAGTCCGCTTTGACAAAACGGAGCGAGAGATACTTGCCGAACATTCCAATGAAGAATTTGCGGTCAGAATCGTAAAACCGAACGAAAGCGAATGTCCTCGCTGCTGGAGACACCCTGCGGAAGAACGGAAGGGAGAACTTTGCCTACGCTGCTCGGAAGCGGTCTCGATCTAACTCAAGGGCGATCGTTTTCGTCAGTCAGTTTAACCGGGCCGTATTGCTTTCTAGGTAAAAATTTATACTTGGTGGGATTCTTTAGATCGAAAGAGACCCATTTACGCTGAGGAACTCCCCCCGCGAGACCGAAGTCGAAATTCTCCCCTTCCACGATTTCGGTTCCGTCAGTCGATTGTTCCAACGGAATCTCTTCGATTCGAGTCCAGCGATCGAACAAGAGAGTTTGATCCTTATCCACGATCTCACGTTTAATTCTGCCGAAAACGACGTTCAGTCTGGCGTCCGTCGCCCAAAGGATACAGGTAGTCAACTCATCATAGGAGATGACCGATTGGGTATCGTCATACTTCGTGATGAGCAGCAGCAGCTTATCTTTCGGAAGAGCCTTTAGGGCGAAAGGCAAATCTCTCGCTAAAACATCCAACTCGTGATCGGAAAAAACGAAATCGGAAAAATATCCGATAGTAGTTCGCTTGGAGTATCTAAGATTTCCCAGGTAGTCTTTTACTTTATTTTGATCCAACTGGATCGGATGGTCTAGTGAATTCGTTTTCGTTATTTTGTAGAAACCGGGTAAATCTTTCGGGTCGATTTTAAAAAGGGCGATTCCTTCGGAACGGAACACGCTCTCCCGATTGGAGTACGGGTAACAGCTTGAAATGCCAAAAACTATGCAGGCGATAAAGAAACGCATTAGGATTGGGAACGAAGGGAGGCTTTTTGAAAAAAACGTCTGTTGCATCGAGTCGGAAAAAAAGGGTCGTTTCATCTGTATTTAAGAACGGATTCAGAAGCGGAGAGTTTCAGTCTCCTCGCAGAAATTCCGAAAAGTTCGGATATTTTTCCAGGAATTCTTCCATAGTGTAAAGGTTTACGATGCGATCCAGCCCGGAAAGCCGAAAAACGGAATGAAGGGACTTATTTAAGCCGAAGATGTTTACAATACCATTTTTATCCCGGATTTGGTTGCGGACTTTAATAATAATTCCAATCCCTGACGAGTCTATAAATTTGACCAACCCCAGGTGAAAACTAATAATCTGGGGGTATCCGTTCAGGACGCTTTCTTCAAACTCGACGTAAAAGTCACGGGAATTATCCATCAGGATATCCTCCTGGACCGACAGGACGAGATGATTGTCTCGGTTGAGACTTTTGAGAATCATGGGAAAATAACACGCATCGGAATTCGAAGTATGTCAAGAAATAAGTATCTTAGTTGATTTATTTCGGAACGACCGCCAGGATACTATTAGAGCGGTTTCTGGGGAATCCAAACCAATGTCTGAATTCGATAAAACCAAAAAAAGCATCGGCGTAAACAATCTGGACGATAAGGCCAGAAGAGAGATGTTTGATAAGTTTCAATCTGCCGGCGGCAAGGTTGTTTCCGAAAAAGACAAAAAGCGGGACGAAGCCCTTAAAAAGCAAAAAGAACAACCGCAAGTCCGTCAAGGCGTCAGAAGCCAAGCAGGCGGCAGAGATTCAAAATCACCGTCCGGTAAAGGCGGATCCGGCGCTCCAGCTAAAACTCAACAAGTCAAGCCCAACGCGTTCAGGGATCGGAAAGCGATCGAAGCGGAGATGGGAAACTTCTTCAACAGAATGGCCGTTAAGTTTAAATGCTGGATATCAAGGGTTACTTCTTTTTCATCCAGCGATCTACTCCCTGGATTCCTATCCGAGATTAATATCGCGGGCAAAAAAGCCATTCTTGAAATGAACTTTGTTGGGAACGATTTGCTGGGCAATCCGGCTTACGCAGCAAAAATCGCCAAAGAATTAGACGGGCAAAATCCTCTTTACATCGAACTTCTCGGTCGGATGCACAAAGTTTACGATAACGTGGAATTAAACCAATTGCTCGAAGCGCATAACGCAGCCCCGGATATGGCAGTCTCTATTTCGCGGGTGCGGCAACCCTTATATTCTTTATTTAGGAAATTATACTATATTTATCCGTTCCAAGGGTCGTACGTTAAGGCAGTTACTCTTGGATACCAAGCGCTCGAAAAACTGGAAGGAAAACCTGCCACCGTTTATAATACGAAACGGAAACGTGCGCTCCAGGAATTCGACGTACTCTATGGAACCGTTTTTGATAAATTGTATCTGGCGATCCTTCGTAGCGAAGATAAAAATATTCCGCTGATCAGCTCCTATATGGAAGATATTCTAGGAATCGTCCCTGAAGAAAAATTGGGACAGCGTCAACCCGGACAAGAGCTGGACGAAATTTCCGGGGGAGCCCACGAAGAAGAGGAAGAAGTCAAAGAAGAAAAAAAAGAGGAAGCGATCGATCCGGAGGAATCACTAAGTAAAGAGCTGAAGTATGGATTGAAGCTTATGCGCATGATGACTTTGGAGCAACTTCGAAAGAAGCATGATCCGAAAGGAGATTACGAACGGATTCCTTCCTCCGATAAAGCTTTGCTTTCCTGGCTATTTTTTCGGGAATTCGACGAGGAATATTCCTTTGTGATGACCACCAAGAAAATCGATTTGAAGCCTACGATCGTCGCGGGCGCGAAAATGGATTTCCGGGAAAAGCTAATCGACTTGTATGAAACGACTCGCGGCATACAGGAACAATTCCGAATCTATGATCAATATCACAAGGAACTGGATTCCCATCTGAAGAATCCCGGCGCCAACTACATAGAGTCATCCAAAAAAACTTCGGCCTTAGAGACCAAAAAAAGCCAGCAATCCAGAAATGTTCGAGTTACGGTAAAGGACTTCATTCAAAAGGGATCCGACCTACTCTCGAAACTGATCGCGGATATGAAAGGTAAAAAGGAAGTCGTTACGAATATGGACGACTTAATGACTTTCGATCTGATAGAGTCCAAAAAGCGCCTGAATAAAAAACCGATCAAACAATGCATCATGGAAGCATATTGTTATTCTCTAGCTCTCGCGGAGCGATTGGAAAGCGGAGATTTGTTCGGAGGTGTTATTGAAATGTCCCCCGAAGAAATGGAAAAAGAATTCGGAATTAAGGCAAACGCTTCTCAGCAGGAAGCCGAGCTAATGGATCCGAACCTTTCCGCCGAAAAAGCCGCCGATGATAATTTCGGCGTCGACCCGTCCATTCTATCCGACTAAATCTACAAGCGCAGGTTACGCGTGGCTTCTGTAAAGATCACTCTATTCCAAAAGGAATTATCTCAGCCTATATCTCCCGAACAAAGATCCAAGCTATCGAAAGAAAAATCGGATTTCCTAATTCTGCCGATGTACTTTCCCGGAGGCGGGGTTTCTTCTCCCGAATCACTCGCGTCTCGTTCGAAAGGTTTTTTGGACGAACTGTTGGCCGTTTCCGAAGTTTACAAAGGAGCCATATTAGGCGGATGCATGTTTCGCAAAGACGAAGAAGGCCTATTACGCCTCTCCGTCCCGATAGTTCAAAATATCGTTTTAGTCGATTGGTACGACGTAAAAGTTTTGGACGCGGAAGAAGCTCCTGCAAAGCCCGGTTCCGGCGATGAAGCGATTATTCTAGGCGGCTTCCGTTTCGGTATTTTCGTGGGAAAAGAAATCGACGATCTTTCTCGGTTTGATCGGTTAAAATCCGAAAACATCAATCTAGCGTTCCATATAGACTCTGTCCCGGAAAACGGAATTAACTATGCAGAGGACTTGAAAAAGTACGCGGACTTATCGGCAAAATATAATCTATTTCTGCTTCGTTCTTCGGGGCATGGCACTCCTTTCGGAAAGAAGCGTATCGGGCGAAGCTTATTGTCGACTCCTACCGGAGTCACATGGAAAGTTGCCGAATCCGAAAAGGACAAAGAAATCATAAAAACCGTAAATATTAACGGAATTAACGGCCTGTTTTAAACGACTTCACTCTCGGAAAAAATGGGATACAGTAATATCGCGCGAAAATATTGCTTACCGATAGCGATTGCCGGCGTTCATGCTATATTACAGTTTCTAGATTTTCCGATATTAAGGATAGACGGTTATTGGCAGCTACCTTCTAAGGAATGCTGGTACAACCATCCTTTTCAGGCTCTCATTACTCTGAACGGAACGAGTCCTGCCTTAGCCCTCTTCCATTCCGCTTTCGCACATTTAGGGAAGGGCAATCCTTACCCTTTGTATGCGGTCTTCCTACCGATTCTGCATGCGATCAGTTGCCACCTTTTTCTATCGGTTCTTTCCAGATTGAAAATACGATATCGTAATATTTGGGCCGCTCTCTTTTTTATTAACCCTCTTGCGTTCGCCTATTTTCGGTATCCGTTTTATTCCACCTATTTATTCTTTCTCTCGTTAGTTTTATTATATTCTCTATTTGTAGTCAGAGATAAAAACAGAAAGTTATTGTACGTTTCGATCACGATCGCGGCCGCCGCGACCATCCGACCTTCCTGGCATCTAGGTCTTGCGATTTTCTGGATTGGATGGTTAACTTGGCATGAACGTAAAAAGCTGTCACGCGCCTCGGTAATTACGGCTTTCTTAATACTCCTATTACCGTTCGGATTATATCTAAAAAATTTTCTTCTTTTCGACTCGTTTTCGGCTTCTTCTTGGCTGGGAATGAATCTCGCCCGATCTCGATTGATAACTTTAGATTCTAACGAACGCAAAAATCTGGCTCCATTCCAGCTCCCGACCACTCTATATCGAGGAATTTATTCCGAAAACGATCCGCTTGTCTCCCGTTATTCTGACAAGATCTGCCTAAATGAAGACGACTATCATAATATCCGGTTTATCGAAGTTTCGCGCAAATATCTGTCCAAGGTCAAGGAAGCCACAAATGTTCAGCAATCTCTCAAATTACTAAAATTCGGTATTAAAGTTTATTTAAGTAGCCCTTCGAATTATCCGTTCCTATTACCGCAATTCGCCGCGATACCGGAATTCTTGCGGAAATATCCTGGATTGGATTGGTTTGCTTCCGTTTCGATCGGTTCCTTCGATAAAAACTTATATAGAATCGTATATCCGATCTCGCTATTATTACTCCTGCTCCGCTTCCCATCCCTTTCCTACAAAATCCGAATTATCGTCCTCCATACCGTATCAATGACTATTTTGTATTCGTTTATCGATCCGTTTGAAGCGAATCGCATGAGATTCGAATTGGAGCCTTTTTGGTATCTTTGCGTTTTATTCTCCTTTATCCGAGCCAAAACTTACGTCGATCGAGGAATCAAAATGATTCGATCGAAGGTATCCCGCGAAAATTAATCACCAACGTGTTCGGATTTTTTCCGGATGCGTATTTTTATCCTTGCGAACATAGGCAATTTTTCTAGAATCCTCGATTGCATTTACGCATAGGAGTACGGGATGAAAGTCAAACCGCATCAACTCATCGAATCTCCCGAGTTCAAAAAATTAGTCAGAACACGCTGGACCGTCAGCTTTATCCTACTTTCCATTCTTTTTATAAATTATTACGGCTTCATTTTAACGATTGCATTCAAGAAAGAATGGCTGACTGAACGCCTCGGGCAGTTTGCTAATTACGGATTGATGGCAGGCGCCTTAGTCATAATCGTTTCCTGGCTTTTAACGATCGTTTATGTTTATTGGGCAAATACTTCCTACGATAAAGATACGGAGCATCTAAAAAGCAAATTAGAAAAAGGAAGTGAGATCTAATGGAATCGTCTTTAGGACAACCCAACTTCGTCTCCGTTTTATTTTTCGTCATATTTGTTCTCTTAACGTTAGGAATCACCTACTGGGCGGCAAAGAAAACCAAGACATCCAGCGAATTTTACGCCGCTGGAAGAAACATCACGGGATTCCAAAACGGTTTAGCGTTATCCGGTGATTATATGTCCGCGGCTTCGTTTTTAGGAATTTCCGGCATGGTTGCATTAAAAGGATATGATGGAATCATCTACGCGGTCGGATGGTTGGTCGGATGGCCCGCTTTAATGTTTTTAATCGCCGAGCCGCTTCGTAACCTAGGCAAATACACCTTTGCGGACGTTCTCGCATTTAGATTGCATCAAAAGCCGATACGAATCGCAGCATCGATCGGGGGAATTCTAGTAACTCTTACTTATTCGATCGCTCAGATCGTCGGTTCGGGGAAGCTAATCAACCTAATGTTCGGGATTTCCTACGAAGCGGCCGTCGTTTTAGTCGGCGGAGTCATGCTTTTATACGTTCTCTTCGGAGGAATGATTGCAACTACCTGGGTTCAGATCGTCAAAGCGGCTCTACTTTTGTTCGGAGTCACGCTTTTGGCAATTCTCGCGATGGCCAAATTTAATTTCGATCTTTCGAATTTATACGGGGAAGTCGAGCGCCAATACGGAAGGTCCGCGTTAGAACCGGGAGGATTAGTCTCCAATCCCTTAGACGCTATCTCTCTGGGGCTGGCTCTTATGTTTGGATTATTAGGACTTCCTCATATTCTAATGCGCTTTTATACCGTTCCTCACGCGAAAGAGGCCAGAAAATCCGTAGCCTACGCGACGACATTCATAGGATATTTTTATATTATTATTCCGATCGTCGGATTTGCCGCAGCCGTGCTGATCGGAAGAAATCAAATAGCGTCCATCGATAAAGGCGGAAATATGGCGGCGGCATTGCTTGCCGAATTATTAGGAGGAACTCCCTTTTTAGGCTTTATTGCGGCAGTCGCGTTTGCGACAATCTTAGCCGTAGTGGCAGGATTGACGTTGGCCGCGGCGTCTACGATTTCCCACGACCTGCATTTTAACGTTTTCAAAGACGGAAAGGCGAGCGAACAGGAGCAGGTACGCGTTGCAAGACGAGCCACGGTGGCCTTCGGCATTTTGGGAATCCTTTTCGGAATTTTATTCAAGGATCAGAACGTCGCTTTCATGGTCGGTCTCGCATTTGCAATCGCGGCAAGCGGGAATTTCCCTGCGCTTTTCCTATCCATTTTATGGCGGAACTTCAGCACAGCCGGAGGTGTCGCTTCCATATTAGTAGGTTCCATTTCGGCAACAGCCTTGATCATTCTTAGCCCGACTATTTGGGTGGACATCTTCGGTTTTGGAACGGCGCTTTTTCCCTATAAGAATCCTGCGATCTTTTCCATGACTCTTTCGTTTTTAGCCGCGATCGTTTTTTCGAAATTTTTCCCGGAAGAACGTGCTCAGAAATTATATGAATCTGAGAAAGTAAGGGTTTATCTAGGAGTCGGCGCCGAGTAAGTCTGAGCGCCGATAAAAAGCTAAGACTTCTCGCAAGAAGGGTTAACGATCCGAATGCAAATGCTTTTCGGATCGTTAAAGCAGATTATGATCTTTCATCGACCGATATAATGTCGCGATCGTCACTTTCAAGATTGCGGCCAGCGGGACTGCCACGAGCATTCCTGCGATCCCCAATAAAGTTCCTCCGACCGTAACGGCTCCGACGACAACGATCGGATGCAAAGAAACTGCGTCAGAAATGATGACAGGTTGGACAAAAAAATTATCGACCGCCTGCGCGATAACTATAACAATTAGAATAGCGCCCATCAGTTCGTACATCCCCATACCGTCAGTGATACCTTTTGCATAAAAGATCGCTGAACCTTGTGTTAGAGTCATAAACAAAGGAGGAACCGCACCGATAATAGGTCCTAAGTAGGGTATCGAATTCGCGATCCCTACAAAGAGCGCAAATATATAAAAATATCTAAGTCCGATAACCGAAAAGCCGATCATAGCAACGACGGTAATTATAGCACTCTGAATCACCAAACTACGTAAATAATTCGTGATTTGTTCGTTGATATTAGCCGCGATCATGATCGTCATTTCAAAGTAACGATTCGGAACTAAGCTTACGATATTCTTATAGACTCCGTTGCCGTTCAATAGAAACAGGAACGCAAACAAAGGTGTAACTACCAAGTATCCGATCAATGTAGGAATAATGGAAACTAAGCCCGCCACTTCCCCTTGCACTATATCCGCGACTTTCTGAACGAGTTCTTCCGGACGGAGCGTCTCTTCCCATCCTGCCGGGAAATCATTGAATTGGATTTTAAAACCTACGACCAAATATTTGAATTTGGCATCTTCCATATCCTGTCTCCAATTCTTCATTAAAGGTTCCAAGGTGGAAACGATAGGCGAGGCTACTTCCGTCGCGATCCAGTAAATCGGAATGCAAACTAAAATCATCAATCCTGCGACGGATAAAATGCGAGGAACTCCAAGACTTTCGAAATAGTTAATACTTCCGTTAAAAATATAGAATAGAATCAGGGATAAAGCTATCGGGACGATTAGTAGCTTCAGCCCGAGGATAAAAAATGCGATCGCCGCTCCTACTAGTAGGAAGAAAATGATGCGAATTACATATGTAGATAACGGCCTGGATTCAGACATTCTTCTGCTTGCCTTTATAATAAGCTTTTTCAAGAAGCTGGTTGGTTTTCTGAAGACGTTCTACGATTACCCCGGTAAGACTTAGCAGAATCTCGATACCGATTTTAGGTTTGGTTTCGATGATTTCCTTTAAATCGGGTTGAAAAAAACCGAGTAAAGTGGAAGGCTCAGATGCGATTGCAGTCGCAGTCCGCCGTTCTTCCGAAAAAAGGGATAGCTCGCCGAAAAAGGAATGTTGGTCCAGGTGAGCCAGGTCCAATTCGATTCCGTCTCGAATCGAACGAATCGTTACCTTCCCGTCAAAGATCATGTAAAAACCGGCGCCGGCTTCTCCTTGACGAAAGATCTCCTCTCCTTCCACATATTTACGAACATGAACTAAACGTGCGATTTCGTTTAATGTTCGTCGTTTTAATTTTCCAAAAACCGACGTTTCCCGCAGAAAACGGATAATTTCCGGGTTAGAAGTACCCTTCTTCTTGAATAACTTCTTCCAAATGGGAAGCTGTAGAGGGTTCAAGATTA
Organism: Leptospira fainei serovar Hurstbridge str. BUT 6; assembly: GCF_000306235.2. Taxonomy (NCBI): domain Bacteria; kingdom Pseudomonadati; phylum Spirochaetota; class Leptospiria; order Leptospirales; family Leptospiraceae; genus Leptospira; species Leptospira fainei. The sequence goes on from NZ_AKWZ02000001.1 coordinate 325,258, forward strand.
CTTCTTATCCTCCTCGAGTTTCATTGTGAGGATTAAGAGAACTAAGCCGACACTTACGCAAGAATCCGCGAAGTTAAAGGCGGGCCAACGATCGTAGATCAACCAATTAGGCCAATCAAAGTCTAGGAAATCCACGACTCCGATAAATTTCCCCGCAAATTGATTTTCGACAAAACCGAATTCGGCCCCGACACCGATCACTTTTACGAAGAATTTATCGATAAAGTTTCCGAATGCTCCCGACATAACTAGCGCCCAACCTGCCGGATGCCCAAGATCCGGGTTTTTCCAACGATATGCAATCAATACCAGGATGGCGACTGCTGTCATTGCAAGCGACGTTCGAGGAAAACCTTGGAAGAATCCCATTACGAAGCCGGTATTGAAGGTTAAAGTTAGCCGGAAAAAATTTCCGAGTATTTCGACCGGATTATGAGGATGAAGATAAAGAATAGCGATATATTTTGTAACGAGGTCTATAACAGTTCCCAGAACTACCGATATAAGGAAAAGAGGAGGGTATACTTCTAAGAATTTCTTTTCGAAAAATTTCACTGACGGTTCCTTTTTGAGCTGAATTTATTTTTTAGGACCGAGAGAGCAAGGAGGATTCCGAAGAAAATCGAAGTACCGAAGCTAATGGTTGCGTACAGTTCCTCTCCTCTATCCATTCTTTCCGTTCCATAATGGATTCCGAATAAAATGATAGCAATAGAGATTGCCTGATGTCCCAAAGAATACATCTTTCGACTATGGGTTTCCAAATCCGGCAATCGATAGGCTTGCTTCCCTCTATTCAGATTCTTTATGGTTTGTAACAATTCGCCCGGAAGAGAGACCGCCTGCCCCCAAATCCCCCCTTCCTGCACAAGCGCCTTTTGCCAGTTGTTTTCCCCTTGTAAAACCATGCCTTTAAACGGTTTTTCTCCGTAGTCCAGAACGGTTCTATATGGATCCAAAGTCGCGGTTATTCCTACCAATAATCCCAAGACTCTTTCCAACGGGATCAGAGCGACAGGCAACTGTACCATTCTAAGCAAATCTCGCAGGCTGGAGTTGATCTCTTTTAAAAATTTCAAATCCTCGGGCGTATGAATTTGTTCGAATTTGATATTGCGAAAGGAATCGGTATCCGTCAGGAAACGAGAAAGTTTTTCCAGAGAATATCGGACGACTTCCTCTACCTTATCTCTGTCCGCCTTGCGGGAAAGTAAACCGAGTTCGTCCAGACCCTCTACGACACCTCCGTAGTCTTTCGACATTGCGCATAAAAATATCTTACGCAATACCAATGCCTGGCTCGGCGGGATCTCCCCCACGGCTCCGAAATCGATAAAACAGAGTTTTTCTTCGGGAGTATAAATCATATTTCCCGGATGAGGATCCGCGTGATAAAACCGATATTCGAATACCATTAGAATGTAAGCGCGAATCAGTAGATCGACCGGTCTGGATTTTGCCTGTCCTTTTTTCAACGCGGCCGCTTGAGTGATTCTTACTCCGTCTATGTACCGGGTAGTAAGGACGCTTTTGCCGCTCCATTCTTTATGAATTTTAGGAAACACATAGTCGGGCTCTTCGGCGAAATAACGCGCCATGCGTTCCATCGATTCCGCTTCCAAGCGTAAATCCGTTTCACGACCGACTAATTTTGCGATTTCCTTATGAACGATTCTGTAATCGAAGGTAACGAGTAGACGATTGATTCTCTTTAAGAATGTGCGAATCGCTTTTAGGTCCTTAACAATAATCTCTTCGATGCCCGGATATAGAATCTTAATCGCAACTTTCTCTCCCTTAAAGCTTGCCGAATGTACTTGTGCTATGGAGGCCGAAGCGAGAGGTATCTCGGAAATATCGGGGAAAATCTCCACGATATCTTTTCCGAATTCTTTCCGAAATCTTTCCTTAATCTCCGAGAACGGATGAGGAGGGACTCTATCCTGCAAGTCTTGCAGAGGGTCGGTAAAACTTTCCGGAAAGAGATGCGAAAGGCTTGCGAGATACTGACCGAGTTTAACGTAAACTCCACCCATTCGCAAAAAGAATTCCCGGCACTCTCGCCCTAAATTCTGAAAGAACTCCGTTTCCTTTTCCTCATTCCGATAGGAGGGTAGAAAAAGCCTCGCGAATTTATAATACCAAAGAAGACTGAAAATTTTCTTCCAAAGAAACCAGCTACCTCTGTAATATCTGCCGCTCGCCGAATATTTTGGAAGATTGTTTCCGTTCTTAGTGGAGGAAGAATTAGACATAGATCCTATTCAGGTTCCGATACCATCCGGACATCCGCCTTCGTCTTGATCCGATCTAGGAGTTCCATAATTCCCAAATTCTCTCGGATATCTCCGGTTATACGATCCGATTTATTCGCAAGAACGGATCGGATTTCCGCGTAGAGATTTTCAAAGGGATTCGGTCCGATGGAAGATTTTTCCGGAAACGAGACTTCCGTCAAACTATTAAATCCTTTGTATTTACGGGAAGCTTTGGATTCGAAGAGACTAAAACCGTCGTTTGAGAGAATCATTCGAGCGCAATCCGTCATAATATCCATTTCAAACTGAAAATAGTTACGACTTCCTCCGGCTTCTAAGAATACGATCGGCCCGGAATCATATTCCAAAAAGGCAACCGCTCTATCTTCGACGGAAACTCCGTTTCGTTTTCGTAAACTAGAGCGAACCCGATCCGGTTTTCCCAATAACCAGTAAATTAAATCTATCGCATGCGTTCCGTCATGAAACAAAGGTCCGGTTCTGTCATGAAATGCTCGTCCAGGGTTGGCGGCGGATGTTAAAACGGAAGCCCGAATGGTCCGTATCGTACCGTATTTACCCGATTCCAAGACGGACTTTGCCCAAGAATATTTCGGATGATATCGTCTCTCGTGGTTTACCCAGATTCTGACTTCGTTTTTCCTTGCCAATTTTTCGAGAGATTTTGCCTGAAGAAACGTTTCGCAAACGGGCTTCTCCACCAGCAGGTTTTTACTTCCGAATCGGATTGCGGAACAAGCATCGAGATAATGCGATTCAGTAGGAGTCGCAATTATAGTAAGATCCGGAATATTTCGAATCTTTGCGAACGAATCTAAATCGGAAAAAATACGATCCGTCGGAAACTTCCATTGCTTGCGAAACAATTCCCGCTTTTCCCGGTTAAGATCCAAGGCGCCGATAATTTCAAAATTCTTTTTGCCCCAAGCAGAAAGTAGGACGCCGGCGTGAGTGCAGGGTTTTTGCCGAAGGGGATCTTTCTCTAAGATGCCGGCAATTCTTCCCAACCCTACGATCAATGTCTTTGTCTTTCGCATCGAAAATACTGAATGTGGTTTTCTCCGCTTTCGCAAGACGATTTTTTCCAAAAATCGACTACCGTCCGTAATGGGGATCTTGAATTCTGGTGCCTATGCGATCCGATTTCAAATACGATCCGGAAACCGTTCGACGAGTTCTTTCTTCCCCATCCAAGTTTTCCTTTGCACAGGAATCCGAGATTCTATCCGTCACCACGTCCTCGGGAATGTGCGAAGCCGGCTCGCTATTCGTGCCTCTCCGAGGAAATCGTGACGGCCATGATTTCATCCCGGACGCTCTTTCCAAGGGAGCTATTCACTTTCTTTGCGAATACGAGCATACGATCCTGGAAAAACTTTCGGAGGCGGACAAAGAGAAAGCCATATTCGTTAAGGACACATTGATCGGGTTGGGCAAATTGGCCGCCTTTCATCGATCCAGATTTAAGCCGATCGTAATTGCGGTAACTGGTTCCAGCGGTAAAACGACTACGAAGGAAATCTTAGGTTCCTGCCTGGCTCCTTTGGAAGAGTCTCTAGTCGTAACCGAAAAAAATTATAATAACGAAATCGGCGTACCCTTCACCTTATTTCAAATCGGACCCAAGACGCGATATGTAATATGCGAAATGGGAATGAACACGAAGGACGAGATATCCAGATTATCTTCGATGGCAAAACCGCAATTAGCGATTATTACGACTATCGGTACCGCTCATATCGAATTCTTCAGTTCGAGAAAAGGGATCGCTAAAGCAAAAGCCGAAGTGATGGATGGAATGCCGAAAAGCGGAATCGTTTTTTATCCTGCAACGGGGGAATACAAAAGAATCTTATCTAAGAAAGCTCGAAAGGCAGGCGTTAAACTGAAATTTGTTTCGTTAACTTCTCGGATCAAAATCTTGGAAACTTTACGAGAGGGCTTTAGACTAGAGATATCCGATACGATTTTAAACTGGAATCTTCCAGGTTCTAAGTTACTGGAAAATTTATCCCTATGTATCGCGACTTTAGAGGAAATAGGGACACCGGTAGATTGGATCATACAAGGAATTCGTAATTTTAGAACGAAAGATAAACGACTCGACCTTCAGGAAGGGACGTATCGCATTCTAAACGACACTTATAATGCCAATCGAGAATCTATGCTCTCGTCCTTGGAAGCCTGTTCCCAGCTTTCCGGCGTCGATGGATTCTATGCGATTTTGGGAGATATGAAAGAAGTAGGATCTTATTCCTCCAAGTTTCATACTGAAATCGGAAAATTCGCAGCCTCTCTTTCCAACTGTAAAGGAATCTTCACTTTCGGTTCCGGTTCTATTTCCACATTCAAAGGATTTCGGAGCAAGGCGGCTCCTTCCCGAACGGCATTCTCATTCTCAGGAGACGAAGAAGGTCTTCATTCCCTACTCGAATCGGTTAGAAAGAATGTCCCGGAAGGATCGTACATATTGGCAAAAGCATCGCGCGGCATGAAGCTTGAGAGAGTCGCAGAAGCATTAAATTCGGTTTCAAAGATTGAGTAAGATCGTTTCCGGCTTGCCCCCGTACGGTTTCCGGAGGACCCTGCAAGCGTGAAACCGAAAGTAGCAGTGATTATGGGTAGTCAATCCGATTGGGAAACGATGAAGGAAGCCGTCACAATTCTTCAAGAGTTGGGAATCGCCTCGCATAAGGAAATCATCTCGGCTCATCGTTCACCGGAGATCATGATGGATTTTGCCAAGAGCGCAAGATCTAGAGGTTTCGAAATCATCATCGCCGGAGCCGGAGGGGCCGCACATTTACCCGGAATGGTAGCATCCCTAACAACCCTGCCCGTCTTGGGAGTTCCCGTCAAATCTTCCAATTTAAAAGGACTCGATAGTCTTTTATCCATCGTTCAGATGCCTGGAGGAGTTCCCGTCGGAACTCTTGCGATCGGCTCCGCCGGAGCCAAGAACGCAGGATTATTGGCTGCAAGAATTCTCTCGCTTCATGACGAGAACCTTGCTAAAAAGTTAGAAGCATACCGGGATAAAATTCGCGAAGAAGCCTTGTCTAAAAACGATCAATTAATATGAATAAAGCCCTATTTCCTCCCGCTCGATTAGGCGTCATGGGTTCGGGACAACTCGGAAGAATGTTTGCCCAGGAGGCGATTAGAATGGGCTATCGAGTCTCCGTTTATTCCCCGGAACGGAACACACCTGCGGCCTTGGCTGGAGCCGAAGAAGTAGTAGTTCCTTACGAAGATGAAACATCCCTTCGAAAATTTTTAGGAAGCGTTGACGCTGTTACATTTGAATTTGAGAATATTCCAAATAGCGAATTGACTCTCATCGAAAATTTCTCGAAAGAGACCGGACTCATCGTATCCCCGAGACCGGAGTGTATCCGGATCGCTCAACACAGAATCAGGGAAAAAACGACGTTTCGAAATTTAGGCCTACCGACGGTCGATTTTTATCCGATTGCGAATAAGTCGGATGCGGTCGCGGCTGCGGAAAAATGTAAATTTCCTGCGGTATTGAAAACTTCTACGTTCGGCTACGACGGGAAAGGGCAAACGAAATATAGGACTAGAGAAGAATTCCGATTTTGGGCGGGATCGCTCGGTACCGAACCGTTGGATCTTATTTTGGAGGAATGGGCTTCTTTCGACAAGGAAGCATCAGTGATCCTCGCCCGATCGCGAGACGGAAAATCATTCTGCTTTTCTCCGTCCGAAAACGTACATAAAAATCATATTCTGGACTTAACGATTCATCCGGGAGAATTTTCGGAAAAGACCAAAAATGCAATGGTTGCCGCCGCAGTCCGTTTAGCGGAAGGAATCGATTATGTCGGAGTCTTCGGATTAGAATTCTTTATAGTAGGCGACACATTTCTATTAAACGAATTCGCCCCACGACCGCATAATTCGGGACATTTTTCCCAAGACGCGGCTTCGGTTTCCCAATTCGAATTACAAGTAAGGATGCTCGTCGGTTTACCCATTCCGAATTTTATTTTAAGTTCCGATAGTTCCATGAAGAATATTTTAGGGCAAGACTTTGCTCCCGATTCCGAGCAATGGTTAAAATATATGTCCGATGCGAGGTATTCCCTTCACCTCTACGGAAAATCCGAACCGCGAACGGATAGAAAAATGGGCCACTGGAATTACGTTGGTGAAAATCCGAAAAATGCCTTCAAGTAGTCGGGGCTATTCGCTGGATTGTCGTGTTGACTTCGTCAACGCTCCTAACCGGAAGGAAGCGATTTCGGAAATTTCGTTAAACGAACAGGCCTAATTTTAAGATCACCGAACCGACTAGGATAAAAATTCCATTCCCCAATCTCTAACATTCCCGGCCCCGAGCGTGACTAGCTTATCACCGGATCGAAGAAACTTTCGTAACTCGGCACATCCCATTTTGACGTCATCGGAAAGAAGAATCGGTTTTCTCTTCATAGCTTCTACGATCAATTCGGAGCTTACCCCGGGAATCGGATTTTCCCCCGCGGAATATATCGGCAGAAGATATACGATCTCTCCCGACTCCAAACTCTCCGCGAATTCTTTGTATAAATTTTGTGTTCGAGTGAACCTATGAGGCTGAAAAAGGACGACCGTTCTTCCTTTCCCATCGGACATTTCCGCCATTGAAGAAAGCACCGCTCTCACTTCGGTCGGATGATGACCGTAATCATCATAGACGTCGACTCCGTCTACGGATCCTAAGTATTCCAGCCTTCGCTTAACGCCAGAATAGGCGGAAATTGATCGCACTGCATCTTCGGCGGATATACCGACCTCTATACCTGCCATAATCGCCGCCAAAGAATTTCGCAAATAATGGGCTCCAGGAAACTTGGAACTGAAAGAAATCTCACTACCATTATAAAGAAACGTTAAACGACCTTTTTCGATCTTATATGCGATCACTGAATCGACTTCCAGGCCGAATTTCCTTTCTAGGGAAGACCCGTTTTTTTCTTTGTTCCAATGTTCGGAGTCGATTTCGAAAAATCCGAATATCGTTTTTCTAGATCGAACCAAAGGAATACATTCCCGTATACCGGGATCGTCCAAATTTAGAATAATACGCCTTCGTGTCTTATCGACGAACTTCGCAAACGCTTCCAAAAGATTCCTCCTCGACTTATAATAGTCCAGGTGATCTTCATCAATATTCGTTAATATACGGATAGGCGCATCATGATTCAAAAACGTACCGTCCGACTCGTCGGATTCAAAAACCGCATATTTTCCTTGCACGAATCTTCCCCCTTTTCCTTCCAAAAACGCGACTTCTCCTCCTACCATTACGGAAGGTTTCAAGCCGACTGAATCCAAAAGAAACCCCGTCATAGCGGTGGTAGTGGTCTTACCGTGAGAACCGGCTACCGCAATACCGATTTGTGAAGCGAAACAATCATGTAACACTTTCGACCGATGAAAGAAGGGAACTCCACGATCGTTCAGGACTTTTGCAATCGGATGTTCATCCAATCGAATTGCGGAAGAGTAAATGGCCGCATCGAATCGGTCCGGAATTTCGTCGGATTTGGAATAGATTATCGCGCCCTTCTCTTCCAATATTTTCGTCGTGGGACTTTTCTTTCCGTCGTAGCCGACAACAGGCAACCCGATATCGAGTAGAATGTGTGCGAGGCTAGACATTCCGGATCCGCCGATGCCAAGGAAAAAAGGTTTAGAAAATGATAAATCGGGTTTGGAAAAATTAAATCCGGACATCAATCCTTTCCGAAGAAGAATCGAACGGTATCCTCTGCAGCATCGACATGAGAACACTCCAAAGATTTCACTGAAATATCATTTAACTTTTTCGGGTCATCCGTGAGGTCGGAAAGAATTTTAAAGAGCTTACTCTCGTCCTCGTCGCGTTGTTCTATCACAACCGCTGCTCCATTCCCCTCCATGTATTTTGCGTTAGCGGTTTGATGGTCGTCTTTCGCAAAGGGATAGGGAATTAGAATCATCGGAAGGGCGAATGCGGCACATTCGGAAAGTACTCCGGATCCGGAGCGAGCTATGACTAAGTTTGCCCATTCGTAATGCTCCGCCATATTATCGGAGTATGAAATTAAATCCGCGGTCTTGGTTTTCTTGGAAACCTCGTCGTATAGAGCCGTTCCTGTCAACATGCGGAAACGAAATCTTTCCTGAATCATTTCATGTTTCATTAGATTGACGACTATATTATTAATTTGACGAGCGCCTTGCGAACCACCCATAACTAAAACATTGAACTGCTTCTTCTTTTTCGGATCCCATTTATCGCTGAATTTTAATGCGAGTTTCGGAACGGTCTTATTTCGGAGCGGATTTCCTAAAATTTCCCATTGGCAAGAAAGCTTAGTATCCCGAGGAGGAAAGCTAAAGGCGACCTTGTCGGCAAAGCGAAAGAAGATTCGGTTAACATTCCCTGGAATGCAATTTTGTTCGCATAGAAAAATCTTTTTACGAAATATTAGAGCGTAGAGAAGAGCGGGAAAACTGGAGTATCCCCCCATCCCGATCACCGCGTCCACCCCGAGACGGGAGAACTGTATCCAGGATTTTAACAATTGATAGATATAGTGGAACGGTAAGAATAAAAAATTCCCGGATAAATTCGGAGTATTATGCCATAGAACTTCGCAAGGGGCCTGTTTAAGGTCAGGGTTATCTTTGTTTCGATAAAGAGAATGGATATAAATTTTTTCGATATCGAAGGACGGTATCTTGGCGGCGATCAGTGTTTCCGCCAACGCGACTCCCGGAGAAATATGACCGCCGGTCCCGCCGGCCGCGATTAAGACGGATCTCATACGCCTAGGTTTTCTCTTCTAGTAATATTGACAAGAATTCCGAAAGCCGCCAGAACAACAAGTAGCGAGGACCCGCCGTAACTCATAAACGGGAGACTGATCCCCGTGATCGGAAATAATCCCGTGACCACATAACTATTAATCACAAACTGTGTGCCGAGAATAAACAGAAGGCCCGCTCCTAGGTAAAAACCGAACGGGTCCGAAACTTTCTTTAATAACACGTATGTTCGATACAAAAGAAACAGAACCAAACCGAAAAAGAAAAGGAAGCCGACAAATCCGAAGTCTTCCACAAAGGTAGCCAATACGAAATCCGTATGGCTGTAAGTCAGATATCGGTGAGCATATCCGCTCGCGAGTTTATTCCCGAACCATCCTCCGTCCAAAAATGCCCTAAACGAAGTCACCAATTGATGTCCCTCATCAAAACGGAATTTATACGGATCTAGCCAAACTTCCACCCGCTTCTTTCGGTAGCCGACACGATCAACCAGTAAATAAGCGAGCGGGAGGGATACCAAACCTACTAAAAGTAAATTACGAAACGGAAATCCGAAAAGGAATACGAACGCTAAGACGACGAATAGGATCTCCATCGTCGTTCCAAATGCGGGCTCAGCGAGAATTAAAACGAGAACGGAGAGAAGTAGAGCGCCGGGAATTAAAAACTTTTTCGGTTCTCGATTTTCCTTATCTTTCAATTTGGAAATCATAGCGGAGAGATAAATCACCACAGCAAGCTTTGCGATCTCCGACGGTTGAAGCTGGTATGGTCCGATGCCTATCCAACGATGGAAGTTTCTTCCATAATAGGTTCCGACCGATTTTCCGATTCCCGGAATAAATACCAGGATGAGAAGTATGATGCTTACTATGATGCCGGCCAATGCGAATCGCTCCAAACGACGGTAGGAGAAATTTGCGAAAAAGAAAAAAACAAGAATTCCGATGATCGCCCAAAGAGCTTGTTTTTTTAAAAAATACTCGGAATCGTGAAAATCTCTCCATGCCGTAATAGAAGAGCTGGAATACATTACGCAAATTCCGAACAGTAAAAGTAGGAAGATCGTTCCTACCATGGGCGGATCGAAAGGAGCCCCGGGCGACTCCCAGAATTCCCTCCATCTACGCCCTAATTCTTTCATTGAATTTTCAGACTTGAAAGTGAGATGATCGCTAAAATGACGGCTACGATCCAAAAACGAATAACTACTTTCGTTTCGGAAATCCCAACCAACTCGAAATGATGATGCAAAGGAGCCATCTTAAAAATTCTTTTTTTAGTTAATTTAAAAGAACCTACTTGCAAAATTACTGATAAAGACTCGGCCACGAAGATCCCGCCTAGTATCACGAGTAAGATTTCTTTTTTGAGCATCACACAAGTCATTCCGATTGTGGCACCTAAAAAAAGAGATCCGGTATCCCCCATAAACACTTGAGCCGGATGAGTATTGAACCACAAAAAACCGATAAGAGCTCCGGCCAACGCGGAAAGGAAAACGCTATATTCGTGAGCTCCGGGTAAATAAGGAATATTTAAATAATTAGCGGCGACCGGAGTTCCTGACACGTAAGAAATGATCGCAAGAGTCGTCACCGCAATGCAAGCCGTTCCTCCGGCAAGCCCGTCCAAACCGTCTGTCAGATTGACTCCATGGCAGGCGCCGAGAATTACTAAAATTGAAAATGGAATCGCCAAGATACCGAGCGCGAGAACGGGTCCTTTCACAAAAGGTAGGAATAAATCCGTTAAATGAAACGGAATTCTGCCGGAAGAACCTCCGTGAGACTCGCCCGTATAATAGAAATAGACAGCACAGAAACCGGCCGAAAGAAGAATCGATAAAACGAATTTGGTTCGAGCTCTCATTCCTCCTTTGATCTTTTTTACCGATTTCATATAATCGTCCCCGAATCCGAGCGCGGAAAACAATACGGCGCCGGCTAATAAAAGGAGCACGTTTAAATTTTTGAGGTTTCCCCAGAGCAATACGGATAAAAGCAAAGCGCCTACAATCATCAAGCCGCCCATCGTGGGAGTTCCCGATTTCGCGTTATGAGATTTAGGACCGTCATCTCTGACGCTTTCACGAAATTTCAATCCATACAGAAAACGGATCATCCTTCCGCCGAACCAAAAGGTGATGAACATGGACGTTAAGCCGGCCATCAAAGCGCGAAAGGTTACATAGCTGAAAATACGAAGGGAATCCCATTCCCGGAAAAAATACTCGTATACGTAATAGAACATAGTCCCCTTGGTCCGAATCGGAAGATCTCTTAAACCTATCGTCCTGATTCGGAAAACTGCCAAGCTTTTTGTATCTCTTCGCCGTCGTCGAAATGACGTTTTTCTTTTCCGACGATCTGATAGTCTTCGTGTCCTTTACCGGCGACCAAAAGACAACCTCCTTCGCGTAAAACGGAGATCCCTCGCCGAATAGCCACGGCCCGATCCGTTTCGCGAAGGAACGGAGTAAACCCGGCCGAAAAACCGGATTGTATTTCGTCCAAGATTGCCTCGGGGTTCTCAGTTCTGGGATTATCCGAAGTCAGAATGACTTTATCCGCAAGTCTCTCCGCAATTCGAGCCATTTGAGGCCGCTTCGTCCGATCACGGTCTCCGCCGCATCCGAATAAAACGATTAATTCCTTAGGTTTCGATTCCCGAACGCTCTTTAAGATATTTTCAAGAGCATCCGGGGTATGCGCATAATCTACCACCGCCATTCTTGACCGATCAGGACTATAGTATAGCTGGAACCTTCCGGGAATTTGCGGAATAGAACGAAGAGCTTCCAGCAGAGAATTTCGAGGCCAACCAAGTCCTAAAGCCGTAGTCAGAGCCAAAGCCGTATTACGAATATTGAACCCGCCTAATAAGTTCGTATGAATTCGAGCTCGACCACCCCATACCGGCGGGATTTCGAAATCGTATTCGGTGCCCTGCAGTGAAAATTCTTCTTTTGAGATTTTCAGTTCGCCGTTCTCGTCGGAAATCGCAAAGAGTTTCAAGTCAGGACGGCCCTTACGGATCAAGTTAAACATTTGCGAGCCACCGGGTGAAGCTAGATCTAAAACTCCGAACGCTCCCGATTCGGTCTTCAAGGACTGGAAGAGTAGACTTTTACTCCGGAGATAATCCTCCATGTTCGAATGAAAGTCTAGATGGTCCTGAGTGAGGTTGGTAAAAACACCTGCAATAAAGCGAACACCGTCGGTTCTACCTAATTTCAGACCGTGTGAACTGGCTTCCATGAAGACGTATTCGATTCCTGCATCCAACATTTCCTTTAAAATCTCTTGGAGTGTGCACGCATCCGGAGTAGTATAACCGGTATCTTTTTTCTTTCCTTTAAACCTAACCCCTACGGTTCCGATAACGCCACAGCTCGCTCCAACTGCTTCACCCAATGAAGCAAGTATATAAGTAAGAGACGTTTTTCCGTTTGTTCCGGTAATGCCGATCACTTTCAAAGATTCGGATGGATTCCCGAGAAGGAAGGAGGCGATTTTTCCCGCATATTTTTCGGGATCTTGCGGAGACGTTAAGATGATCTTATTCGGAAGATCCGGAATTTGAGTCCCATCTTGAAACAAAAGAAAGCGTCCGATCGATTCGGCGGCGTATTCGATTCCTTTAATCCCCAAGGAATTCGGAACGCAAAACAGATCCTGTTCGGAAAGTTGACGGGAATCCGTGCGAGCAAAGATAACTTCTTCAGAATCGTCGAAAAAGGGAGATAAAACTTTTATCCCGGGAAATGCTTCAAGGAGAACGGAAAGTTTCAAGATCGGTCTCGTTTCGTTCCGGAGGGAGCGTTACGGTAATAATTCTATCCCCCACGGTAATCGGCAAGTAATGATACGTTTTCCTGTATAATGCTTCGATACGGCGGGCAGAAGTATAAGTAGCCATTCCGATTTTAAGATCGTCGTTTTTCTTTAAAAGCAGTTCTTTAGATTGGGAAGTGAGAGCCAGTTCTCGATTCAACCTGGCTACTTGCACGTTTTGCCAAACGAATAAAAATAAGAAAAAGCAAGGAAGAGCTACTTTTAAAAAAATCAGTCCTAAAAATGACAAGTCTCTCCAGATTCGATGGTCCGCAAATTCAACGATTCGACTCATTCTTCTTCGTCTTCCTCCTCTTCTATATCCATAGTATCGGACGGAAGAAGTTTATCTATGACCCTCAATTTAGCGGATCGAGATGCATTGTTTTCGCGCATCTCTTCTTCCCCCGGAAGAACCGGTTTTTTCGTCACAACTTTAGCGTCCGACAAACGGGCGTAATCGCGAAACTTATTCTTAACGATCCGATCTTCCAAAGAATGAAATGAGATGACTTGAAACCGCCCGCCGGGAGCAAGCACTTCAAGAAGCTTGGATAAGCCGAACTCTATATGAAGTAATTCCTGATTCACCTCTATCCGCAAGGCCTGAAAAACTCTGGTCGCAGGATGACGTCCCGGAGGCCAGAATTTTCGGGGAATCACTCTAGAGATTAACTGAGCTAATTCACCGGTATAGGAAATCCGACCGTGTCTTCTCCGTTCCAGCACGGCTTCCACGATTTTCTTGGTCCAACGCTCTTCTCCATATTCATAGAAAATTTTACTAAGAGCCTTGTCCGGATACGTATTAATCACATCTTCCGCGGATATGCCTCCACTTGCGGAAAGCCTCATGTCCAACGGTTCGTTTTCCCTGAAGCTGAAGCCGCGCCCGGCATGTAAGAGATGAAATGTGGAAATTCCTAAATCCAGAAGAATGCCGTCCGGTTGTCGACCTATTCCCGCTTCGCGAAGAAATTCCCCGTCCACTTCGGAAAAATTCGCCTCAATAAAATGAGTACGATCGTGAAATCCTTCTAAACGGGCCTTTGCTCTGGATAGCATCACCGAGTCCCGATCTAGTAGAATAATATTTGCGCGGGGAAAATTTTCTAAAAGGAGAAGGGAATGTCCCCCTTCACCCGCAGTGCCATCTAGAAAAAGAATTTCCTGATCTGGTGCGAAAACGTCTAGAAAGAAGGAAAGAATCTCGCGGTAAAGGACGGAGTAATGGACCGGTTCCAATTTATGTTCCAACATCCCTTTATCGGCTTTTAGGGGCAACTGTAAAGCGAAACGATGGTATTAAAAGAGCCAATAGCGCATTAAATCGAAAGTAAAACCGTAAGAATTAATGGTACGGATTATTCAAGAAAGAACAAATAATTGACTCTCCCGAAATTATCTTCAAAACAGGTCGTCTTAATAAATAATATTATATGAAACGTCAAAGTCTGATATTTATCCTGCTCGCTTATAGCATTTCGATTATCGCCATTCTTGTAGTAACGATTTCCGGAGTGGCCTTAGGCGTCGGAAAAGATCAGATCGAAGAAATTTACTTCACTCAAATGAGAAGCGTAAGCCAATCCGCCGGGTTGGAAATCGAAAACTTTTACGATACCCAGTTAAGAGTCGCGGAAATTCTGGCTGAAGATCCCCGAACCAAGGAAACCATTCGCAGCGGAAAGCCGATCGCTCAGACATTGTACAAGGAAGTTCTCCAAAAATTCGGCGCATACGAGAATGTATTCGTTACCACGATCGAAAAAGATCCGTTAGTGATCACGGATGCTTTGGAAAAAGGTACCGGATTACGCTTAGGGTTAAGGGAGCAAAACATTCCGAATATTAAGGCGGCCTTAGAAGGAAAATTTCACTTAGGAAAGCCTCTCCGTTCTCCTATCACAAAATTACCGGTATCGTTGCTCACCGTTCCAGTAATGGATGCGGGGAAAGTAATCGGAATCGTGGCCCTGGCCGTCTCCTTGGAATCACTTTCGGAAAAAGTAATTAAGAATTATAAAATAGGCCAACAAGGGTATTTGGCGGCGATTACTGCGGACGGAATATTGTACGCGCACCCTAAAAAAGACATGATCCTGAATTTGGATGTGACGAAAGAGACCACTTATGGAAAAAAATTATTAACTTTGACGTCCGGCGAAATGATGGAATTCGAGTTTAGAGGTCAGGAGCGATATGCGACCCTCTTCCGTCTCAAGAATTGGGATACTTTAGCCATCGTAATCGTTCCGAAGGATGAAATTTGGAGTTCATTCAAAGGAATGCTTCTCGCAATACTCGCCGCCTCGACATTGACCGCAATTATCGCTCTTTCAGTCCTCTATTTTCTATTAAAAAGACGGTTAGGCCCTCTGAGTAAGGCGAGCAAGGTCTTTCAGTCGATGGCCTTAGGTGATCTGACTACCAATGTCGAAGCCGCATATAACGACGAGATCGGAACGATGAGCTTAGAAATGAATACGTTTATCGGCAGCTTGCGATCCTCGCTACGCGAAATCCAACGTATCGCTCTAGAATTGGGTGCAGCTGCCGAACAATTGACCGGTTCATCCCAAGCATTCGCTTCGGGAGCCCAATCGACGGCCGCATCTTCCGAAGAAATGTCGGCAACGGTCGAGGAAATGTCGGCAGGAATGGAAAGCATATCTTCGATTACGGATACACAATATAAGAATATTCTTGAATTTCATTCCAAAATCAAAGAGCTATCGGCAGGAGTTCGAAAGATTGGATCGGAAATTCAAGGAACGCTCGGAGTGGCAAAATCGATTTCAACACAGGCGCGGAAAGGAGAAGAGTCGCTTAAAGGAATGAGCGGAATGATCGGCAACATTCTTAAATCTTCGGGCGAAATGACCGCAATTATCGGAATCATAAACGATATTTCCGATCAGACTCAACTGCTTGCTTTGAATGCCGCCATCGAAGCAGCAAGAGCGGGCGAAGCGGGAAAAGGATTTGCAGTAGTGGCCGAAGAAATTTCCAAGCTTTCAGTTAAAACGGCTTCTTCAATCAAATCTATCGGAGATATGATCAATAAAAATAATTCCGAACTGAACGTCGGCGCTAAAGGAATCCAATCTTCCGTGGAAATCATACACAGCATCATTCAAAGCGTCGATTCGGTCGCGGAGGCAATGAACCATCTTTATGAAATAACTTCTGCCCAGGAGGGAATCAACCAGATCGTCGACAATCAGGCCGATAAGGTAGGATCGGAAGCGGAATCAGTCAAACTTGCAACCGGCGAGCAAAAACGCGCCGTACGAGAAATAACGCAAGTAATCACCCAAATAAACGAGCATACGCTCAATACCGCCTCTGGCTCGGAACAAATGTCATCATCGGCGCAGAATCTTGCCACAACTGCCGAAACCTTAAAGAATATCACCGACAAATTCAAAATATGAAAATATCAATTCCATATCGTCTTTTTTGAATGATATAGAAAGTATGCATTAGCTATTTCTTTTCGTCTATAATATGTATCATTAAATTTCTATTTCCGGTTATAATTCTAAAAGAGTACCAATGCGACGCAACAGTTTAAAACTAATTTTGTTATTTTCCAGTAGCGCTACGGTTATCCTTTTAACTGCGGCGTTATCCTCATTCGCTTATTTTACTGCAAAGAGCTATATTGAAGAAACATACATTGACGAAATGAAAAAAGTCTCCCGCGTAAGTTCTCGGGAAATAAAGGATTTCTTCGATACACAATTCAATTTAGCAAAATTCATCGCCAACCAATCTACGGTCATAAAAGCCGCTGCCGGCCAAGATCGTGCCGTTTTGAATCCGATGTTAGCCGACCTTAATAGTAAATTTGCCGTCTATGAGAATGCGTTTTTTTCCACCCCCGAGGAAAATCCACTGACATTCGCCGATGCGACCGGAAAGGGGTCTAACTTTCGCTGGGGAAAAAAGGGATTTGATGAAAACATCCAAGCGTCCTTGCAAGGAAAACCTTTTTTAAGTAAAGTAGGACAATCCCCGATTACGAAGGAACCTGTAACGCTTCTTACTGTCCCGATTATGGATGGAAAAAAAGTCGTAGGAATTTTGGGATTCGCACTCTCTCTGAACTCGGTAACGGAAGCGGTCGTTAAAGACGTAAAAATCGGAGCCGACGGTTATATCGCAATTGTAGATTCGGCAGGAGTTGTCGTAGGACATCCTGACAAGTCTTTGATTATGAAATTGGATTTATCAAAGACCGAATGGGGACGCCGCATGTTGTCCCTGAAAACGGACCAACATACCGAATATTTCTTTAAGAAAGAAAAAATTGCGACCGTTTATAGGATTGAAGAATATGGGATGTTAGTTGCTGCGGTGGTATCGAAGGACGAACTTGCCGACGTCGTCCACTCGATGTTATATAAGATTATCGCCTTTGCGGCAATATTTCTAGTCGTATCTATTTTGTTTCTCTCCAGATTATTAACGACTCGCCTGAAACCTTTGGAAGAGGCGCGAAATCTTTTCAAATCCATGTCACAAGGAGACCTTAGTAAAGATTTAGATATCATCCATGACGATGAAATCGGAGATCTAAGCCGGGATACGAACGCATTCTTAAACGGTCTAAAAAATTCATTAAAAGAGATACAGAAAGTGTCTTCCGAGCTTGCATCTTCCGCCGAAGCCTTATCCGCGAATTCGGAGAACTTTTCCAATTCCGCTCAATCTACGGCTGCATCCACGGAGCAAATGTCCGCTACCGTCGAGGAGATGTCGGCGGGAATGGAAACGATTTCAGGAACGACCGAAAATCAGTATAGGAATATTTCGGATTTTCACGCCAAAATATCGGAGCTTTCGGAAAGCGTTCGAAAGATAGGCGAAGAAATTCAAAGTACTTTAGGAATCGCTAAATCGATATCATCTCAGGCAAAAAAAGGGGAAGAATCTCTGAACGGAATGACGGATATGATCGCAAACATTCTCAAATCCTCAGGAGAAATGAAAGCCATCGTAGGAATCATTAATGATATTTCCGATCAAACGCAATTACTCGCACTAAATGCGGCGATAGAGGCGGCCCGTGCGGGAGAAGCCGGAAAAGGATTTGCAGTCGTTGCTGAGGAAATTTCCAAGCTTTCCGAAAAAACAGCCTCATCGATTAAATCCATTTCATCGATGATCGCCAAGAATAATACCGAATTAGATTCCGGTGCAAAAGGAATTCAATCCTCTACCGAGATTATTCATGCGATAATCCGCAATGTGGATAGCGTATCGGATGCGATGGACAAACTCTATTCGATCACTTCGTCACAAGAGGAAGTGAATAAGATTGTGAACCAGAAAGCCAATCAGGTGGGAGCCGAATCGGAATCCGTCAAAATAGCCACCGCGGAGCAACGGCGCGCTGTCCGAGAAATCGCACAAGTCATCATTCAGATCAACGAACATACGTTAAATACCGCGTCAGGTGCGGAACAAATGTCGACTTCTTCGAAAGGACTTTCAAGCACCGCAGAAACTCTTAGAAGAATCGCGGAAAAATTCAAGTTCAACTGATAATAAGGCCTGTGAAGGAAATTCAGACTTAAATTTTAGGCTTTTTTTGATAAATCGTATGACCGAGAAATTTATAAGCTTCTGAAATCCCGAATAGCGTCTCGGAATGTCCAATGACCATTAGCCCTCGATCTTTAAGCACCTGTTCGAAATTTTCGAAAATCTTTTTCTGAGTTTGTTTATCAAAATAAATGATAACATTCCTGCAGAAGATACAATCCATCTTTTCTATGAAAGGATAAGGCGTTTCCAGAAGATTAATTTTTTTAAATTCGATCATGGACTTTAGTTCAGGCTTGACTTGATATAAATCTTCATCTCTTCCCGACAAATCCCGGACGCGTAAAAAATATTTCTTCTTTAACGACTCGCTGACCGGCTCGAGTCTGTCGGGTTTATAAACACCGTCCTGAGCGGTCTTTACGACGTTCGTATCGATATCGGACGCAAAAATCTTAATATCCCAACCCGGTTTAAAAGCGAAGTATTCGGCGCAAGTGATAGCGATCGAATACGGTTCTTCTCCGGTAGAGGAAGCGCTTGACCAAATGCGAAGGCTTTTCTTACCAGTTTTGGCCGCCTTTTCCTCGACGGAGGGAAAAAAAACGTCTTTCAAAAATTCAAAGTGATGATTCTCGCGAAAAAAATCCGTTTTGTTTGTAGTTATGCGATTAATAAGTTCCGTTAATTCGCTTTCGAAAAACTTACGATCGGCCTGAAGGGCTCGGATATAGTCGGAGACACTCGCCATCTTATGAAATCGCGCTCTCGAATTCAGTCTGGATTGGACCATAATCTTCTTATGATCCGCCAAAAAAATACCGGTTTCCCGATACATTAAATCTTTAACGAATCGAAACTCTTCGTCCGAAATCTGGACTAAATGAGAAAATGTGTCTTCCATGAATTATTGAATCCCGAGCGCCTGGTCTAGGGAAACGAGTTTGATAATTTCTAGTAATTTCGGGGAAACATTAATCGTTTCCAATTTCATTCCCTGGCTACGAAGCCGGTTTGCAAAGGCGACCAGAGCCCCTAATGCGATAGAAGTCAAAACCTGCACTTCCTTCAGATCCAACACCACATGAGTTGGACTTCCTTCCAAATGAGAGTTTAGGAATGCGCGTAAATCTTCGTGGTCCGCGTTAAGAACCTCGTAATTTAAGGTAATTACGATTTTATTTTTTTCGCTCATCTCTAATATCCGACGGGACTTTCCCATTTCGGAATACAGTCGAGAATCGACTCTGAAAAGAAAAGGAAAAAGCTAATTTTTCTGGCTGGGAATCCATGAATTGGTTTTTTGGCTATTAGAACCCTTCCAGAAGCAGATTCGGAAATCAAGATTGAAAATCGGTATCGTTAAACACTTGAATGCAAGACCCCTAACTTGGGGCTTCGAGCACCATTCGGAACATAAAGTGGTGCCGGAAAATCCCTCCCTTTTAAAGGATTATTTGCTTCGAGGTTTAATCGACGTAGGACTTATTTCATCGATCGAATGCTTGAGAAACGCCGACGTTCTTTCGGTATCTATGAAAGTCGGAGTCTGTGCCACCGAACAAGTTCGTTCCATAAAATTCTTTAAAAATAAAAAAGAACCTTATCCTCCATTTCGAATCCTGACTGATAACGGTTCGCGAACTAGTATGGCGCTGGTGAGAGTTTTGGTTCATAATGAATCCGGACATCTCCCTGAAGTTTCTCCAACCGATCCGAGGATAATTAAGGAAGAAATTTCCATCGGTCGCGGATCGCATATGCTATTCGGCGACAATGCATTGTTCGCGGAGTGGAATCCTGAAATTTATGAAGTTCGAGATTTGGCTGGCTGGTGGTACGAGACGACAGGGACCTCCTTCATTTTCGCTCTTTGGGCCTCGAAAAAACCGCTGGAACTGCCGGATTCCTTCTTCATGGATTCGTTGAAATTTGGACAAGATCATATAGAAGATATAATCGCCAAGGAGACCCGTCTCCCCGAAGAACTTGTGCGCAAATATCTTACGCAAGAACTTCATTACGAAATTACCGAATCCGATAGAGCCGGTCTGGATCGTTTCGGCAAATATTGTGCTGATTTAGGAATTCTCTAGATCAAATCGCACCTTTAATCGGAATTTAGAGCAAGAACCGGAACGACTTAAGAATGGCGTTTTCTAAGCTCCGCAACGATGTCGGAAAGAGAAAGTCCCCTTTCCACTAAAAGAACCTGCAAATGAAATAAAAGATCGGCGGCTTCGTGTGTGAGTTCCTTCTGATCGGCGTTCTTTGCAGCGATAATCACTTCGCCCGCTTCTTCTCCGACTTTCTTCAGAATCCGATCAACTCCGCTGCGAAAGAGGTCGGCAGTATAGGATTTTTCCGGGAGTTCCGCCTTTCGTTTCTTAAGGATTTCCTCGAGCTGAAGCAGAAATTCCATTTTTCCCCCTTGAGATAACTTCGAATTTCCGGTCTTACTTCCTTGGGTAAACTAAAAAACCGGCTTTTTCCGAATTCCTCATTCCGATACTTTGGAAAAAAGGTCTGATAATAAGGTTCGACTTATGAATCTACGGAATCCATTTCTTATCCTACTATTCTCCGTAATATTTTCAGTAGTTTCTACGGATATTGCTGCGGTTGGAGTACAGTGGGAGTCGTCCGTAGAAAAAGCTTTCGCAAAGGCTAAACAAGAAGGAAAGCCCATCTTTATCGATGTCTATGCGGATTGGTGCGGATATTGCAAAACGCTAAAAAAAGAGATCTATCCTAAGAAAGAAGTACAGGCAGAGTTATCACGTTTTGTACTCCTTTCCCTCGACGGGGACAGATTCCCCAATTTGAAAAAAAAATACCAAGTCTCCGGATACCCCACCCTTCTATTCCTGGATCGAAACGGTAGCATAACCGAAAAAATTAGCGGCATGCCTGACGCAAAAATGGTCGTGAAGACTCTTAGGAAGGCTTATTCAAAACGCGACCAGGAAGGGGACCTTTTGGCCTCGTTAGAAAAGAATCCCGGAGATTCTAAACTACTTTTAAAAGTGGGAGAATATTATTTCGAAGCGAGAGAATATGCTAAGGCTGCGAATTACTTTTATAAGGCTTTCTCATCCGATGAAAAACGCACCACAGAAAATCAACATAGAGCTTTATTCAATCTAGGCGTCACTTATTCCGAAATGCAGAACTACGAGAAAACCGTAAAAACGTTTACGTTGTATTTAGAAAAATATCCTCCAGGCACAGGGTATGCGCAAGCTGCCTTTTATTATAGGGGAATAGCTTTCAAGGAACTCGGTAAAAAGGAAGAAGCGAAGAGCGACCTGACAAAAGCGTTAGAACTAAGTTCCGATCCGACTGAAAAGAAAGAGCTGGAAGGCATTCTTCGAACATTATAAATATTGCAAATTCTTGAGGGGCGTAGGCCCACCCTTCCTGGGTGGGAGCCTGTTGAAAAAGAGGCCTGGTTTGTCTGAAAATTCTTCTTCCTCTTTAAAGCGAATGGCAAAAAGAAGAAGGGACTGCCGTAGCAGATCGTTTAAATATACCGAAATCCGCAAATTTTTCCTATGTTGTGAGCGGAGCATCTTTCGGACCATTCAAGAGAAACTTTTTCCAATCCTTTTGTCATGAATCTATTTCCTGCACGAGATCCTTTCATTGCACCAAAGACGCCTTCAATCGAAGAAAACCGTTTGGCATAAATTTTTCTCGATTTCGGGTTTTGTAACTTTTTGCGCATTTCCATCGTGTAGAAATTATTC